>CAZRHZ010000307.1:0-1505 GCA_964599995.1 uncultured Anaerolinea sp. | reverse complement strand
CAGGTGCGGGAAAAACGAAAATCCTGGGGGTTGGTGCCAACCTTCTTGCGCGTGGATACCTGCGCCGCGGAATTTGAAGCCCAGACACCCTACCTTTACAGCGCGTATGAAATGGAGGATGAAGCCCGGCCAATTGATCGAAAGAAGATCCTCATCCTCGGCAGCGGACCAAACCGCATCGGTCAGGGCATTGAATTCGATTACTGCTGCTGTCAGGCGGCTTTTGCGCTCTCCAAACTCGGGTTTGAAACCATCATGCTCAACTGCAACCCTGAAACGGTCTCAACCGATTACGACACGGCTGACCGCTTGTATTTTGAACCCCTGACGCTTGAACACGTGCTCAATGTGATTGACCGTGAGAAACCCGAGGGAGTGATCGTCCAGTTTGGTGGCCAAACTCCCTTGAACCTGGCAGGTGCGCTTGAAAGCGCCGGCGTGAAGATCCTGGGCACTTCACCGCATGCCATCAAACTGGCGGAAGATCGCGAAGAATTCGCCAAGGTGCTGCACCAGCTTGAGATCCCGCAACCCGAGAATGGCATCGCCCGCTCGCTGTCTGAAGCCCAAGCGGTGGCAGCCAATATCGGCTATCCGGTGCTGGTGAGGCCATCGTTTGTGTTGGGTGGTCGCGCCATGGCCGTGGTCGAGAATGAAGACGCGCTGGAAGACCTGATGAGCAAAGCCATCGAAGCCGCACCCGGCCAACCCATTCTGATCGACAAGTTCATGGAAGACGCTTACGAGATCGACGTGGACGCGCTGGCTGATGGCAGCCAGGTGGTGGTGGGTGCTGTGATGCAGCATATCGAAGAGGCTGGTGTGCATTCAGGTGACGCAGCCTGCGTGCTGCCCCCCTACAAGGTCAGCAGCTATCATCAGGGCATCATGCGCGAATACACCGAGCAGCTTGGATTGGCCCTGGGCGTTCGGGGATTGATGAACGTGCAGTTCGCGCTCAAGGATGACATGGTGTATGTCATCGAGGTGAACCCGCGCGCGTCGCGCACCGTCCCCTTCGCGAGCAAAGCCACCGGATTGAACCTGGCCTACGCGGCTGCCCAGGTAATGGCTGGAAAACAGCTATCAGAGATCGGTATCAGCGAAGAACCGCTGGTGAACGGTTTCTTCGTCAAGGAAGCCGTCTTCCCTTTCAAGAAACTGCCGGGTTCCAATGTGCTGCTGGGCCCTGAAATGCGTTCGACCGGTGAAGTGATGGGGCACGCGGCGCATTTTGGGCATGCCTTTGCCAAATCACAGATCGCTGCTGGTACCACCCTACCAGAAAGTGGTTTCGTTTTCATCAGTGTCAATGATTTTGACAAGAGCTCCGCGCTTAAGCTGGCCAGAGACCTCTCCCGCCTTGGTTTCCAATTGATGGCCACGCCGGGTACAGCCGCCTATTTCGAAAAGGTGGGATTGCCCGTCTGCAAGATCAATAAAATCTCCGAAGGGTCTCCCCACGCCCTCGACCTGATCCGTGAAGGCAAGGTGCAGTTGATCAT
>CAZRHZ010000306.1:0-1517 GCA_964599995.1 uncultured Anaerolinea sp. | reverse complement strand
CCCACGATCATGGATGTTGCCAAAGCTGCCGGCGTGTCAATTGCCACCGTCAGCCGGGTGATCAATGGCATCGACAATGTAAGCGAAAAAACCGTTGATAAAGTCAACGCAGCCATTGAATGGCTGCATTACACCCCTAATTCAGCCGCCCAGGTGCTGGCCAACCGGCGTACCCATACCCTTGGATTGCTCTTGCCAGAGATCAGCGGAGCCTTTTTCCAACCCATGTTGAGCGGGATCGAGACAGGTGCCAGCCGCGCGGGTTACGATTTGTTCATTCAAACCACCCATAACCCACTGAACAAGGATATCCAGCGCAGAAAACTAGCTGAGCACAACACGGATGGACTGCTTGTGTTCGTGAACAGTCTGGAACTTGACGAACTGAAACGGCTCAAGAAGATCGGTTTTCCGGTCATTTTGTTATACCAATCTTCTCCCCCAGGGTTGAACCTGCCATCCATCACGATCGAAAATCAGTCCGGCGCGAGAAAACTGGTGGATCATCTAATCGAAGCGCATCATCGCAGGAAAATCCTGTTCCTGCAGGGTCCTGAAGGACACGAAGACTCCGTCTGGCGCGAGAAGGGTTACCGTGAGTCGCTTGAAGCCCATGGAATCCCTTTTGATCCCGCTCTGGTGAACGAAGGAGGATTCAACCACCAAACTGCATCTGCGACCATACGTGAACTCCTCCAAGCCAATCTGGAATTCGATGCCGTCTTCGCGGGTGATGATGATGCCGCGCTGGGTGTGATGATGGCATTACGCGAAGCCAACAAGAACATCCCAGAAGATGTGGCAGTGGTCGGATTCGATGATCAATCCTTTTCTTCGACCCTGCTCCCCCCACTCACCACGGTTCGAGCCCCCATTCATGAAGTGGGGTTGGAGGCCGTCAATCATTTGATCTGTTTCATCGAAGGTAAAGAAACGCAAACCACTCTTGTTTTTCCCACTGAAATGGTCATCAGACAATCCTGCGGCTGCCAGGAGGAACATATCCGCGCTGCCAAAAATAACTGAGCTAAGGAGTTGAAATGGGTCCAAATCCTGTACTGAAGAAACTGGGCTTAAGCAACAAAGACAAAGCGATCATCATCCACACCGACGATATTGGGATGTGCCAAGCTAGCGTGACGGCCTATAAAGACCTGATGGAATTCGGGTTGATCTCCTCAGGCGCGGCCATGGTCCCCTGCCCCTGGTTTCTTGAGGCTGCCTCGCTGTGTCGTGAAAACCCAAATTATGACATGGGGGTCCACCTCACCCTCACCAGCGAATGGCAGAACTATCGCTGGGGTCCGATCTCTACGCGCGACAAAGCATCAGGGTTGATGGATGAGCAAGGATTCTTTTATCACGATACACCTGAAGCGCAAAAGTATGCTGCCCCGGAAGCCGCCAGCGCGGAATTAAAGTTGCAGATCGAGCGTGCCATCGCAGAAGGGATACAGCCAACCCACATTGATACCCATATGGGCACCCTTGCACACCACAAGTTCATCCCGGATTAC
>CAZRHZ010000305.1:0-1530 GCA_964599995.1 uncultured Anaerolinea sp. | reverse complement strand
TTTGCCCCCTACGATCTGCAGCTTGACTATCGCCCGTACCTTCTTCGCCACCTTGAATCTCCGCCTCTCTAGAGGATCTGCCTAGATCTTCTTTACCTGCTCAAAACCCAACTCCGTGGGTGTATCCCGACCGAAGATGGACACCATGACCTTGAGTTTGCTCTGCTCAATATTGACCTCAGACACTTCGCCGGTGAAGTCGGTGAGCGGTCCGCTAACCACCCTCACCTGATCACCGATCACAAACTCAGCCTTGGCTTTCGGTTTCTCCACGGTGGTGGTATGCAGAATACGATCCACCTCTGAAGGCATGAGCGGGGTTGGTTTGTTCTCTGATCCCACAAAACCGGTGACCCCCGGTGTATTCTTGACCAGTGACCACGAATCGTCGGTGAGAATCATCTTGACCAACAAATACCCGGGAAAGATCCGTCTCTCTAACTGGACCTTTTCACCACCCTTGGTCTCCACCACCTGCTCGGTGGGAACAACGATCTCCTCGAAGTACTGCGCCTGGTTCATCGACTGAATACGATGCTCCAGGTTGGTACGAGCCTTGTTCTCATGGCCCGAGTACGTGTTGATGACGTACCACTTGGCGTCCATAGATATGGAAACCCCTGATGATGTACTGTTCGCGTCCGTGGATCAGCCCAGCCCAACCGTACGCACTACGGTGTTCCAGATAAAATCGAACACTCCAATATAAACGGCCGCAATGACGACCGCGATTATGACTACGGCAGTAGCCTGGAGCAATTCCTTGCGAGCCGGCCAAGTAACTTTACCCATCTCAATACGCACTTCGCGTAGAAAAGTGCGCACGCGGCCGTGGGGCTTACCGCTCACAGCTCCCCGTGGGGCAGAAGTAGATCGAGCAGCCGTCACTCTCGAAGCGGATCGCGACAACGCGCTCTTGAGACCCCCAACCTCTTTCTTGGGGGTCTTGCTCGCTGATTTTTCACTCACCGTCTTTGCCATCGCCTCTGTTCTATCCCCGGGGAAGACCAACAGGGCAGGAGGGATTCGAACCCCCAACATCCGGTTTTGGAGACCGGCGCTCTACCGTTGGAGCTACTGCCCTACGCTACCCACGTTCTAGATCCCGACTACTTGGTCTCTTTATGAACCGTCACTGTATCGCACCACTTGCAGTACTTGCGCAGTTCAATCCGCTCAGGATCGTTGCGCTTGTTCTTCATGGTGGTGTAATTACGGCGCTTGCACTCCTGGCAAGCCATTGTCACCCGTACCCGCATTACTTCACCGCTTCCTAGTCATTAATGCCCGTGCATGCTACCACAAACGGAGGTAGCGGCGAGAGGACTCGAACCTCTGACACGCGGATTATGATTCCGCTGCTCTGACCGACTGAGCTACGCCGCCCCGCCATGGAGCCCCCATTCGGATTTGAACCGAAGACCCCTTCCTTACCATGGAAGTGCTCTGCCAACTGAGCTATGGAGGCCCATTCAGCCAGCCTGCCGCTGACCACCTCGCCGGCCGCCAGTGAATCGTACTGGTGGGGGG
>CAZRHZ010000304.1:0-1532 GCA_964599995.1 uncultured Anaerolinea sp. | reverse complement strand
TGGCAGGTGGACCTGTTACGATTCTTCGATGTGTCTTATCCCGAAGTGAAGAAATCCATCGCTTCTGAAAAGAAGATCACACCTGAAAATGAGACCACCCTGAAAACAGCCATGGGATTGTTCACCGCGTCGTGGAAATAACCCTTAACAGGATTGAAGATTAATGGCATCCATACGGGAAATGCGATTAAGAATCAAAAGCGTCAAATCCCTGGCGCAGGTCACGCGCGCGCTTGAAACAGTCAGCGCCAGCAAAGTGCGCAAGGCGGTTCAGGCCAACCAGGCCTCCAAGCCTTATTCTGAAAAAGCCTGGAAGGTTCTGCTGCACCTTGCCAGACAGCCGGGACACAACCATTTACATCCGCTTTTAAACGAAAGACCCCAGGTTAACAAGATTCTGGTCATCATGATCTCAGGCGACCGCGGACTGGCTGGTTCTTATAACGTGAACGTGCTACGTAGCACGCTCATGCATTTTGACCAGTATTCCCAGCCGGTGGATTACGTGTGTGTGGGTAAGAAAGGCCGCGATCTTTTGTTGCGCCGCAGGGTGAATGTGATCGCTGAATTTACCGATCTTTCGAATCCTGCCACTTTTATGGAGATTTCTCCGATCAATCGTTTGATCGTGGATGACTTTTTGAATGGGAGTTACGATCAGTTCTTCATCTCGTACACTGAATTCACTTCCATGACCAAACAGACCAATGTGATTCGCAAGATCCTACCTGTCGAAGTTGATTTATCAGGCAAGGGTCCCAATGCAACCCATTCCTCCGGTTCGTCTGTGTTCAGCTACGAACCGGACCAGAAGGAATTGTTGGACGAGATCGTGCCCAGGTTTACTGCCATGCAGATCTATCAGGCCATCCTATCCTCGCAGGCATCAGAACACGCCGCCAGGATGATCGCCATGTCCAATGCCACGGAAAACGCCAATGAGTTGGGCGGCGTACTTCAATTGGAATATAACAAGGCCAGACAGCAAAGCATCACCAATGATATGCTTGATATTGTAGGCGGCGCATCCGCGCAGGCAGAAAAATAAGATGACACAGAACTTATCTGGAGGAAATCATTATGACTGAATCTACCGGACGGATCACTCAAATTCAAGGAAGTGTGGTGGATGTTGAATTTGCTTCCGGTGATACGCCGTCCATTTATGAAGCCTTGATCATTAAAGGGGATCAGAACGAGCGCGTGGTGCTCGAAGTTCAAAAATTGATGGAAAACAGCGTGGCGCGCTGCGTCTCCATGGGTTCCACCGACGGCTTGCGCCGTGGCACCACCGTGGAACGCACCAAAGCCCCCATCACCGTTCCGGTTGGTCCTTCCACGCTGGGGCGCATCCTCAACGTTCTGGGTGAGCCGGTGGACAACAATGGGCCGGTGGAATCAAACCTCTACTATCCCATTCACCGCGAAGCGCCATCCTTTGATGAGCAATCCACCAAAGTGGAAGTATTCGAAACCGGCTTGAAAGTCATTGACCTGATCGCTCCGTTCACCAAAGGTGGCAAGACGGGCAT
>CAZRHZ010000303.1:0-1553 GCA_964599995.1 uncultured Anaerolinea sp. | reverse complement strand
AGAGAAACAATTACGAGCCGTAAAACGCGTTAAGTTGCGTAAGACTTTGGCTGAATTTCTTAAATTAGCTACTATCGCCAGTGGAACAATTGCTCCGGCTGAACTTGACATGCTCAATCGGTTTTTACCAGCTCTAGATGTGAAATTAGATCTCGAAGAACTTCAAGGTCGGGCATCCCAATTTAAACGGAAAGAGCAGAAAGGCTTGCGAGAACAGGCTGACATATTAGGTCAAAAAATTAGTGGGCTTTTTAGCAAGAAATCATTACAAGTATCATCTAGACCAGAGCCAGCATCCAAAGCAGTAGCTGCAACTTTATCGACAGGTATCTCTCTTGGCCAAGCAGAACTTTTAGAGCGGTTAAATCTTCTTCATGCTGAAGGCTTGTTAACAGACGATGAACTAGAGATCAAAAAGCAAGAATTATCGGCTCGGTTTACGGTTTCTACTACACCAACTTCAACGGCCATCGGATTATCTCTTGCCTTAATCCATCTACAAACACTTATAAATTTACTGAAGGTTGATGGGATTACTGACAAGACCGAGATCGAATTTCTGAAAGAACTTATGTCTGCCACGGAGTTTAATGCTGAACAGACATCAGACCTCGATAATCGTTTAGCGGCAAAAAAATTGGTAGCAATTGATTTTTCATTATATCAAAATCATCCAGATGAAGCACTCAATCTCATATTGGACCTAGTGAGTATGTCCAAGCATGACGGCAAGGTTCAACCCGCAGAGAAAATGTATATCAAAAAGGTTACTGAACTCCTAGGTTTATCTCAAAATGATATGGAAGAACTCTTGAATGATCAAGCCACTGCCTAACAACTCCTTGTACCGCGATACATCCCTTCGCACCTCGCGTAGATATTGATCGAACCATCGTAAGTCCACCGAAAAGGTACTCACAGTGACAGTTTTCGCATCGCAGGGTTATGAGGGGCATTTGAATTTTCCGACTCACAACAATGTGGCGGATCGAATCAAATATTTGGGGATAAGTATCGATCTATCGTGATTGTTGATTATTCCGGGATGAAAGTAAATTGCTCCCCCTTGAGGAGCAATTTACGACAGATATCAGTGCCATAAGAAACCGTGTTGTTTCCGAAGGAATGTAATAATTAGCTTTTTTTAATTCCTATCTATTTTTATCTTTCTCTCCCCCTCTTTTCTATTACCAATCCCAGGTCGAACGCATATAGATGCATTGCTTCCAACACCCAGGTCAGCGCCTTTTCGGCATGATCGGGTTCTCCGGTTGGAACATATCCTTCCTCTCCACGCAGCATTTCCCAATCAGAAATGGTGACTACGGGATAAATCTCTGACCGACTGTCACCGAATGAAGGAACCTCAACCTTCAACTTGAGTGGACCGCCACGTCCAAAGTTGAAGTACCGCAGAAAGACATCCCAGTAGAACCGGGTCATGTTGTCCCTAAAGAAGGGCAATGCCTGTCTTTGACTAAAGAGTACTTTCTTGTACCCCGCCTGGAGCTGTTCAAGTAACGGCTTGTTTTGATGCATGTGCAGAAATCGAT
>CAZRHZ010000302.1:0-1574 GCA_964599995.1 uncultured Anaerolinea sp. | reverse complement strand
ATTTTTGCCACGTTTCCAGGCGCGAAGAGATCCTCCTGATCCGCGCGGCCAAAGAACGGGGAGCGCCGATCACCTGCGAGGTCACACCGCATCACCTCTTCCTGACCGAAGCGGATATTCCATCCATCGGCGAAGGGCGAGCGGAAGTGCGTCCGACCCTTGCCAGTTCATCCGATCAGCAGGCCCTGTGGGAGAACCTGGACGTGATCGACTGCTTCGCCACCGACCACGCGCCCCACTTGCTGGTTGAAAAAGACGGCCCCAAACCGCCACCGGGTTTTCCAGGTCTGGAATCTGCGCTGCCACTCTACCTGACCGCGGTCAGTGAAGGCCGGTTGACCCTGGAAGACTTGATCGCGCGCTGCCTCACCAACCCACGCCGCATCTTTCATCTTCCAGAGCAACCCAACACCTGGATCGAGATCGATGAGGGGGCAGAGTTTGAGCTGCACGCTTCAAATTTCCAATCACGCTGCGGCTGGACGCCGTTTGAAGGCCGCCACGTGAAGGGCAGTGTGACGCTCGTCGTTTTGCGCGGTCGCGAGGTTTTCAAAAACGGAAAAATCCTTAACGCTGCAGGTTCAGGGCGTAACATTCGTTCATAATACAAATTATTTGATCCAAGGAGAGAGAGTATGACAATCAAAGTTCCAGCTTACCGGCAAGCGAATCCATATCTGCCTTTTGGCGACCGTCAGGACGCGCCTTTTTATGGAAAGGACATCCTTTCTGTCAAACAGTTCAACCCGACCAACCTGAGATATGTGTTCGGTGTGGCGCACGAAATGGAAGAAATGGTGCGTCGCGTGGGAACCTTCGATCTGCTCAAGGGCAAGATCCTCACCAACCTGTTCTACGAACCTTCCACGCGTACCTCCTCCTCCTTCACCGCCGCCATGGAAAGACTGGGTGGCAGCGTGATCCCCATCAACGAAGTGCGTTACTCCTCGGTGTCCAAGGGTGAATCCCTGCCTGACACCATCCGCACCCTCGAGTGCTACTCAGACGTCATTGTGCTGCGCCACCCCGAGACAGGTGCGGCCAAACTGGCGGCCAAGTACGGCGCAAAGCCCATCATCAATGCCGGTGACGGCACGGGCGAACATCCCACCCAAGCGCTGCTGGACCTCTTCACCATCATCGAAGAATTGGGTCACGTAGATGGCATCACCGTGACCATGCTGGGCGACCTGAAATACGGCCGCACCGTTCATTCGCTGGCTCGTCTGCTCACGCTCTATAATGTAAAATTGAATTACGTCTCTCCTGACATCCTGCGCATGCCGGATGAAGTTAAGGAAGAGGTCAAGGAAGCCGGTATCTCTCAAACCGAAGCGGGTAGTCTCGAGCAGGTCTTGAAAGACACGGACGTGCTATACGTAACCCGTGTGCAGAAGGAACGCTTTGAGAAGATCGAGGATTACGAAAAGGTGCAAGGTTCTTACGTGATCACTCCTGAACTGATGAAGGCTGCCAAAGAAGACATGATCGTCATGCATCCGCTGCCGCGTGTGGGCGAGATCAGCATGGACTTCGACAGCGACCCGCGGGCGGCTTACTTCCGCCAGATGGAA
>CAZRHZ010000301.1:994-1579 GCA_964599995.1 uncultured Anaerolinea sp. | reverse complement strand
GATCTGCCAGGCGAGTTCTTTTTCAGTTATCCCGGGGCGAAGTATTTCTTCTGTAAATTTGAAAACCTGATCTGTAATTTCTATAGCTTTAGAAATCCGGCTGATTTCTTCAGAATCCTTGACCATTCTGATTGATTCCATTAAACCGTTGACCGGGATAAGAGCAGGTTTTAAATCTGCCTTCTTAAGTATTCCGGAAATCAGTTCAAATGATGAAACGGTCTGGTGGCTGCTTTCAAATCCGATTTGCCGGCATTCGAGTTTTTCCAGTAGTTCAGGCAGCCAGTTTGCCATTTTACCCTTGATTTGAAAGATTTCAAAGTCCGGTGATTGTTTTTGAGCCTGTTCGATATAACGAAAATCAGTTATCAAGATAGCTTTCTTTTCAGTAATTAATAAATAGCCTTCTAATCCTTCACAACCTGATAAATAATAGAGATTTTCAGGCTGGGAAACCAGAATAGCCTCGATTTCTTTTTCAGCGAACCTGTTGCGGAGATTGACCAGTCGGTTGTTTATATCCAAATTAGCTTTCCTTTTCTTTAGCCATGGAGGACCTCCTCTCCCAATTGACTGATGGCGATG
>CAZRHZ010000301.1:624-967 GCA_964599995.1 uncultured Anaerolinea sp. | reverse complement strand
TAGAAGAAAGATCAGCGTGTCCAAGTAATTCCTGTACTACCCTCAAATCTGCTCCACCGTCCAGCATATGAGTGGCAAAGGTATGTCTGAAGACATGAGGATGGATATTCTTTTCCAGGTTATTGAAAGTACTATAGTTTACAATGATCTTCTGGATTCTGCGGTCGATCAGTCTATCCCCATATCTTGAGATAAATAAAGCTTCGTTCTTCTTCCCTTTTAACAGTTTGGATCTCGAAGTGTTTACATAATCAGTAATTGCTTCAACAGCAGGATTTCCTATCAGCACTATCCGTTCTTTTGAACCTTTACCAACTACTCTTATTTCTTTGGTTTCCAGGTT
>CAZRHZ010000301.1:0-614 GCA_964599995.1 uncultured Anaerolinea sp. | reverse complement strand
TGACTCTCAAACCGGTAGCGTAGAGCAACTCCAGAATAGCCCGGTTGCGTTTTCCCTCGGGTTTTCGGGTGTCAGGTGTGTTTATCAATTTCAGAGTTTCTTCCTGAGTTAAAAAGACAGGAAGACGTTTTTTTAGTTTGGGGGATAAAGAAGAACGTTCGCCTTTCCTGCCGTGACTATTGACCGGTAGGGGGCTTTTTTCGATAACCCCTTCATTCAAGAGGAAACGATAAAAGGAGCGGATTGCAGACAGTTTACGGGAGATACTGGATTTATCAATTTTTTGTTCTTCCAGCCAGACCAGGTAATCCCGCAGGATTTGTCTGTCTACATCCTTGAAATCTGCAACCTGTTTGAAAATTAAAAATTGGAAAAAACCTTTACCTTTTCCCCTTTTATGCGTCCCTATCAAATCTGTTGAGTAGTTGCGAAGGGTATATTTTGAAGCGTTTTTTTCAGCTTTTAGATAATTTAAGTACTTGTTAAATATTTCTCGCATGACAGATAAAAATCATTCTGGAATTTAAGCTTCTTTATCTTCCTCAATTTTTTCTCTATGAGTGCATTTCGTACATTTTGCGGACTTATTTTTTTGAATTGTCATCAGTCCCCCG
>CAZRHZ010000300.1:0-1604 GCA_964599995.1 uncultured Anaerolinea sp. | reverse complement strand
CCAAATTGAGCGCTCCCTGCTCCGATCAATACGATGCGTTTTTCCATGAGCTTCTCCTAGACCAAGAGATTGTTGTATATATGATTTATATGGAATATTATGCCACGAATTGAAAACGACTCGAGGGAATCCCGAGTCTTCTCGATAAATACCTGGCTACATTCAACGCAAATTTCAATCTATCTTATTTCCACCAGATCCCGGTACATTCCGGCAGGATGATCTCGCCCTTCTTCTGTTCGATTTTCTCGATCATCTCAGCCCCAAAGAAGAATTGAGTCAGAGATTGAGCGATCTCAAGTGTTTCGAAGCGGTAGTCGGTGCGGATCCAGGTTTGTTGAAAGCCAAGCGCTTGTAGATACGCATAATATTCGAGAAGATGCGCAGGAGGTGTGGGCTGCGTGAAGCCGGTCCCCATGGTTTCGACCAGAATGATCCTTCCCTCCGGTCGCAGTATGCGCTCAATTTCGCGGAATACTTTGTCAAGCTCAACCTGCCAGGCCTCCGGGTTGTCAACCACCACGTAGCACACGCTCCAGCCCGAGATGAGGATGTCTGCCGTTTGATCCGCAACCGGTACCTGCCGGTGATCTGCCACTTTCGCCTGCCAGTTTGAAAAGCCGCTCTTCTTCAGTTTCTCGATGGCCAATTCCAGCATGTGGGGTGAACTGTCAAAGGCATAAATAAAATTTGCCAAGGGTGCCAACTGGCAGGTGATCCTGCCGGTACCGGCACCCAGTTCGACGACTGACCTATTGCGAAAAGAAGTGATCTTTTCAAGGGCGGGCAGTAAATGCTGTTGATAATCTTCCCTCGATACCAACGCTTCGTATTGATCCGCCTGTTTACGGTAGATTTCGGGATGATCGGGCATGAATTCCTTTCGTGAATCTGGTGAGAGTTGTGAAGCTGCCAATCAAGGGATCAAATTGATCAAAGGCGCTTTTCGAGGATCAAGCCATCTTCACCATCATCGTAATAGCGTTCCCAGATGTTGATCTGACGATAGCCTCGCGACAGATAGAGATACTGTGCAGCAAAGTTTGATTTGCGCACCGTCAGACGCACATAAGGCATGTTCATTTCTTTTTCGCATTGATCCAGCAAGGCGGTCGCGATTCCCATGCGCTGATATTGTGGCAGCACACCGATGGTCGTGATCCACCCGATGTTTTCGCCGCGGTGAGCGTCGCCCCCCACAAAACCCACCATTTTATCCCCCACTTCAGCTTTGATCCTGACAAGGTTGGGCAAGATCAAGGCCGCGATCAATTCCAGTAAAGGCCAGGCGTCCAACGGAAAACAAGCTTTCTCGATGACCCGCATTTGCGAGAGATCGCTGAGACCTGCGTTGGACAATCGAAAAGAAGAGGGGGTTTGCATAGGCCGGTAAAAATGTGGGTTGGGTCAACCGGCACCCAACCCACAGGTTCTAATGAGCTTTCAGATCGCTATTTGGCTTTCGCGTTTTTGTTCACGAAATCGCTGATCAGGCTCGTGAACTCCATCGGGAAGATGTACTTCGTGGATGGACTGGCAGCCATGCTCTTCAAGGTTTCAAAGTACTGCAAGGTCATGGTTTGCTGATCAATATCTTTGGCAGC
>CAZRHZ010000299.1:0-1614 GCA_964599995.1 uncultured Anaerolinea sp. | reverse complement strand
TTCATCCGATTTGGCCCACTCAGAAACAAAATCATTAAGTTTCTTATCGCCGATCATGGCAATTCGATCCGATCCTTCAGCCTTCAAAGTTACCTGAGAAGCCAGCATTGCCTTTACTGCCTTGGACAGTTCCGGTTTGACATTCGCCTTCAAGAGAGCATCCGTCAGGCCGTTATCGACAAGAAGTTTGGAGACAAATCCGGTTTCACCTTCCAGCGCCTTCTTTGCCGTTTCCGCTTCCTTGACTGCCGCTTTAGTCGTCTTTAAAGCTTCGGCAAGTTTGCCTTCCAGCTCATCTTTTTCGGCCTGCAAAGCCTGATATTCAGCCGGATCAATCTGTGCATCCTTCTGGAGTTTCTTGACCTTGCCGAGAAGTTCCACATTCTTCGCCTTTAAGCCGGATGTCGCTTCTTCCACGGCTTCATCAACCGCCGCCTTGATTGCCGCTTTAACTTCGGGATCGTTTAAATCTGCCATTCTGTTTTCTCCTTGAGATGGTTATGGGGCTTTGCCCCGGTTAGTGCCTGACCTTAGGAAAGGCAATATTGATCGTTTAAAACTCTTCCAACGGTTCGCCGTGATATTCCGAGTTTATCGGCCACTTTTTGTTGCGATAGTCCCTGTGTTGATAATCTCTTGATCTCGGCAACTGATTCACCAGACAACTTCCTTAAAGCTGCTGAAATTCTTTCTCTTGCCGTTGCATTCTTTTTTCTGCATTGATCGCTTGCTTTTTGGTCGTAATGAGAAATGATTTGCCCTACTGTTTGCCTATGAATGCCAACAATATCCGCAATATCCGTTCTCGACATTCCGAGATTATATAAAGACATAATTTCATTTTGCTTTTCTTTGGATACCTTAAATTTACCCTTGAAAATTGCAGATAATTTAATTTTGGTACTTTCAGGCATTTCATACCCAGTGCGTGCTTCAGATATATGCCTTGAGCGTGCTTCTGGATTTGACCACTGGGGGATAATCCCAGTTCTGCTCTCGG
The DNA here is from genome assembly GCA_964599995.1 of uncultured Anaerolinea sp. Lineage (GTDB taxonomy): Bacteria > Chloroflexota > Anaerolineae > Anaerolineales > Anaerolineaceae > UBA6107. Next base: position 614 of record CAZRHZ010000299.1, on the reverse strand, counting down.
AAATCTTTTTTTTCGATTCTTCGGATTGTTTGAACCCCAACATGGAATAAGCAGTAGGTGATATATTGTAATTGTCCCGGTTCGCTGCTTTTAGATTATCAATCCAATATTGTTCTCTTTTTATCAGGTCTTCTTTGTTTGAAACCTTTTCGATAATTTCAAATTTAAAAGCATTTTCGCCGTGCTTTAACCACGCCTGTTGAAGTTTGGGGGAATGATGAATGCCTCTCCTTAATTCCGAGAGGTGGCTAAAAAATCTTTGTCGGAAATTAACAGCAGAACCGACATAGACTTTCCCATTAACTTGATTCTGAATTTTATATATTCCGCTATTTTTCATAGATTATACTTAGCATTTAACTGGGATAAAGTCAACGGTTTCCCTGTAAAATCAAGTAGTTGCTCTAATGTTAATTTGCCATTTATAAACATTTCGGCTTTTTTTTCGCCGAATACTTCACTCTGCCATTTCCTATCGTGCCGTCTAATAAATTCTTCGGCAGTTGTGTCTGCGTCAATCTGCCCTAAGTCGCTTGCCCGTGTGCCTTTCGGAATTTCATCGATGTCTATTCCAAGTTCGCGGTATGTTTTTGTAATTGGGGCCAATACGCATC
>CAZRHZ010000298.1:0-1623 GCA_964599995.1 uncultured Anaerolinea sp. | reverse complement strand
GTGTCCTCTGTGGGTGACGAGGGTTTCCAAAGGCTTTCTGCCGGCGGATTGGTTTGTGCGGGTTGGGTGAATTTCCAGGCGGATTCGCTGCCGTATGCGGTGAACCCGCATTTTCGAAAGCTCACAAACAGCGGGTCGTTCTCTTCCAGTTCAGCCAGCACGCTGAGCGCCTGCATCTCCACCGCTTTGCAGCACAGGTACTCCCACAATTCGAGGGTGTCACCCTCTTCCTGCGAGTCGTCTGAAACGAGGAAATTCAGGCGCGAGAAGCGGTCGCCTGCCCGGTGCAGGATCTGTCCGAATAAAGTTGGAACGGAATCGGAGGATTCCACCACGGCGGTGAAGCTTTCGGCGCTGGGTTTGAATCGTGAGGAGAAAGCCGCGAATCCGAGCGGACTCCCGTGGGTGAGCAGTTGACTCTTGTTGAGGCAGACCAGCCTGCGGCGGTTGCGCAGTAATGCCGGAAGGTCGTACCAGGCGAACGGACGGACGGTTATTTTGCCATCTCCATAAAATACTGATGGAAGCGGGTGTCGCTGGTGAGTTCGGGGTGGAAGGAAGTGACCAGCAGTTTGCCCTGTTGAGCGGCCACGATCCGGCCGCCTTCAAGGGTGGCCAGCACCTGCACGCCTTTGCCAACCGATTCGATCAGCGGGGCGCGGATGAAGACCGTGTGAAAGGGCGCGGGCTGCTTGCCGTCTTTTGACAGGCAGGGCACCTGCAGATCCACTTCGAAACTGTCCACCTGGCGGCCAAAGGCGTTGCGCTGGATGACGATATCCATCAGTTCCAACAAAGGCTGCTTGCGCAGGGCGTCTTTGGCCAAAAAGATGGCGCCCGCGCAGGTTCCCCAGATCGCTCTCGAGGAACCGAATTGACGCAGCGGTTCGATCAGGCCGTAAGCCGTGGCCAGCTTGCCGATGGTGGTCGATTCTCCACCCGGAATGATCAAACCGCTCAATCCAGCGAGGTGTTCGGGCAGCCTGACCTGAACCACCTCGGCTCCCAACGATTCGAGCATAACCTGGTGTTCTGCGAAATCGCCTTGTAATGCCAGGACGCCAATTTTCATACCTGACTTACCAGCCTCTGGTCGCGATCTTTTCAGTATCGGGCATGGCCGAGATCTGGCGGCCAACCATGGCCTCGCCCAGATTGCGGCTCACGTCTGCCAGGATCTTCGCATCCTGATAATGGGTGGTGGCCTTGACGATGGCGGTGGCGCGCTTGGAAGGATCGCCGGATTTGAAGATGCCGGAGCCCACAAAAACGCCGTCCACGCCCAATTGCATCATTAACGCGGCGTCCGCGGGGGTGGCGATGCCGCCGGCGGCAAAGTTGACCACGGGCATGCGTCCCAGCTTGCGGGTCTCGACCACCAGTTCGTAGGGGGCGCCAATTTCCTTGGCGAAAGCCATCAATTCTTCCTCGGGCAAATTCTGCAGCTTGCGGATCTCGCCCAGCACGGTGCGCGCATGGCGCACGGCTTCGACCACGTCGCCGGTGCCGGCTTCTCCCTTGGTGCGGATCATGGCCGCGCCTTCACCGATGCGGCGTAGGGCTTCGCCCAGGTTTCGGCAGCCACACACGAAGGGCACTTTGAAATCGTGTTTGTAAATGTGG
>CAZRHZ010000297.1:0-1645 GCA_964599995.1 uncultured Anaerolinea sp. | reverse complement strand
TCGATTGAAATTGGTTTCAACGTATCGCCGTCCATCCGTTCCCATTTGACGCGTCATTTTTGGATCGCTTCGCAGAGATTGGATCGCCTGAACGAGCGCTTGTGGGTTTCCGGGCTGCACGAATAAGCCGCACTGTGCCTTTTCAATAACTTCGCGGATCACGCCGTCGATCATTAACAGAACCGGTTTTCCGGCGGCCATATAATCGAACACCTTGTTGGGGTAGGTTGTTTTGTACATCTCAATCGGTTTCAAAATTCCGATGCAGGCATCTGCCGCGCTTAGCACGCGGTTCATTTCATTCTTGGGCACAGAAGGGATAAAGAGCACATTGGTCAACCCTTCGTCTTCCGTCTCGCGCATCAGGTTCTCTTTTTCTTTGCCATCACCCACAAACACATACTTAATGGCAGGGTCTTGCAAGGTGAGTCTGGCCGCTGCCAGAACCACACCCAGATCATTCGACATGCCGTGCGCGCCAGCGTAAAGCACGATGAAGGCTTTTTCAAGATGGTGAGCGTTGCGAAAATCCTGCCCGTTTTGGGTTGGGTCGAACATGCCAAGATCCACACCGTTCTCGACCAGGCTGATGCCTTTGCCCCCGCGAGAGCGGATGTGCTCGATGAAGCCTGGTGAATTGACCACAATCATGTCTGCGTGCTTATACAAGAATCTTTCCAGCCATTCCGAAAGGTGGATCAAGAATTTATTCTTTAACACACCCACGGCGATGGCGAAAGCCGGCCACAGATCACGCACTTCAAAAAGGAAGGATATGCCTTTGAGCCTGGCCAGCAGCCAGGCTGTCCAGCCCTGAAAAATGGGAGGGGTTGTGCCCCACACCACAGACACGTTTTTTACGCCCAACCCAACAAAAAAGGACGAGAACATGAAGCTAAAGAAGCTGAGCACGCGGTGAAAGAAACTGCGGTGCAGGGCGGGGTAGGTGTAGGTTCGTAAAATGGTGATGCCCGGTTCCGGTTCTTCGCGCGTCACCCACGGGTTGGCTCTCGTTTCCGTCCGTCCGGTCAGATAACTGACCGGGCTGGTGATGATGGTGACGGTGTGCCCCTTTTTCATCAGCACGCGCGCCATCTCATGGTGGCGGGTGCCTCCCGGTTCATTGATGGCCGCAAAAGCCTGATGGATAAGCAGGATGTGCATGGGTTAACCCTTCTAACCGCTGAGTTTATCAGAAAATTCCCAGTTGGTGATGATTTGCAGGCTGGTTTTGCTTTGATAAACGATCGACAGGGACAAGGCCGGTACTTTCTCACCGTAGGTGTCTGAAACCCACCCGAGGATCGGATTTTGCCGCTTGCCATGCAGCGTTTCGCCGCCGCGGAGAATGGCCAGGTCATCCATCTTGATCTCTTCAGCACTATCCAGTCGGGTGGCTCGTATGCTCAACCTGACCTGCTTCATCCCCTGGGACAGGATCAAAGTTTCCTCCTCCAGTTTCCATGCCCAGTCCTGCAGCAGCCAGTGCAGGGTAACTTTATGGCTTTTCTCCTGTTTTGAAAAACGAACGAGATCTGTGACGACCAGTTTTTCAGGTCCCAGCCATTCAAATTCGCGTTCATGTACGATGCCCAACCTGCGGTAGCCGTTGTGACTGGCCTGCAGCGAGCCTTGAGCGCGTGGT
>CAZRHZ010000296.1:0-1647 GCA_964599995.1 uncultured Anaerolinea sp. | reverse complement strand
TGTTCGCCTACCGCACCAGCCTCGAAGATGTGGCGAAATTCATTCAGGATCATCCACAGGAACATCTGCATTTCGTGCGTGCCGACGAGTTTTTGATCGCTGTGCAACAACATCTCAGAAAGTAGAGGAAAAGCCATGTTAACCAAGCTGCCAATGAAGACCAAGGTCGCCTATGGAACCGCGGATTTGGGCATCTCGCTGCTGACCGCTTCCATCCAGTTCTTTCTTTTGTTCTACTACACTGACATTCTCCTGATTGATCCGGGTATTGCCGGAACAGCACTATTGGTCGGCCGATTCACTTGGGACGCTGTCAACGATCCGCTCTTCGGTTTTCTCTCCGACCGCACCCGCAGCCGCTGGGGCAGACGCAAACCCTACATGTTGTTTGGCGCAATTCCCTTTGGTCTGGCCATCTGGCTGATGTATTCCCTGCCTGCCGGGTTGACCGGCGCGGTGGCTTTCTTTGCCATGTTGGGTACTTTCCTGCTGGTGGACACCGCCCAGACTCTGGTGAGCGTGCCTTACTACGCTTTATCGGCTGAGTTGACCTATGATTACGACGAACGCACCTCTCTGATCTCCATCCGCATGATTTTCACAGTCGTTGGATATATCATGGGGGCTGCTCTCACCACCGCCATCGCTGGAATCTTCGTAAACATGGGCTGGGACAAACCCGCCGCCTACAGTGCCACCGGCGCGATTTTTGGTATCGTAGCCATCATCACGACATTCATCACCGTTTTTGGTGTCAAGGAGACTCCCAATCCTGACCTGCAGCCTGCCAAGATGCCGGCCTGGTCGCAGATCAAACACGTTTTCAAGAACAAACCTTTTGTGCAGTACATGATCATGAGTGCCATCATCAGCGTCAGTTTCGCGCTCTTGACAACCCTGCTGCCATTTTTCATTAAATACCAGCTTGATATGGAACCTCAAATACCGCTTGTGATGATGACACTTTTAGGCACCATCGCCCTTTTCCTCATTCCCTGGCGACTGGTGGCCACCAACATTAATAAAGGCCCCGCTTACGCGCTGGGTCTGGCGATCGCTTCAGTGGGCATTTTAGTGGCGTTCTTTTTACCGAAGGGTCCCACACCCATTATCTACGGCATTGCTTTCGTGGCAGGTTTGGGGTTCTCAGCCCAGTATGTCTTCCCATGGAGCATGATCCCTGATGTGATTGAGGTGGATCAGGCTCAAACCGGAGAACGGCATGAGGGCATCTATTTCGGGGTCAACGCTTTTCTTGGAAAACTCACCACCGCGCTCGGAGGATCTTCCGCGGCCTGGTTACTTGATTTGTTTGGTTTTAAAGCCAACATAGCTCAGACACAGCATACCCTCTTTGGTGTTCGTTTCTTATTCTCTGTGGTGCCGGTGGTGGCTTTTGCCATTGCGCTTCCATTGTTGATCTCGTACCCCATTACGCGCCAGAAACACGATCAATTGGCATTGGAAATCAAAGCCAAAGAAATTAAATAAACACTGTTAATTTACAATGTAACCAAAGCCCCCGAAGCTGATTTTTGGTCATTTTCGGGGGCTTTTTGCAAATAAACAGCGTAAACTACTCGACGATTATCGTGATTTCGAAGGTTTGGATGGGCTCCACGTCCGGTTCAAAGGAGCGGTAATATT
>CAZRHZ010000295.1:0-1693 GCA_964599995.1 uncultured Anaerolinea sp. | reverse complement strand
CATCACTCACAGGAAGCGAGTTCGCAATCATGATCACTCCCATTTCTTCGATCCCGCACAAGACCCAGATGATCGATCGCGAGCATCTGTTACGGTTGTTGAAAAACGGACTTGAAGTGAAAGCCTACCGCTTCACGCGGCAAGCTGCGCTATCCTGGCTGTCCTTCTTCCCCGGCGATTTGGAGGTCAACCTGTATTACGCCAAGGCCTTGATCAACGAAGGCCGCGGCGATCAGGCTGGTCAGATCATTGAAAAAATATTAAAAAATGACCCACTCTTTATAGACGCGCTGGATCAGGGTGTGGACCTGTTCGGCAGCATCAACACCACGCTCGCCAAACGGGTCAATGGCGTATTGCAGGGTATTGGCGCGCAGCCTTCAGCTGAAGTGGAACTGCCCGAGTGGGGCATGAAGCTGCTGCTAGCCCGCCAGTCCATTGATAAAAAAGAATATGAAGCAGGGCTTGCCTTGCTCTTGTCGGTGATTGGCGAACCCAATCATCCTGAATTGGCTGATCTGCTGCATCTGGAGATCGTGACCGCCACGGAAGACACTGAAACGCTCACCAACCTGGCCCGCTTGTATCACTCCCGCTGGCCGGATTGTTTGCAGATCAGCCTGATCCTGGCGCAATCCTGGATGGAATCTGGCAACGACGATGAAGCGGTTAAACTACTGCACCAGTGCGCCGCCAGCGATGCCTCAGCGCAGGTGCCCACACGCCTGTGGGGAAAGGATTTTGCTTATCGTCCGTTGTACCCTGAAAAACTGGAGATCGAATCGGATTTCAGCGTGCCCGCTGAGGTGGCCGGAAAATTGGGCATGAACCAACTGGCTGCGGGTGTGATGGAATCTTCGACACTGTCTGCAGCGGTGGATCTACAATCCGCCATCCCTGAACCTGAAGAAAAACAAACCGCCATTCGCACCGAGGTCAGCAGCTTTGATGGCTACCGCGTGCTACCCAATGAAGAGGGTGGTTTTCAAGAACATCCAAAAATCAAGGCCGAAACTGAAGCCCGGAATCAACCTCGGGCACACAAGAGTACTGCTGTTTTGGAAGTCGAAGAAGAATTACGAAAAGTGGCGGCCAGTATCAATCAGCCTGTGATCGCCAACTCAGACAACCGTTTCCCGGCTTACGTGATCCTCACCATGAAATCAGGTCTTGAAAGGCAATTCGGTACACAAAGTACGCAGGTCATTCTGGAAGAACTGAACAAGTTGACCTCGATCATCAAAGAAAAAAATGCCTGGAGCGCGATGCTGTTCATGCCGGATGACCTTGAAATTTGTGGTCGGTTCGGCATAACCCCCATTGACGTCATCGATCCATGGAAGATCAAATTAGCGTTGACCGACCTGGACAAAACCCTCAAAAAGACCGGCGAGCGCATTGGATGCGTGTTGATCGTGGGTGGTGAAGAGGTCGTACCGTTCCACAAACTTCCCAACCCAACCGACGACTCAGACGTAGAAGTAAAATCCGACAGTCCGTACGGTTCTTTGGACACCAATTATTTTGTCTCCGATTGGCCGGTCGGAAGGTTACCGGGGGAAAGCGGAAATGATGTGGGCTTGTTGTTGACCCAAATTCGCAACACCCTTCTGTATCACAACGAAGAAGCCGCGGCGCAAACCTGGTTGAACCGTATTTTGAATATGGTGACGTTCTGGAACAAACCCGGATC
>CAZRHZ010000294.1:0-1712 GCA_964599995.1 uncultured Anaerolinea sp. | reverse complement strand
CCGCGCCTTCGCCGATGCGGCGCAGGGCTTCGCCCAGGTTGCGGCAGCCGCACACGAACGGCACTTTGAAATCGTGCTTGTAAATGTGGTGCGATTCATCCGCGGGGGTGAGCACTTCAGATTCATCGATGTAATCCACACCGATGGATTCGAGGATTTGCGCTTCAACAAAATGCCCGATGCGGCACTTGGCCATCACGGGGATGCTGACCGCTTCAATGATCTTCTGGATCATATCGGGGTCGCTCATGCGAGCCACACCGCCATCCGCGCGGATGTCAGCAGGAACGCGTTCCAGTGCCATTACGGCGCAGGCGCCCGCGTCTTCCGCGATCTTGGCATGATCGGCGTTGACCACGTCCATGATCACGCCACCCTTAAGCATTTGGGCCAGCCCCTTTTTCACTTCAAATGAACCTGTCTTTTGTTCCATGGTTAACTCTCCTAAATTTCAACTCTCCGTAAACGGGAAGAGAAAATATTCGCGCACCGTGATTCTACCACGCCCGGGTAGGTCAGGCAACCAATGGGAAAACAAAATAGTCTTGCCTGCGGCGCCTCGCGTGATCCAGGTAAGACGGAGTTCGTTTTTAATTTAAGAATGAAAATAGACTGGAGATAAGAAATAAGCCGAAATAACCCCCTGCTTTTCCAACTCTCGCAAGCGTGACAATTCTGCCATGATGATCGAATTTGGGATTTCTTTATTCAGCTTGATTGCGATCTGATCGGAATGATATCGAACTACTTCTCCTGAAAAGGAGATGATTTGGTTGTCAGGAAATCGAATGATTCCAGAAAGTTTCAATTCGCTGCCCAAAACCATGCTGGTAATGGCGAAGCGTATCCCGCTTGCTGACAGATCCAATACCCGATATCCGCGACATTTGAAAAACAGTTCTGGAACGATATCTTCTGGCCAATCCATGCCATAATAGATCCGCTCATGTTTCCGTCTATTAAGAAAACCGGTTTTTTGCGGATCGCTGGTGATCCATGTTTTATCACTTTGTGTTTTATACCGCCCAGTCAATTCCATTCATATCCTCGAAGCGAGACTAATGAATATAACTGATCGAGAAAAATATGTTTCAAAATTCATGGGGAAATGCGGAACTCGTGACCATTAATTCAAAAAAGGTTTCGTGAACAAAAAAGTAATGCCTTTCAATCACTCAACCCAAGGAAAGATCACCAATACCAATAATTCCCACCATTTATATTATCGACATCAAAACTGAAAACTTTACCGAAAGGGTCATTCGTGTTTATAGCTTAGCACATTTAAAACAGTGTTGAGGATTGTTACCAACCATGAGCGATGGATAGTCCAGGCAAACACGAATCCTTGCCGTTGCGAAACATGGACCCCAGGGATCTGATGATCGGAGTGTAAAAAGATCCGAATTGAATCGTAGAGTGCCCCGATCGTGTCATACTCTCTGAGTGTTTTTTCCGTTTCTCCTTGCGGAATGGGAGAAATTCAAGATAAAAAGGAAGAACACAATCGTTAAACCCCAAGACGCCCTCACGGGCGTCTTGGATTTGTAATCTCAATTAATGCTAGTCAGACAGACAGAAACCCTGGGTCATGTTGACCACTGCTGAACTGAATTCAACCTCGCATTCGGCCAGCGCGTCGCCCATATACATATTGAAGATCGCGTATTTTCCAGCTGCCGGGGCGTAAGCCGCAGACATGATCCTGCCCT
>CAZRHZ010000293.1:0-1736 GCA_964599995.1 uncultured Anaerolinea sp. | reverse complement strand
ACCTTGAACCTTGAACCTTGAACCTTGAACCTTGAACCTTGAACCTTGAACCTTGCACCTTGCACCTTGCACCTTGCACCTTGCACCTTGAACCTTGAACCTTGAACCTTGAACCTTGTACCTTGTCCCTGGACACAAAGGAGCAACCATGGGCACCACTAAAGATAAGAAATCATCGGCTGCAGATGAATTGCGCCGGCAGGCGGAGGGGCGGCTGCGCAAAAATAAGGCGGATTTGCGTCCGCCCCGTTCCGAAAAAGACGCTAAACGGCTGGTCCATGAACTGGAAGTCCACCAGATCGAACTCACGATGCAAAATGCAGAACTCAGGCGAGCTCAGGAAGAGCTGGAATTATCGCACAACAAGTATGTCGAGCTCTATGACTTTGCGCCCGTCGGCTATTTCACCTTTGATTTGCAAGGACTGATCCTCGAGGTAAATTTAACCGGCGCGAAATTGCTGGGGACCGAAAGAAAATTACTCCTTAAGAAACCCTTTATCAACTTTATTGCGGCAGCGGGGGAGAGAGAGATTTTCGCAAAGCACCGCAAAGAGGTTTTTCAAAAACAGGACGCCCCAACCTGTGAGATTCAACTGAAGAGAAAAGACGGCTCGATATTTCCTGCGCAACTCCAAAGCATCGCCTGGGAAAATATCGAAGGCCATGCCGGGGATATTCATACCACGATCATTGACATCTCCGAGCACAAAAAGGCGGAGGCCAGGATTGAGCATCTTGCTTCATTCCCCGAACTCAATCCCAATCCGGTCATTGAGACGGATCTTAAGGGGCAGATCATTTATTACAACGCTGCAACCGCAAAGATGTTAAAAAAGTTAAAAATCCCGGATGATGATGTCCGCCTGCTGCTCCCGGCTGATCTAACCAAAACCATCAAAGAGATGGAACAGAAAAACGACGGGCGATACGAACTCCGTGAGGTGGAAATCAACGCCAGAACCTTTATCGAAAGCATCATTGTGCCGGGTAACCTCAAAGTCGCGCGCATCTACGCGCAGGAAATCACCAGGCGCAAGCAGGCGGAGCAGGCGCTGCGCGACAGTGAAAGGCTTTACCGCGCCATCGGTGAATCCATTAACTACGGCATCTGGGTCTGTGGGCCGGACGGCCGCAATACCTACGCCAGCGAATCTTTTCTGAAGATGGTAGGCTTAACTCAACAGCAGTGTTCCGATTTCGGCTGGAGTGACATCCTGCATCCCGACGATGTCGAGCAAACTGTTGCCATGTGGAAGGAGTGTGTTCGCACCGAGGGCATCTGGGATGTCGAGCTTCGCTACCGCGGGGCTGACGGCCATTGGCACCCTATTCTGGCCCGCGGCGTTCCGGTCAGGAATGATGAAGGTCAAATTATCTATTGGGCGGGAATCAATCTGGATATCAGCCGGATCAAGCAGGCGGAACAGGCGCTCCAGGAAGCCCATGACGGCCTCGAAGCGGAGGTGGAAAAGCGGACGGCCGAACTGCGGACGGCTCTGGCGGAAATTGCCGCCATGAAAGACCAGCTGGAGGCCGAAAACATTTACTTCCGTCATGAGCACAAAATGCAGCATCAATTTGAGAATATTATCGGGGAAAGCGACGGCCTCAAGTATGTTCTCTACCGGGCCGAACAAGTGGCTCAGGCGGACACAACGGTCCTGATCCTCGGAGAAACCGGAACGGGAAAGGAACTGGTCGCCGCCGCCATCCATAACCTGAGTCCCCGCAGGG
>CAZRHZ010000292.1:0-1767 GCA_964599995.1 uncultured Anaerolinea sp. | reverse complement strand
CCATCCGCTGCTGACGTGAATACTCATCTTCTCTCTCAAGAATTTTTCCGGTATTGAAAACCTCGATTATGAAAAACACCATCAGCATGATTGCCACTATCACAACAAAAATATTAAACAAAGATGTGGCACCAAATGGGGTTTTTACCATTGGCACACCCAGGAAGAACATTAAAGCATTGGCGATGATTCCAAGAACTCGAATTTCCGTCGGTCCGACCTTTGCCATCGAGATCCGGAAAACTCCTCGGGTGAGCATAACCAGGTAAACCATGATCGAGACGGTCAGGTACGCGATCAAACCGAATAACGCAACGGTCAGATCTACATATGGAGAAAGTCCAATCCCCACAAAAACCAGGATTTCACTCAGCGTATCAATGGAATGATCGATAAACATTCCATAACGCGGCCGCTCGATTTTCCGTCTGCGTGCCAGGCTTCCATCCAGGCTGTCTCCAAACCAGTTGAGAATCAAGCCAAAGGATGCCAGCCAGAGAAATCCTTTGTTGTACGTGGTAAGCGAATAACTCACAAAAATCAAAACGCTGGCAAACAGCCCAAGCCCTGTGAGCATATCAGGATGGACCCAGGAGGGCATTTTTTCCGCCAGCCATGCCAGCGCTGGCCGCTCCAACGGTCCAAGAAGAATATCGTTTATTCTTTTATGATTCCTTAATTGGTCTTCATCCATGATCGTCCAGCCCTTTGCTAAATGGAATGACAAACTCCGTATTACTGATTCATTTATCGTAATACGGAGTTATTAGAAAAGTAATAACAAAATATTTATTTTGGAAAGAAAATTTTAATTTTTACTGCACTTTTTGATGATGTATCTCCAGATACTCCTTCAAGAATTGCCCGGTATATGAGTTTGGATTATCGCAAATTTCTTTGGGAGTACCGCAACCGATCAACTCGCCGCCGCGGTCGCCGCCTTCGGGACCCAGATCGATGATATGATCCGCGACCTTGATGATGTCCAAGTTGTGTTCGATGATAAGCACCGAATTCCCCGCGTCCACCAACCGCTGCAGCACAGTGATCAGCATGTGTACATCGGCAGCATGCAACCCGACTGAGGGTTCGTCCAGCACGTATAAGGTTCTACCGGTCGCGCGTTTTGAAAGCTCGCGTGCCAGTTTGACCCGCTGCGCTTCACCACCCGACAATGTCGTGGCAGGTTGCCCGATCTTGATGTATCCCAAACCCACTTCCTTCAGGGTTCTGAGTTTTGACTGGATGGCCGGGATATTGGCAAACATGTCCAGTGCTGCTTCGACCGTGGAATCCAGCAGATCCGCGATCGACATCCCCTTAAACTTCACCTGCAAGGTCTCATGATTAAAGCGCGCGCCGTGACAAACATCACAGGGGACGTAAATATCCGGCAGGAACTGCATCTCGATGCGCAACTGTCCCTGCCCCTGGCAGGCCTCACATCTGCCGCCGTGAACATTGAATGAGAAACGGCCGGAGCTGTAACCGCGGATCTTGCTATCGGGTAAACCCGCGTACAGCTTGCGGATTTCATCAAACATACCGGTATAGGTTCCCGGGTTCGACCGCGGTGTCCGCCCAATCGGAGATTGGTCAATATTGATCACCTTGTCCAAGTATTCCAGCCCTTCAACTTTCTCAAACCGTCCCGGTTGGGTATGCGCGCCGTTCAATTCCCGCGCCAGCAGGTTATAAAGAATATCGACCATCAAGGTTGATTTTCCTGACCCCGAGACCCCTGTGATACACACGAACTGCCCCAAC
>CAZRHZ010000291.1:0-1779 GCA_964599995.1 uncultured Anaerolinea sp. | reverse complement strand
CCAGCCTGGAATACACCGGCCACACCCGCGATGACCACGATTTGCCAGGTGGAAGCGGTGAGAGCCAGAAAAAATGGATAAAGCGACAGGCCAAAGGTAGTCCAAACCAGAATGGCGCGCGTGCCTTTGCGTTTTCCAAGCAGCGTCCAAAAGAAATAACCGATCACCAGGATGGCGGTTTGGGTCATGTTGATGATCGAGATCCAGCGGTCTGAGGCGTGTACCACCCTCACGAGATATAACGGAACAAGTGGAGCGGATAGGGTTATGCCAAACATGAAGATGAAACGTTTAAGCATGAAACTCATGAAGGGTTTCTCACTTAAAACAAGCGTTTTCATTTCCTGCAGACGGGATTTTAGTGTTTTTCCCGCGGTCATTGGGGGCGGCACCGCGGCAGGCAGTTTGATCTTGTTCGAGTAATAATAGCTGATCAAGGCGCTGATCGATAAGGCAATAAACATCAATTGGTAATTGAGCGGAAAAATTACTTTTTCGAGCAATTCACCAACGGCAATCACCATCAAAGTGGTGGTGATGCCCATGGTCGACCAGCGTCGAGTCATGAGTTCGAAACGCCGGTTGGGACCAGCCACCGCATTCATGACCACCGAAAAGGTGATCGCAACCACGGTCTGCGGTATGGTGGCGATGGCCCAGATCAACAGGATCGAATTGATGAGGGCGGATTGGGGGATGAGAAATGAGATCAAGCCGGTCAGCGCGTAGCTGGCGATCACCAATAGGCGGGCGATACTGAACCACCGCACAATGTTCGTCTGACGCTGCAAGAACCTTCCAAGCGGCACGGCCAGCAGCAATCCGGTGAATGCCGGCATCGAAGAGAGCAGGCCAACCTGAAAAGAAGTGGCATTCAGATGGGTGAGAAAAACCGGTAAGAATGGTGCAGCAGCATTGGCCAGGCCAACACCGATCGCGTCAATTTGAACATTACGGAAGTTGGATTTTTCGACGTCCGGATTCTGGATCTCGGTGTGTATTTCTGTTGGATGATTCACGGTTTCTCTACGGGTAAAAAGAATAACTGAATTATACCAATGTCGGATTGCCCCTCCGGTACTATAAGTTTATTCTCCTCCATGTGAGAGGATTTCGACAGCGATCACCAGGGTGGTGTTGCAGCCCGAGTCCTGCCAGTATCCCACTGAATTGCCGTTCGAGTCATATCCGTCAATACGATAAATGTCCCAACCGGTTATGATCACAGTATCGCCATTCTCGATGGCATCTAACTGCTGCCTGATCTCTTCGTTCATGGGGACGGTGTGCAGCAGGTTAATGCTACCCTGAGGATTCTCGAGAGTTGGCGAGCGCCAGGTGAAATGGTGGTTGCTGACACTGGTATCCACAAGATCGGGATTGGCAAAATCCTGGCTGGTGACAAGGATATCGTGTGAAAGGATCGAAAAGGCTGGCTCATTGATGACGGAGGTGTGACGCACCAGGCCTGCAAAATTCCGCTCGTGGTTGGCTTCATAAGACAAGTCCCAAGACTGACCGTTTGCCAGTTCGATATGATGGAATCCATCGCTAACGATCATCTCGTCAAAACTTACAACCGGTACGCGTTGAATGGAAGGGGAAGTATTGCCCCAATATCTTTGGAAGAGAATACCCACAACCACCATGATGAGTATCCATAAAATCAACCACAGAAACCCTTCCAATGGGCTGATCGTACGGCGGGTTTGGTTATCGGGTGTTTCCTGGCGGTCGTCCATAATTGTCTTGAATTTGCTTGACAAACTCGTGTATAAT
>CAZRHZ010000290.1:0-1817 GCA_964599995.1 uncultured Anaerolinea sp. | reverse complement strand
CGCTGGTGCTGTTCAATTCAGCCAAAGTTCCATCCGTCAGCAACGTTTCAGTACCCCTGGTGATCGGGGTAGGACTCTTCATGGGCGCAACCTTCTTTGCCGTGGTAATGATCGCGGTGCGTGCCATGAAAACCCCGCTGATTTCTGGGCAAGAGATCCTGGTTGGCAAAGAAGGATACGCGGTGACTGAAATCCATCCGCGCGGCATCGCCCAAGTGGCGGGTGAGCACTGGTCCGCGCTGCTGGCGGAGGGTTCAAAACCTGTCAAAGCTGGAGAGCGGTTGGAGGTGGTGAAAACCGATGGGGTTAAATTGGTGGTAAAGAAAGGGTGAGCCAGAGAAAAATGAAAATCCTCTTGATCCTCAACGATGCACCTTACGGGTCTGAAAAGGCCTACAATGCGCTACGAATGGCCATGACCCTGCAGAAAGAACATGCTGAGAACGTAGAGGTGCGGGTTTTCCTGATGGCTGACGCGGTAACCTGCGCGCTGCCTGACCAATCCACGCCGCAAGGCTATTACAACATTGAACGCATGCTTACATCCATCATCAACAAAGGAGGGGTGGTCAAAGCCTGCGGTTCCTGCTCTGATGCGCGTGGGATCAGGAACTTGAAATTCATCGAAGGGGTGGAGATCAGCACCATGAGTCAGTTGACCCAATGGACCGTGGATTCAGACAAGGTGATCACCTTTTAATTTCTGAGCCAGGCACTCAAGCATCGGGATGAAATCTTCTCATAATTCAGGGAGTATATGAGTTTTCTAACGACATTAAAATTGATGATCAGCGGTTTAAAAAAACCAGTCCAACTTATCCAAATTAACGAATTGCCCGAGGGAATTCTGCTGGATATCGGAGGTGGCGGAGAGGGAGTAATCGCGCAAGCCGCAGGTGCCAGAGTTTTTTCGGTGGATAAATTCCTGTCCGAAATTCAAGAAGCCTTGCCCAATGCTCAAGATGCTCACTGGATAACGGCGGATGCCACTTTTTTACCTTACAAAGAAAACCATTTTGATGGTGCGACTGCCTTTTTCAGCTGCATGTACATGACAAATGAGATGAAAGAGAAGGTTTTTACTGAAACTCGTCGTGTTTTGAAACCGGCAGGGCAGTTTTGGCTCTGGGATGTGAAGATGCAAGCGAAAAGCGAATTGTATTCCGTTCGCTTAAAAGCCGAATTGCCGAACCAGAAGAAGATCACCACCATGTACGGCGTTCGGGCCAAAGATCAATCCATTGCCAGTCTGAGCGTATTACTGCAGAAAACCGGGTTTGTGATCGAGAAGGTTGATGATGGAAAACACACCTTTAAGATCACAGCCAGAAAGAGTTGAACTCTCAATATTTATTGGTAATGGTTCAAATTATCTACTCAAAATCCTATTCCAATTTGAAGAGTGCGACCACCTGGTCGAGTGCTCTGGCCATTTCGGTGAGTGAAGCGGCGGCTTCAGTCACCTCAGCAACCTGAGCGCTCATTTCTTCGGTACTGGCACTTACCGCACCGACCTCGGTGTTGTTCTTTTCGCTCGATGCAGCAATATGGAGGATGGCCTCGGAAACCTCTCCAGAAATGGCAGCCATTTCTTCGGTGGCAGCAGTGTTCTGCTCCACGATCTTTGAAACAGAATCCACAGCGTTGACGAGTTCTTGCGAGGCCTGTTCCATGCGGGCAGTCACCTCTGACGCCAGGGCAGCTTGCTTGTTCACCTCGTCTGTAGCGACCAGGATCTCCGACAGGGCTTTTCCGGCTTGATTGGCACTGGTCACCCCCAGATCCACTTCTTTTGAACCTTGTTCCATGGCTTGCAC
>CAZRHZ010000289.1:0-1829 GCA_964599995.1 uncultured Anaerolinea sp. | reverse complement strand
GGCAATTCGGGTCCGCTGGATGGGGCAGTTGGCAAAGCCATCGTGGAAAACAAGATCGTGGCAGCTTCTGTCATTTCAGGGAACCGCAATTTTGAAGGCCGCGTTCACCCGCTCGTACAGGCCAATTACCTGGCATCCCCCGCCCTGGTGGTGGCATACGCGCTGAGCGGTAGCGTGAAACGCAATCTGCGCTCAGAACCTTTGGGTATGGCAGAAGATGGACACCCCGTTTTTCTAAAGGACATTTGGCCATCGAATCAGGAAGTACTTGAGGTCATGAATCACGTGATCAAGCCGGATATTTACATTGATGCCTATGCGCAGCTTATGGAAGGCGATGCGAACTGGCAATCCATCCTCAGCCAACCCGCCCTGTTATATCCCTGGGATCCTGCTTCCACCTACATTCGTGAAGCCCCCTTCTGTGAGGCGACGCCTGGCTCAGGGTCAACCCTGGTCTCCGCCCGGGTGCTGGCCATTTTTGGGGATTCGATCACCACGGATCACATCTCACCGGCCGGCAGCATCCCGACTGAAAGCCCTGCCGCGGAGTACCTGCGATCCAAGGGCGTGGAACCTGCGAATTTTAATTCCTATGGCGCGAGGCGCGGCAACCACGAGGTGATGGAACGAGGCACCTTCGCGAACATCCGCATCAAGAACCTGATGCTGCCCGGCATGGAAGGCAGCTTCACCCGCCACCAGCCGGATGGTACTCAAATGTCGATTTTTGAAGCCGCAACTCGTTACAAACAGGATGGCGTGGACCTGGTCATCCTGGCCGGCAAGGAATATGGCACTGGCTCAAGCCGCGACTGGGCGGCCAAGGGTCCCCTGCTGCTGGGGGTCAAAGCCGTGATCGCTGAATCCTTTGAGCGCATCCACCGCTCCAACCTGGCTGGAATGGGCATCCTGCCGCTGCAGTTCCTGCCCAAGGACAATCCCGGCAGCCTGGGTCTGGATGGATCGGAGCTCTTCTCGTTCAGCGGCCTGGACAGCCTGACACCCGGCGGGATGATCGGGATCACGGCTCACAAGAAGAACGACACCACGACTCGCTTTCTGGTGAAGGTGCTCTTGAATTCCGATGCCGAGATTAGTTTGTGGAAGAATGGCGGGATCTTACGATCAGTTAATAATTGATGTCAGAGTATGGTTCAATTAGAAGTTGAACCGGTTATGGCGATTTCAAACACTCATCGTGGTTATCGACGTTGCGCAGCAAGCAAACCATTTCACCATTCCGTTCTTCCAATTGAAAGGTCATGCGATATTTCAAAGCAATCCTGGCCTCCCATATCCCGGTTACGCCCTGGTTCTTCTTGACCACCAGGGATGGATAATAAGGCTCTTCAGCCAACAGGCGTAGTGCACGGATCGTTTTTCGCTGAACCTCTTTTGGCAAGGATCGAAAGATACGTTTGAAACGTTCCGTGCGGATAAAGATCATTTTTCTGATTCCAGATCATCGATCAGATTCTCGAGAGCATTAAACTCCTTGACCTTTCCGTCATGGATATCCTGCTCCGCTTCTTTTTCCCCCTCCTGCCAACGTTTGCTCCAGAAGTAAGCCTGCGCGCGGTCCATGGTCACCTGTGGCGTGAGCCGGATGGAACCATCCTCCTCAATATTGACTTCCAGCAGATCACCGGTTTTTAAATTCGTCTTTCTACGCACAGAGGTGGGTAGCGTGATTTGACCGTTATCTCGAATTTGTAAAATCGTGCTCGTCGACATTAATTACCTCATAATTTGAGAATTTCGTAATTTCGTTATTTCAATAATTATAGCCATTCTTCAAAGAAAAGTCAAAAAGAGGTTCCCGGGTG
>CAZRHZ010000288.1:0-1841 GCA_964599995.1 uncultured Anaerolinea sp. | reverse complement strand
TTTCCAACCAGATGAACGACCAGAAAACCCTGGTGGTTTACAACAACAATTTTCAGGAGGCCACGGGGAAGATCAACGTCTCGATTCCCCAATCCTGCCGCAAGGGCAAGAGCAACTGCAGCATTGCCAATGTATTAGGCTTGCGCAAGAACGAAACGGGATACCTTCAGTTTCATGATCTCACTACCAATCTCTACTTCATCCGGCCAGTGCGCGAGATTCTGGAAACCGGTTTTGAATTCCATCTCAATGGCTACGAGCACCACGCATTTGTGGATTTCAGGACGGTTTACTCCAATCACTTGCGCGATTTCGACCGCCTGTACGCCCAGATCGGTCGCGGCGGCGTAGAAAACATCGACCAGGCACTCAGCGAGATTTGGTTACAACCAGTTCTGAAACCCTTACGTGCCCTCATCAATCCTGATTTTCTGTATTATCTATCGGATGTATCTCTTCATCCGCAGAATTATCCGACCAACGTCATCGATACGGTCAGTTTAAAGGTGGATGAAGTGCTTCGTGGGGCTGCAGCTCTCGCCAAAGTAAAAACCGTTGACCCGGAAATTCAAAAAGAGATCACGCGCCTGTTCAATGCCCTGATCAAGTTGCCCCAACTGGCGGAGTCCTTCTCCACTCCCGGCACAAAGAGGGTAGAAAAACACCTGAGACGCCTGGGCAATTCACTTCCCGGCGATAAGAAACGCCGATTTACCCTCTGTCTGTGGGCGGTCGTCTGCCGCCTGGGCAAAGTAGCCAACCAGCAGGATTCGATTGATACCAGCCTGACCTGGCTGGAGGCGTGGAAACTCGACCAGCCGCTCAGGTCAGCGCTGCAAACACAGGGATTCTCCGATTGGGAGATTCAAAAATCGACCGCGGTGGTTTGGCTGACGGTCAAACTTCAGGATTGGTATAAGAACCGCGGCAGACGATCTGTGCAAAGCCTGATGAAGGAATGGTTCTCGCTGACCGAACTGCAAATTTACCTGAAATTCAACCGCTTTGACGGCAAGCTTTGGTACGACCATGACGCCTTCCAGGAATTCCTCTGGTGGATGGAGATCATTCCCATTCTGCAGGAACAGGCTGAATTTCACTCGAATCGAACTTCCACAGCCGAGGTCGTCCTGGGCGTAACCGAGAAGATCAAGCAGATCCGGTTGTTGGATAAAAAATCAGGCTGCCAGGTGGAACGCTTGCTGGCTGCCAAACCGAATAAAAAAGAGCAACACCTTCTATAGATTCTTCAGTTTATTAAAACGATTGATGGCTACTTGAAAGACCTCCGCGGCTGTTAGCGGTGTCTTCCAGCTTTTCACGCGTTCCAACCAGGGCATCATTTCAGGTGCAAGGTCGATTCCTCTCGCCCGATTGACCAACCACACCGCATGCGCTGCATAGGTCACGTTGTTGCGTGGTTCAATACGGTCGAAATCCTCAAAGAACCAACCGCATGAGGTGAACATCCTCTGACAATCCAACTGCGCGTTAAAAACATCCTCCAATGCAGAAATTTGCATGTCTGTCAGATCAGTACCGCAGTAGGATTTCAGCCATTCTGCAAATCGCTTTTCCCCCGCAAAAACTTCGATGTACTCATCGCGTGCGCGCCACGGATCTGAAATAAGATTCTGGCAGGCGTCCACAAAAATATGGTTGAGCTGAATCGCCAAATGATCCAGGGCTTCGCGCAAGTGTTTCTTCCATTCACTGTTCGCGGTACATCCGCACACACCACGCCAGCGCTGCACGCCGTGATGGCAACTCCAGGAAGTGTTTTCCCTGATCCTCACGATCGGAAAAACCTCCTGCTCCTGCAGTTGAAGCGCTGGATAGGA
>CAZRHZ010000287.1:0-1844 GCA_964599995.1 uncultured Anaerolinea sp. | reverse complement strand
CCTTTAAAACCTCGTCCCCGTAATCATTGATGACCTTCACCGCGATCTTTCCGCCTTTCGGTTTCTCAAAAGGCATGCTTTCCGTTTGATACAGCAGATTCCACGCGGATTCGTCCACTTCGGCTCTTAACGCCCTTTTCAATTTATCATACGGTTCGTCCATCCCGCAGAAATAGGCCTGCCGGGCAAAGAAACTCTCACCGTTATAATCCGTGTCTACAAACCAACAGGCGATCTCATCCGTGGTGCTTGAACGGATTTCACCGGTCGTCGGGTCAAAAATATCCACCCCTTTTAACTTCACCTTGATCTTTTCATTTTCGCGCAGCAACTCGATGTCCGGCTCTCCGAAAACCGTGAACAGGTTGGCATTCTTGGTTTTCTTTAACAGGTCCCCCATCATCAGGTCGGGGTTGATCCGCGCCGGCATCACTTTCAGTTTTCCATATTTCTTGACTTCTTCTGAAATGGAAGGGTCGAACGCAAACCCTAAAACCACCAGTAGATCGAAACCAATCCCCTGCATGGCTTCTTTCGCGGCTTCACGGATCAAGTCTATCCCCACAGTCCCATGTTCCGGGCCGATGCACACCGCCACTTTTTTGATCATGCCGTTCTCTTCATATTCACCGCTGGCTTGCAGGTAGCCGCTTGCGTAGCCCTCAAGCCGTGTGAAGACCAGGCGCTCTCCCTTTTTGGTGTTTTGCACGCCTGCCGTGCGCAGGTTTTCGATGATATTGAGTTCAAATTTACCACCGCGTTCAAGTTGTTCAGCCAGTTGCTCGGTTTGCGGTCTGTCCACTTCCGTGCTTAATACCCGGTGCGGAGAAAGGCTCTCCACCGTGAATGGCCCGCACACTCGAATGCGTTTGTTGTCTTCATAGGGCTTGTCAAAGAGCAGCTCCACATCCGCCCGCCTGGCTATCGAAGCGTCGATCTCCCCCTGTCGATTTTTCCGCATTTCCTGCCATCGTAATAACATGCCGTAACAAGCGTCAATTTTTAGGTTTACCTTTGCATTATCACCAAAATGTCTCTTGATCTCATCCAAACTTCTGGGCATTTCCCATTCTTCATAATTGGTTCCAAGTTCAAAGTTGATCTCCATACGCAAGAGATCCATCTCCTTTTGCCACTTGGCATAAATCGTGTCGATCTCTTCGTTGTTGGCGATGGATTTCAAGGTCACATGCGGCACGCGCTGATACACGAACCCCTGCCGAATGTCACCGCTGCTTTTGATTCCCGGGTTGGGCAGCGTTTGCGTGATCTCCGCTTCCTTCATCTGTCCTTCCGGTGTGTCGGCCATCAGGTAATAGGGGTACTTCGCCGTCATCAGCCGCATTCTCGCCAGCGCGATCGACACCCGGCTCGTGTCCACCGTGATCCATCGCCGCCCCCACTGTTCGGCCACATAAGCCGTCGTCCCGCTTCCGCAGGTGGGGTCAATCACCAGATCACCGGGGTCTGTGGTCATTAGCATACAACGTTCAATAACTTTAGTGTTTGTTTGAACAACATAAATTTTGTCATCAGTGAATTGACCTGTAAGCGTGTCTGTCCAGACATTGTTAAATACTGCCCAAGGGAAATCGTTTGCTAACCTTATATACCTTATGCTATTTGATGCAATATGAATCCTACTTGCTTTTGCTAAGGTTTCCATTCCTTTTGGAAAATTTGCTTTCCAATGTGAATTTTTACCTGGATGGAAGTTTCTTTTATTATAGGAAAAAGTTTGGTCGTCATTACTTGGATTCGATGATGTAATACTATCGGGGCTATACAACACCCCATCTTTTGGAATTTGTACTTCACCAATAATTTCTTCCTTTTTTAAACTC
>CAZRHZ010000286.1:0-1847 GCA_964599995.1 uncultured Anaerolinea sp. | reverse complement strand
GCCAACCCGACCATCGCCTGGCCGATGCGGTTGTATGACTGCTCGCCAATCTCGGATGGTGCCGCGGTGGTGCTGCTGGTCAGTGAAGACCTGGCGAAAAAGTTCAGTGAAAAACCAATTTACGTGGCGGGTGTTGGACAAGCCAGCGACGGCGCTCTGCATGACCGCGAAGTGATCAATTCGATCCCATCCGCAAAATTGGCAAGCAGCCAGGCCTATGAGATGGCTGGCATCACCCCCGAAAAAATCGATTTCGCCGAAGTGCACGACTGCTTCACCATCGCTGAGATCATCGCCACCGAAGACCTGGGCTTCTTCAAACCCGGAATGGGTTGGAAGGCCGCCGAGGCGGGCGAAACCAGCCGCGAGGGTTCAAAGCCCATCAATTTGTCAGGCGGTTTGAAATCCAAAGGCCACCCGGTGGGAGCTTCTGGAATCGGGCAGGTGGTGGAAGTGTGGAAACAGTTGCGCGGACAGGCAGGAGAGCGTCAATTGAAGCGCGAGCTTAAGTACGGTCTCACCCATAATGTTGGTGGCACGGGTCAAACCTGCGTGGTGCACATCTTTGAAAGGAGAGACTGACATGGAAAACCAATTCACCAATGCTGCATACGGTTCCTTCCTGAACGAGCATAAGCTCATGGGCAGCCGGGACAAGCAAAGCGGAACCTCTTTTCTTCCGCCCCGCCCGTTGAACCCTGCCAACTTCTCAACCGACATGGAGTGGGTTGAGTTCTCAGGCAAAGGCAAGCTTGAAGGTTACACGATCGTTTACATCGCCCCCACTGCCATGCTTGAGGCTGGGTTCAACCGCAAGAATCCCTACTGTGTGGGCGTGGTCCGCACGCAAGAAGGCCCCATGGTCAGCGCTTTTATCGAGGGTGTGGACGTAACGAAACCCGAAACCATTCATGTGGGCGCAGCTCTTGAAGCGGTCTTCATTGACCGCGGCGAGGGCGAAGCCAAAAAGACATTCCTGGGATTCAAACCGGTCTAGGAAGAGGATTTTCGGATGGCCATGATCCGGGCAAACGGTGTGAACTTGTTCTACGAACTCAGCGGTCCCGAAAACGCGGACGTGATTGTGCTTTCCAATGGCATCTTCATGTCGAGCGTGAGTTGGGGGTATCAGGTGAATGCCTTCAAAAAGCATTTCCGCGTGTTGACCTATGATTGCCGCGGAATGTGGCAATCTGAACACCCAACTGGACCGTACTCGATGGAACAGCATGCCGATGACCTGGCAGCACTGTTGAAAACTCAGGGCATTGAAAAAGCTCACATCGCCGGTATTTCTTATGGTGGCGAGGTCAGTATGACCTTTGCCCTCAAATATCCGGGCATGACACGCAGCTTGATCGTTTCGTCATCCGTCAGCCAGATCGACCCGCTGCTGAATGCGATCGGAAAGAGTTGGACTGGCGCGCTGGAGTCGAAAGACCCTGACACCCTTTTCGATGTCACCCTGCCGTACAACTTCTCGGAAAGCTGGATCAAGGAAAACGCGGCTGCCCTAGAGAATTCTCGCAAGCGCTACGCTCAAATGGATTTCACATCCGTTTCGGAGTTGATGGCGGCTTTCATGCGTCTCAACCTGACGGCGGAGCTAAAAAATATCACTGCACCCACGCTGGTGCTGGTGGGGGAAGAGGATATTTTGAAATCTCGCAAGTATGCCGAGATCATCGCGCGTGAAATCCCCGGGGCTGAGTTTCTCATCATCCCGCACGGCGCACACGCGGTCTGCCTGGAAAAACCTGGAGCATTCAACACGGCCATGCTTGGCTTTTTACTCAAACATTGCGAGGTGGTCGCATGAGCGCCAATCTGGATCAACCAGGGCTCTT
>CAZRHZ010000285.1:0-1847 GCA_964599995.1 uncultured Anaerolinea sp. | reverse complement strand
GTGTGGGTCAGCGGTTTTTGCGCCATCTGTTGGGCAGGTATCCTGTTGATCAACCGCAAGAAGATCTATCAGATCTCCTTTTTGTGCGGCGTGATGATCACCATGGCTTTCTCGCTTTTTTCCACCTGGCTCTTGGGCTGGGATTCGGGCTTTTTCCTGCTTTCCTTCCTGATTGTGCCGGTCATCTTTCAAAACGGGCAGATGCCCCAGATCCTCAAATCCGCGCTTGCCTTCGCGGTATTCGCCGTGGTGGCGGGTTTATACATCCTTTCCTGGCAGCTTCCATCTTATTGGGTAGCCAGCGTTGATCTGACCAGGCTGCTTTTCATTTTGAATTTATTGATCACGGTGGTGTTTCTCGCCATCACGAGCCATATCTGCGAATTGGCCGCTGTGAATGCAGAAAAAGCATTGCTATCGACCAACAAGAAACTGGCAGAATTGGCCACCACCGATCCCGTCACCAACCTGGTCAACCGGCGCATCATTTTAAGCCGCATTGAACAGGAAAAGTACCGCATGGAGCGTGGCAGCAAGCCCTTCACCCTGATCATGGTGGACGTGGACAATTTCAAACAGGTCAACGACCAATACGGTCATAACGGCGGGGATTACGTCTTGGTCAATCTGGCCGAATTGATCAGCGTGTCACTGCGTAAACAAGACGAAGTAGCCCGCTGGGGCGGCGATGAGTTCTTGATCATGCTGCCCGAAACCGACATCGAAGGAGGCCAGATCGTGGCGGAAAAGATCCGTTCACGCATTCTGACCACGCCTTTCGAGTATCGTGAGACCCGCATTCCGGTCACGGTGACCCTCGGTGTGGGAACCTCTGATGTGGGTATCGGTGTGGGCAGCTGCATCCGTAAAGCGGACCAGGCGTTATATCATGGGAAACAAGCCGGCAAGAACCGGGTGGGGATCATCCAGGAACACTAACGTAAATCTGTTTATTAAATATCTTTGATCATGTAGTACTCGCCGCGGTGAAAGCCGCGGTTTTCATAATACAGGCGTGTACCAATCGCGGCGATCACGGCCAGTTTCGCATATCCTCTGGCTTTGGTGGTTTTTTCGGCCTCCAGCAGCAGCTGCGTGCCAAGGCCGATGTGCTGCGCCGCGCCAGTTTTCTCCACACCCACCCCCAATGATTGGCCGTAGACGTGCACTTCGCGGATCAAGGCCGCCCCTTCCAGATCAGGCATGTCAAGACTAGGAGCGTTCGCGTCAGGCAGTGAAAGGCGCAGGTAACCAGCCAGGTTTCCCTCCGGAGTATCATAAGAGATAAAGTGCTCCTCCGCCCGGCTGGGAGTATAAACCAGGTCGTGCAGGGTTAGCGTGGCCGGGTTCACCTGCTGGGTCTTGACTTCACGGCAGCGGATGCAGCGGCAGGCCAATCCACGCTTCTTGAGTTCTGCGCCCACATCCTGTCTCAGGCTGGTGCGCTTGTTGCCCTCCACCACATGTGTGGATGGGATGTCACGGATGATGCGGTTTACCCGACAGTATTCCGGGATGCTGATCTTGATGTCAGCGATCAGATCGATCAGTTCCTGCGAGGTGTAGGGGGTATATTCGCCCCGCTGCCAGTAGTTGTAGAGCTCGGCGGTTTCGAGCAGTTGGGTCGGGTAGATCTTGATCTCGTCCGGCGCGTAACCGTCCTCCCACAAGCGCGCAAAATCGCGGCGGTCGGATTCCAGCGTCGCGCCCAGCAGGTTGGGCATCCAGTGCAGCACGATCTTGAAACCGGCCGCCCTCAGCAGGGTGGTGGCGCGCAGGGTATCCGCGGCGATGTGACCGCGCAGGTTCAGCGCCAGCACACGGTCATCCAGGCTCTGGGCGCCCAT
>CAZRHZ010000284.1:0-1876 GCA_964599995.1 uncultured Anaerolinea sp. | reverse complement strand
GACCCTGGAGCCAGTTCTCGAACAATTTTATAGGTGTCATTCAAGATCAGATCGTTGGGTTGAAAGATTGGCATATTGCTTCCTGCACTCGCGTAAGCGCTAATTCAGTTTCGTATGGCACTTCACACAAAACTTCGCATCGGTCTCACAAACATTTTTGCATATTGGGCACAACCGTTGACCTTGAATGGAAACCTCTTGATCGGGCTGAGAATCACCCATGATAATCTCCAGATCACTACATACCTGAAACCCTGCGTCAATATCCACCAGTTGATTTCCAGGATTATAGATCCTGACGTGACCCTTTACCGAATCTCCAATCTTGATCTTTTGCCTGGGTTGGTCGGCTGTGATCAGTCTTTGAAGCTGATTGGTGATCACATGCGTGGTCGAGCTTGCCGGATATACAACTTCAACTGTCAGGTCTGAACTCGCTTGAACCGGAACAATTTCCAGGCTTAAATCCAGCCAGGAATTTTGAGGAACACCATTAGCCACTTCGAATTCCAGATATTGCATCAACGAACCACCAAGCTTGAAGCTCACTTTTTGAGCATCACTGTAACCAACGTTTCTTGCCCTGATCGTGATCTCGCCTTTTTCCAATTGCACCAGGTGGCTCTGGTTTTTCCATTCCAGTTCAATCAATGGCCAGCCACCAAGCAGGCAAGCTTGTTTCTGGCATGCCCCAAAATTCTCGAGATCATTTAACCGCAAATAGATCAACGCCGCCTCGAAAAAATCCTCCGCTGCGCGCAAACGATTCCTGCCTCGGTGATATTCCGCGCATTTCTTAAAAGCAATGGCTGCCTTATCCAGTTCACGACGGCCGTCAAATAATCTGGCGAGCCATTCAGGTTCACCTGCCGTTTCCCAGTGCCAGCCGGCCTTCTGGCAAAACTCTTCCTGCTCTTCCGGATAGGTAAAACATGAAGCCAGGACGAAAGCATCAGCGGTCTTCCTGTGCATCTCAGCGAGTTGCGCCGTGGATTGTCGATGTTCTTCCACCTGCCGGCTTACTTTTTCCATCTTCGAGGCTACCCAGGCATATTCTCCAAGATGATACGGAAAGGCGATCACAGTCCCGTCTTCATAGCCGGCAAAACAACATTGATCGTGACAGGTCACCCCGCCCCACACTCGCGAATCAAGACTATGATCGTATACCCAAATAGGAGAATTGCTCAGCCCATCAGACATCAGTTGCTCTCGCCCGGGATTCGCATCAAAGCCGTAGATGGAACCATCGTGCGAACCAACGATAACCAATTCTTCATAAACTTCTGGTTTGGCGGTAAAACTCCGTTTCGCGCTCCCCCGCCATAATTCCCGACCGGATTTACCTTCAACTGCATGCAAACAATGGTCACTTGCAGCGACATAGAGTATATCGTTCGCAACCGTCGGTTCAGCGATGACCTGTGTCAAATTTTTAACCACAAACTGGAACTCACATGGGTTCAATCGAATCATCCCCAAGTGGCCATTAGTCGGAGAAGGTTTTGGATCCAATTCACCAGTTGAAACGCCAAAATAAAGGTTTCCCTGGCAGAGAACCGGGGCACTGCTGATCCGCCCAGGAATTTGGAAAGCTTGTCGCCAATTTCCAACCGATTGCATGGCACTATATATCTGGACTAGTCCATTTTCACCCATTGCGACAAATCGATACTTGTCGATGGATTTCAACCACATCCTGCCCTTCACGAACATGATCGGATAACCGCGCAAGGGCTCTCCAGAACTACTTGAGAAAGCAAGGATTTGTCCGTTGGAAACGCCACAAAATATTCGTCCATCCTGGACTACCGGTGAGGACCATGCTGAATCAGGTAGGGAACTCTTCCAGATTTCTTTACCTGTGAACAAATCT
>CAZRHZ010000283.1:0-1882 GCA_964599995.1 uncultured Anaerolinea sp. | reverse complement strand
GACAAGGTCGTCGTGGCTGGGCTGGTGACCCGCATGCGCACCCTGACCACCAAGACCGGCAACCCCATGGCCTTTGCCACCATCGAAGACTTGCAGGGGCCAGTGGAACTGGTTATCTTCCCCAAGGTGTGGGATAAATATGCGGGATTGGTGCAGATGGAAACCGTACTGATGGCTGAGGGCAAGGTGGATTCCGCCAGCGGCGACCCGAAAGTGCTGGTGGATGTGATCAAGGCCATCAGCCCCGAAGACGCGGCCCTCGCGGCTCAATCGGTTCCCGAGGAGGATGCTCCCACTGCTCAGATCGCGGATGCGCCCCTCGCCGACCCCGAATTCCCTCCCTTTGACCTTCCGCTGAACTCGGCTGACGCAACGGATGAACCTTTTGCGCCCATGGAACCCGATGACTGGCACCTGGCACCCCCACCCGAAGGGCTGGACCTGTTCCAACTGAAAACGCCTCCGGTCGAAGAGAAAAAGACTCTTCCCCCAGTCAAGACCGCCGAACCCGCTCAAGCAGAACCCGCCGAGCGTGAAAAGCCCGCTGCGCAGGCAAAACCCGCCCAGGAAAAACCAGCAAACATCCCCTTGCGCGCGCCCGTTCAGATCCTCGAAAAATCACCCGTCATCATGGCCCCCGTGCTGGCCACTTCCCGCTCCGCGCGAGACAAGGCCAGCCGGCAGTTGATTACCGTCACCCTTAAATCCAGCGGCGAGAAGGAACGCGATGTGCGCCGCCTGCGCCGCGTGCACGGCCTGCTCAATTCCTTCCCCGGCGAAGACCGTTTCTGCTTCATGATCTACGAACAGGGCCGCCGGCATCAACTCGACTTCCCCAACGACACCACTGCCGCCAATTCCGAATTGCTCAATAAACTGGTAGAATTGGTCGGTTCAGAAAATGTGCAAGTCGAAAGCGTATAGAAAGTTTCAGGGTAAATAAAATGTTGGAATCGAATAGCAAGATCAAGACCATCGGGGTCATGACCTCCGGTGGAGACGCCCCTGGTATGAATCCCTTCATCCGGGCGGTAGTGCGCACAGGCGCAGCTTATGGCATCAAAGTATTGGGCGTGGATGAAGGCTATGAAGGCCTCATTCATGGTAGATTTCGAGAAATGGGTCCGCGCGACGTGAGCGGCATTTTGCAGCGCGGCGGCACCATTTTGCAAACCGCCCGCAGCAAGGAGTTCCGCGAACCGAGCGGACAGCGCGAGGCCATCCGCCAGATCAACAATGCCGGCATGGACGCGCTCATCGTGGCCGGCGGCGACGGATCGCTGAGCGGCGCCCAAAAATTGGTCGCCAAGGGCATCCCCGTGGTGGGCGCCCCGGCCAGCATTGACAATGACATCTACGGCACCGACATGTGCATCGGCGTCGACACCGCCCTCAACACCATCGTGGACGCCATCGACAAGATCCGCGACACAGCCTCCTCGCACAACCGCGCGTTTATTATTGAAGTGATGGGGCACGAATCAGGCTACCTGGCCGTGCAGGCCGGCATCGTCACCGGCTCAGAGATGGTGCTCATCCCCGAGGTTAAGACCCCGCCTGAAGAGGTCGCTTCAGCCATCGAAGAAGCCTACCGGCGCGGCAAGACCCATGCCATCATCGTGGTGGCTGAAGGATATGAGCCGCATGCCGCGGAGTTAGGCGCGCGCATCGACGCCATGGATATCGGCTTCACTACCCGCACCACCATCCTCGGGCATATCCAGCGCGGCGGCAAACCCACCGCCTTCGACCGCATGCTGGCCACCCGCTTCGGCGTGGCCGCGGTCGAGTTCCTGCTGCAAGGCAAGAGCAACGTCATGACCGCCCTGGTCGGCAGCGAGATCGTGGCTGTGCCCATCGAAGAGGTCGTCAGCAACAAGAA
>CAZRHZ010000282.1:0-1903 GCA_964599995.1 uncultured Anaerolinea sp. | reverse complement strand
ATAGAGGACGGCATGCAGGCCGTCGTTTCCGCCGAGGACGGTACGGCGTCCGACTGCTTCAAGGATTGGGAGTACACCGATGATATCGCAGGGAAAACGGGTACGGCCGAGGTCTCCGAAATAGACCTTGAAAACAACAGCTGGTTCGTTTGCTTCGCGCCCTATAGCAAAGACGACGAAAGCGTAAAGCCCGAGATAGCGGTGGTCGTATACGTACCGCACGGGTTATCCGGTGCAAAGTCGACGTCGGTCGCCAAGGATATACTGCAGTTTTACCTGGACAGAAAGAAACTTGACGCCGAGCAGACCATACCTGCATCGAACTCACTTTTGGGAAACTGATATTTTAACAGCAGGCAGGAAAACGGACATTCTTTATAGAATTCTGATGATTAGTATATTTTTGTTTGTGCTAAAGGCAAAAAGCTTACGGCAGCGTTTTCGGGGGAAATATGGGGATCAGGATAAAAGGCAAGGGCGAAGGCTTGTTCGAGATAGAGATACAGCTTCAGACTTCTTATGCCGAAATAAAGGACTCGATCCAGCAAAAGCTTTCCAAGAACAAGGACTTCTTTAACGGAGCCGGAGCCAAAGTGCTCGTTTCAGGCAAAGCGCTTTCCGACGCACAGAAAAAAGACCTGCGACGCATGTTGCAGATGGATTACGACGTGTTCAACGTTGAGTTCAGCGATGAATCCGAACCTGCCGGGAAGCGTAACGTGGGCGTAAAGCTTACGCCGAACCGGGAAGAGAGCGGGAGCGAGAAACGTATAAATCTGGTATCGAAGAATTATTTTAACGCCAAGAGTATATTTGTGACACACACGCTGCGCAGCGGACAGAGGGTGGAGTGTGAAGGCGATGTCGTTGTTTTAGGCGATGTTAACGACGGCGCTGAAGTCATTGCCGGAGGAAGCATAGCCGTGATGGGCAACCTTCGCGGCCTTGTGCATGCCGGCGCAACAGGCAGAAATGACGTTGTGGTGGCCGCGAACGCCCTTGTGCCCAAGCAGCTTCGCATCAGCGGTAAAATAGCGATATTTCCGGAAGGCAAAAAGGCGGACGTTCCGGAGATAGCGGAATACAAACAGGGGAGCATCGTGATAAAACCCCTAAAGCCGCAGAAAAGAGAAATGAAATAATATCGGGGGTATAACTTCATGCAGAACGTAATCGTCATAACATCCGGAAAAGGGGGGGTCGGCAAGACGACGACTGTCGCGAACCTGGGGACAGGGCTTGCAAAAGAAGGAAAAAGGGTCGTGCTCATAGACACCGATATCGGCCTTAGGAACCTTGACGTTGTTCTGGGGCTGGAAAACAGGATCGTCTACGACCTTGTGGACGTCGTCGAGGGAACGTGCAGGACAAAGCAGGCGCTTATCAAGGACAAACGCTATGATGGTCTTTTTCTTATGCCGGCCGCCCAGACGAGAGATAAGATGGCGGTCACGCCCGAACAGATGAAAAAGCTTGTAGAAGAACTCGAAACGGAGTTCGATTTTATACTGATCGATTGTCCCGCAGGCATAGAGCAGGGATTCAAGAACGCGATAGCTGGCGCGAAATCGGCTATAGTGGTCACCGTACCCGAGGTGTCGGCTGTAAGGGACGCCGACAGGATAATAGGGCTGCTTTCTGCGAACGGTATAGACGACTGCCAACTGCTGGTGAACAGGCTCCGGCCGGATCTTGTGAAAAAGGGCGACATGCTGGCATTGGACGATACGCTCGATATCCTCGGTATAGACCTTATCGGAGTAGTGCCCGAGGATGAGAAGGTGCTCAAATGCTCGAACCTCGGCGAACCGGTCATAACGGACGAAAAAGCGCAGTCCGGCAAAGCGTACAAGAACATCACGAGGCGGATACTCGGCGAAAAGATCCCGCTGCTGGATATAGA
>CAZRHZ010000281.1:0-1929 GCA_964599995.1 uncultured Anaerolinea sp. | reverse complement strand
AAGTACGGACTCACCACCATGTGTGTCGGTCTCGGCATGGGTGGTTCGATCATTTGGGAAAACGTCGTAGGGAAAAAATTATAGGAGGTTAATGCTATGGCTAAATATATAACAGAATGTAAACTCAATTTCTTCCAGTCAGCAAAGGCTGGGAAAATAGCGATTGTCACCATGGACAACGGGCAGCTCTACAATATTCCCAATACGTGGGGTTTTGAAGCGCTGGAATCACTCAACAAAGTCATTGATATTGTAGAGAAAGACAAAGATGTAAAAGGCTGGATCCTTACCGGGAAGCCTTTCATCTTCAACGTAGGGGCGGATATCATGAGCGTTGACCCGACGATTAAACGGGATGATGCAGTCAAGATCGGCGCAACCGGCCATGCGGCATTCAAGCGGATTATGAATCTCAAGATTCCGACACTGGCCGCCATCAACGGCGCGGCCATGGGCGGCGGTGTCGAAGTTGGTCTTTATCACAACTACCGCACCATCTCCAAGAGCCCCGGCGGGTGTGATCATTACGCGCTGCCCGAGTGCTTCCTCGGTCTCGTGCCGGGTTGGGGCGGAACGCAACTGGTCACCAAGCTTTGCGGGCCGGAAGCAGCCATTGAGCTGATTATCACGAATCCGCTCAATATGAACAAAATGATCAATTCCAAGAAAGCCGTCGAGATGGGCCTCGCGGATAAACTTATTGCCCCTGCAGAGTTCATGGATGAATCCATCGCATTGCTGGAGCGCATCATTGCCGGCGAAGAAAAGATCGAACGCAAAAAAGTCGATCCGAAGATGAGCGACGAGCTCTACAACAAAACCAAGGAAATGATTGTCGGCAAAGTTCATTCCGGCGCTATCGCACCCTACCGGGCGCTTGAACTCATCAAGGGCGCAGCGGGATGGTCTCTGGATGAAGGATTCCAGAAAGAGGACGAAACGCTGGCCGACATGATTACGTCCGAACAGTTCAGGTGCGGCCTCTATTCATTTGACCTGACACAGCGCCGCGCCAAGAAGCTCCCGGGTAGGCCGCCGAAAGAAGTCAAGGGCAATAAGATTGCCAAGATCGGTGTTATCGGCGCCGGTCTGATGGCCTCTCAGATGGCTCTGTTGTTTGCACAGCGGTACCAGTGTCCCGTGGTCATGAAAGATATCAAACAGGAATTTGTGGACAAAGGTCTGGCCTATTGCAGAGAACAGCTTGCCAAGACTGCCAAGAAAGGCAAACTGTCTGCAGCCGATGCCAAATGGATCGGTGAGGAACTCATCACCGGCACCTTAACTTATGAGCCGTTCAAGGACTGTGATTTCGTCATCGAGGCCGTTTTCGAGGAAATGGGCATTAAACAGAAAATTTTCGGCGATCTGGAAGCAGCCTGTAAACCGGAGTGTCTGTTCCTGACAAACACCTCATCTCTGGATGTCGCCGAGATGGGCAAAAACCTGAAGGATCCCTCCCGCGTGGTCGGCTTCCATTTCTTTAACCCCATCGCTGTCCTGCCGCTGGTTGAAATCATCAAGACCGACAAGACCAGCGATGTCGTTCTGGCAACGGCATTCGATATTGCCAAGAAGATCAAGAAGACCCCGGTTCTGGTGAAGAATGCGCCCGCGTTCCTGGTCAACAGGATTCTGCTGGCCTGGATGGATGGTATCTTCCAGTGTATCGACGAAGGTGCCGACTTCATGCAGGTCGATAACGCAGTCTTCGATCTGGGCTTCCCCATGTCGCCGTTCACACTGGCTGCGCTGGTGGGTCCCGCTATCGCGCTGCATGTTCAGGAAACACTCAACAAGTATTTCCCCGACAGGTTCCCGGTCAATCCCGGACTCAAAAACCTCGTGGCGAAGGGCAAGAAGCAGTTGGTCGCCTTTACCGACAAGGGTATCGATGTGGATCCCGAGATCAAAGCCGGCTGGCCGCAG
>CAZRHZ010000280.1:0-1932 GCA_964599995.1 uncultured Anaerolinea sp. | reverse complement strand
CTCTTCGCCCAGATCGTCAACTTCCTGGTCCTGGTCTTCCTGCTCAAGTATTTCCTCTACGGGCGTATCCTGAACGCCATGGACGCCCGCCAGGCCAGGATCGAGGCGAGCTGGACCGAAGCCAGGGACCAGCAGGACAAGGCCAGGCAGGAGGCTCAAGACTACCAGTCGAAAACCAGGTCTCTGGAGGCGCACCGGGAAGAGCTGCTCATCCAGGCCCGCGACGCGGCGGAGAAGACCCGACAGGAGCTGCTGGATAAGGCGCGCACCGATGTCGATACGCTTACATCACGCTGGCATGATACCCTGGACCGCGAGAAGCAGAGCTTTCTCGAAGACCTCAGGCGCCGGGCCGGCGCGCATGTCTACGACACCGTCCGACGCGTCATGCACGACCTGGCCGATGCCGAGCTCGAGGACCGCGTGCTGAACGTCCTGCTCAAGCGGCTTGAGGGTTCCGAGGCCGAACGGCTCAAGGCCATCCGCGACAACCTGGCCCTTGCCGACGCTGAAACGGGCGTCATCGTGCGCTCCGGCCTGACGCTCAGCACCGAGCAGCAGGACCGCATCATCGCCGCGCTGGAAGACTATGCCCCGCCCGAGACACCTATCCGTTTCGAACAATCGTCCGAGATCATCACCGGCATCGAGGTGCTGGTGCACGGTCACAAGATTTCCTGGAGCGTGGGGGACTATCTCATGGCCCTCGAAGAAGCCTTCCAGCAGACACTGAAAGAGGAGATCACCGAACCGGTGCTCTCATGAACAAAGGAGTGAGGCATGAAACGCGTCAGCGATGAAGGTGCCCTGCACGGGGTCCTGAGCGATACCTTCCAGCGGCTGGATACCGTTCTGGCCGATCACAAGGCCGATCTCAAGGCCGAGGAGGTCGGCATCGTGACCTATGTCGGCGCCGGCATCGCCCGGGTAAGCGGCATGTCCGGCGTGCGCTCCGAGGAGCTGGTGCGCTTTTCCGGCGACCTCTACGGTCTGGTCTTTAACGTGGACGCGGTCGAGATCGGGGTCATCATGCTCGATGCCGTCCACGGCATCAAGGCCGGCGCCGAGGTGCACCGCACGGGCCGCGTGCTGGACACCCCGGTGGGCGAATCCCTGCTGGGACGGGTCATCGACGCCATCGGCCGACCGTTGGACGGCCTGGGCGATACCCACGCCGCCGAACGCCTGCCCGTGGAGCGCGAGGCCCCGCCCATCATGCACCGCGACCCGGTCACGGTACCGCTGCAGACCGGCATCAAGGCCATCGATGCGCTCATCCCCATCGGCAGGGGTCAGCGCGAGCTGATCCTGGGCGACCGCCAGACCGGCAAGACCGCCATTGCCCTGGACACCATCATCAACCAGCACGACCAGAACGTGCTCTGCATCTACTGCGCCGTGGGCAAGCAGAGCGCGGATGTGGCCAAGTCCATTGCAGTTTTGAAGGAGCATAACGCCATGCCCTACAGCGTGGTGGTAGTGGCCGCGGGCGAGGAGCCGCCGGGGCTGCAGTTCATCGCGCCCTATGCCGCCACGTCCATCGGCGAATATTTCATGAGCAGGGGCCGCGACGTGCTGATCATCTACGATGACCTGACCCGCCACGCGCGCGCCTACCGCGAGCTCTCGCTGCTCTTGCGGCGCCCGCCCGGTCGCGAGGCCTTCCCGGGCGATATCTTCTACATCCACTCGCGCCTCTTGGAACGCTCCACGCACCTGCGCAAGGAACACGGCGGCGGTTCGCTCACGGCCCTGCCCGTCATCGAGACCGAGGCCCAGGACATCTCTTCCTATATCCCCACCAACCTCATCTCCATCACCGACGGCCAGATCTACCTTTCGCCGGGCCTGTTCCAGAAAGGCATCCTGCCGCCCGTGGATGTGGGCAAGAGCGTGTCGCGCGTGGGCGGCAAGGCCCAGCTGCCGGCCTAC
>CAZRHZ010000279.1:0-1940 GCA_964599995.1 uncultured Anaerolinea sp. | reverse complement strand
CGCGGCATCTTGTAAGCGTCAAAACTGTCTGAGAAAATGGATGGGGTCATTTCCTGTTCATCGTACTCGATGTTATAGGCTTCAAAGATCGCCTGAACAGGCAGCCCCTCAGGGTTCTTGTAGGTTTCAAGAATATCTATGCCCCTTTGAGTGGCAGGCCACTCGCCATAAGGCAGCGCGATCATGTTTCCCAGTAAGGGGATCAGGTCTTCTCGGCCCACCCGCGAAAGGTAATAGCGCATTACACGGTCGTTCTCCTTGATCTCGTAAGCCACCCCCGTGTTGTCGGTTTGACTTAACATCGGATGATTGTAAAGGTGGTTGTAAGGTTCTACGCCATTTTCCATTGCCCATACAATGGTATTGGCAAGATGGTCCATCCAGTCATCGTTGTATTCATTCTTGAGGATGAAATAATCTTCAGCCACACTCGGATTATGCAGATCAGCGGTTTTTTTATCGCCTAAATTGGCAAACATGGCCACAGAAAAACCAAAATCGGGGTGTTCCTGCGCGAATTGATGCATGATCCCGACACCTGAATCCGTCGAAGGCGTGCCGTCATCGTTCAGGAATAATTGGGTGGCAATCCAGGCATCATCCATGGTGATGATCAGCGGTTTACGGCCGACCGGTAAAACAAACGTGCCGTCCATCCAACTTTTCAACGAGACCAGGCTGTACCCGCTCTCATAAAGTGCATCCAGTTGATTGCGGAAGTCGGAGTAACGCATTTTGGTGCCGGTGGATTTATCCTGGTAATCACCGTAGAACTGGTGATACACCAGGATGGGCACTTGAAGATCACCAGCCCAGACAATGGAATCCAGATAAAAGGGCACTTCCGTGGCTGTGGGGGTCGCCGTGGGTGTCAAAGTTTGGGTGGGTGTGGAAGTTTGTGTGGGCGTCACGGTAGGGGTTGGCGTGGCAATCACGGAACATCCCACTGAAAAGAGGTATACCGTTACCATGCCAATGCAAACCAACGCGCGTCGTGATCTCATGCAAACTCCCAGTCAGTGAAGATGATAAATTTATTTAGCTGTTTCGATTCCGGATCGATCCAGGAAGGTCTTCAGAATGGCTGCTTCAGCTTCATCAGCTTGCCGGTTCATGCGCTCGAGGTCCTTCTGCATGGAAGCGAATGGCGCGGGATCTTTCAACGAATGAATGTTAATGCGCACGTTTGCTGCCGCGCACTTTAAGGCTGCGTTCGCCAGGTGGGCTGATGAAAGTGCATCTGAGATGGCGTTCAGGTTGCCGCTAGCCGCAGCCAGGCGTGAAAGTTCGAGCACATCCAGACATAACTGAACCGTGTGAAAAGGCACGCGTGCGGCATCCGCTGTGGCGGCTTCCATGGCAGCACTTCTGGCGGCCTGTTGTTCTTCTGTGTCTTTCGGCAGCCGGGTGGCTTCCATGAATTTGTCAAAAGAGGCAGAATCTTCCGCGACAGCTTTAGTTAACTGACTTCTAAGCAACTCTGCTCTTTCGACCATTTGCAGCATCTGAGCTTCAACCTCAGCGTATTTCTTCTTGCCAACCGTCAATCTGCCAACCATGGCGACCAGGGCCGCAGCACTCGCAGCGGTGAAAGCAGCTGCTGATCCACCACCGGGGGTTGGATCCGCGCTGGCCAGCCGATCCAGAAAATCGCCACCCAGCTTGGTTTCTGCATCCGTGCCACCGCCTTCGTAAAGACGGTTTTCAAGCAGTTGGTCAGCCTTGAAGCCATCGAGTTGTGTGTACCATACCGCAGCGTCGATCAGGGCATCCTGTGGGATCAAACCCACCAGCTCGCTGTGGTGAATGCCAACACCGTAGCGCTGCGCTTCGCGGCGCACGGCCTCAACCACGCGCGCCAATGGCGTCTGCCTGAAGTTGGTCATGTTCATCGAAACCTGGGCACGCTCGTCCACGATCACGCCCATGGCTTTGATAAA
>CAZRHZ010000278.1:0-1994 GCA_964599995.1 uncultured Anaerolinea sp. | reverse complement strand
ATTTCAATAATTATAGCCATTCTTCAAAGAAAAGTCAAAAAGAGGTTCCCGGGTGGGAACCTCTTCAATCACCTTTATCATTCAGATGAACACATCACTCAGCTTCTCGGGTCTACCCCCGGGTTGGCCGCTTCCCATTCCTCAAAAGCCTCTTCCATCTGAGAGTAGGTTGCCCATTGGAGCTTGCCGCTCGCGACCAGTGGATCCACGACCTCGGTTAGGAATTTTTCGAGCAATGCGAACGGATGCTGGGGATCTCCCCTGAGCTCGGCGGTATGAATTGTGAAGTGGAACACGTTTACCCGGTCGGTTCTGGCTGCCTCGACCGAAGCCAGCAGCATCTGCTCAAGATAGGCCATGTAGGCTTCGTCGCCACCGGCTGCTTCCGATTTTTTGATGGCGTTGATATCTTTACGGTCAAACAAGCCTTCCGGCAGGAAGACGATCGGACCTTCCGGATCGTGGGTGGAAATGAGGGCGAAATCGCTGCCATCCGTGCCGCCAGACGGGCGCCAGGGCTGGATGCCCAATAAGGAACTATCGGTGCTTTGCGTCTGGGGACTCTTCCAATCGCTGTTGATGCGCAACCCGGCACAATCCGCGGCTTGATGCACCTCAGGATAAAGATTGCCACCGCTCCAGTAATTCACCTGGTCTACACCGCTGGCCACCTTGATCAGGTTAATCTCCTGCTTCATCACCTCACACCACTTGGCGGGTTTCAGATCCGTGGAATGTTTGCCCAGGTGGGCGTCCTCGTGAAAATGGAGGGCGATCTCAAACCCCATATCCACCAGGTCGCGCAGGATGGGGTCGTTCGTCAGAATGACTGTCTCGGTAAAGGGGGACTGCACCTGAACGGTCATCACACCCCCATGATCTGCGACCATATCGGCCACTGTGCGGATGTATTGGGTGTGCAGGTTGAAAAATGGGATGTCATTGTAATCCCCAATATTTTTTCCGCTCCCCGGAAAACCCTGCGCAGTCTCACCAAAAGGTTCAACATGCATGCCGATCGTGAAAAGCAGGACGGCTTGGTCTTCAGCGCTTTCTGTTTCGACCGGGGAGGCCGTTGCGACCGTTTCTTCCACCGTTGGCACAACCGTTGTGGTTGCCAGCACCGGTTCGGCTGTAGCGATGGATTCTGTCACGGAGGTTTCAGTTTCCGCTGGCGTCTCTGCGGTTGCCGAGGGGCTCAGGCTTTCCAGGATTTCAACACCGGGTAGACTGCAAGCCGTCAGGGTGAAAACCATTACGATAATTACATAGAGTGCCTTTTTCATGGGTATCTCCTTTTCTATGCTTGAATTATCCAGCTCACGTGTAATGTTCATATGATCATGATGTAAAATCTTTGTAATTTTTTCCATGGATATCTCTTGCGAGTAAATCACTACCAGAATCATCCAATCAGGTATACAAAGAACTATCAGAGTCATTTCAAAAAGGGAGACCTGGGGGGTATAATCCAGCCTGCTTAATTATTACGCTTTATGTGGAGAGAAAATGAAAAAGAAACTTGTTTTGATCCTGCTCGCTATGACCTTCATGCTCAGTGCGTGCGGCCAAAAATCAGAGGGCACGACAGCCAGCGATCCGTCGTCATCTTCAGAAGAACAAAACTCATCCAACACCGCTTCAACGGATGATCTGAGCAGCGCATTCAACGTGTTGATGGGCACGACGGATGAACCCAGCGTTTTTGATTCCTATCATATCGAATTGGTTCTGGATACCCCCCAGGCCAACGATGACAACACCGCCGTGGTCAACGAAACCACCAGCATCTCCGCTGATGTGGATGGCAAGAATGTTCACATCTATCAGATCGATCCCGGTATGACCGAACCCAAGGAAGGCTACATCATTGGGGATACTGAGAAAGAATACAAATGGGTGGATGGCGCATGGGAAGAAACCATGGGACAGATCGCTCTTGGCTGGGCCATGTGGCCTCTGCAGTTGGTCATGCCCTATGCCTACAGCGCTGC
>CAZRHZ010000277.1:0-2007 GCA_964599995.1 uncultured Anaerolinea sp. | reverse complement strand
AAAATGCAGACGGTCAGTCTTTTGTTTTCTCTCCGCGGATATACGCTTCGGTCATCTCACGGCAGATCTCATCCTTGTACTGCTTGGGAGGAGTCTTCATGAAGTACGAGGCTGGCGCATACAAAGGTCCAGCAATACCGCGGTCACGCGCAAGTTTCACGCAGCGCACCGCGTCGATGATCACACCCGCCGAGTTGGGGCTGTCCCATACTTCCAACTTGGCTTCCAGGTTGAGCGGCACGTTGCCGAAGGTCGTGCCTTCCATGCGGATATAGCACCACTTGCGGTCAGACAGCCAGGGCACGTAATCGCTGGGGCCGACATGCACGTTGTCAGGGTCGAGCTGGTAGGGCAGCATGGAGGTCACCGCACCGGTCTTCGAGATCTTCTTGGATTCAAGACGGTCGCGTTCAAGCATGTTCATGAAATCGGTGTTGCCGCCGAAATTGAGCTGGTAGGTGTGGTCAAGCAGCACGCCGCGGTCCACGAACAGGCTGGTCAGCACGCGGTGCAAAATGGTTGCGCCCACCTGGCTCTTGATATCGTCGCCGATGATCGGCAGGCCGGCATCCAAAAAGCGCTTGCCCCAATACTCCGAGCTGGCGATGAACACCGGGATGGCGTTCACCATGCCGCAGCCGGCTTCGAGAATCTGTTCCACGTACCACTTGGTGGCCATCTCTGAGCCCACTGGCAGGTAGTTGACCACCACATCCGTGCCGGTGTCTTTGAGGATCTTCACGATATCCGCGGTGGGTCCGGGGGCTTTTTTCAGGATCTGTGACAGATATTTCCCGAGTCCGTCGTGGGTCATGCCGCGCACAACGGGCACGTTCAGCTTTTTTACTTCGCAGAACTTGTAGGTATTGTTGGGGTAGGCGTAGATCGCCTCTGAGAGGTCCTTGCCCACTTTGGTGTCGACCACGTCAATGGCGGCTGAGAACTCGATATCCCGCACGTGATATCCGCCCAGGTTGACGTGCATCAAGCCGGGCACGCGGTCTTCGTCTTTGGCGTTCTGATAGAACTGAACGCCCTGCACGAGAGAAGAGGCGCAGTTTCCCACGCCGATGATCGCCACGCGTACTTTCTTGTCTTTGCTCATGGAAGATTTCCTCCTTGGAAAAGTGTGAGGTTTTGGGTGAAAAATGAGAACCTATTGTTGATGCACAACGCACCGATTATACCAGTCATGTGCATGAAATGTGCATGGAATGTGCATTAAGAGGTGCGCAACTTGACAAGAAGGGTTTTTCCCTCTTGACTCTCCTGTAGCTATAGGGTGTATATTAATCCTCAGGAGGACGTCATGGAGCTGAAAATTGGTGAATTCGCGCGTTTAGCCCAGGTTAGCGTGCAAACGCTGCGCTACTACGATTCGATCAATTTGCTTAAACCCGAAGGGGTCGATCAGTTCACCAGCTATCGATATTACGATCTCGGTCAATTAAGTCAGCTGAACACGATCCTGGCTTACAAAGACCTGGGTTTTTCTCTCGACCAGATCGCTGTTTTCGTCCATCAAAAACCGTCCGCAAACTGCTTGAACTGCGCAGGCACGAACTCAAAGGAGAGATCGATGCTCAGCTTGAGCGTCTTGAAAAAATTGAAACTCGCTTGGCCATGTTCGATCCAGACCAGGGGTTTCCATCAGCCGAGATCGTGATTAAAAAGCTGCCGCCGCTTAGGGTGGTTTCAGTGCGGACGAAAATCCTTTCCTACTGGCAGGTGACACCCGTCTGGCAGAAATTATATGAGTCGATCTCGGTGGGGCAGTGGCAGATCAGCGGACCGAACCTGACCCTCTTTCATTCGGCCGATCCTGAGATCGAAGTGGAGGTTTGCGCGCCGGTCCTCTCAGACCGAACAACTGTGGAAGGTTCGCTTTCTGTCGCCGACCTGCCCGAATATGAATGTGCTGCCTGTTATGTGCATAAAGGCTCGTTTCATGGCATCAACTCGGCTTTTACCCAACTCATTCAATGGATCGACCTGAACAATTACAGC
>CAZRHZ010000276.1:0-2021 GCA_964599995.1 uncultured Anaerolinea sp. | reverse complement strand
AAATGATGGTCATGCGCATGATGCGCCAAACGCGAGGAGCTTAATCACACTCTGCGGCATTTTCTGTTGAAAGACGGTTCGCCCAAGAAATAAAGTGAAAAGCTCCTCGAACATAAGAAAAGGAGCTGACCCCAAAAAGAAAGTCCGGGAATGCTCCCGGACTTTTTCACAAATACAACCGAATATCGTATCGCTCTTATCCAGAGAGGCAGAGGGACCGGCCCTGTGAAGCCTCGACAACCTGTTCTAACGAACAAGGTGCCAATTCCGGCAGAAGCAATCTGGAAGATGAGAGGAGATCAATCCATAATCACGACCTCTTCTTATCATGAACCGAGGTCGTTTTTATTTCATCGCTGAAAGAGGAAGCCATGCCAATCAAGATACCCAACCAACTGCCCGCCTTTGAGACCCTTCAAAACGAGAACATTTTCGTGATGGATGAAAAACGCGCTGCCCACCAGGATATCCGCCCGCTGAAGATCCTGCTGCTCAATTTGATGCCCACCAAGATCACGACTGAGACCCAACTGCTGCGGCTGCTGGGCAACACTCCACTGCAGGTGGAGGTCACCCTGCTGCGCACGGGAACTCACCAGAGCAAGAACACTCCTGAGGAACACCTGCTCAATTTTTACCAGACCTTCGACCAGGTCAGGGAGCAGATGTTTGACGGCATGATCATCACCGGCGCGCCGGTGGAGCAGTTGGAGTTCGAGCAGGTGGATTACTGGCCTGAACTGACTGCCATCATGGATTGGAGCGAGAGCCACGTCTTCGCCCGTCTCTACATATGCTGGGGCGCGCAAGCGGCCTTGTGGCACCATTTTGGCGTTCCCAAATATCCGCTGTCCGCCAAGCAGTTCGGAGTTTTCAAGCACCGCGTCACCGAGAAGAACGTCAAACTACTGCGCGGATTTGACGACGTCTTCTATGCCCCGCATTCGCGGCACACCGAGATCAGGCGCGCGGATATCGAGAAGGTGGATGGGCTGAAGATCCTGGCCGAGTCGGACGAGGCGGGCGTGTACATCGTTGGTCACAAAGCCGGCCGGCAGGTGTTCATCACCGGCCACTCGGAATACGATCCGCTCACGTTAAAGAGTGAGTACGACCGCGACGTGGCCGCCGGGCTGCCGATCTCCATTCCGGTCAACTATTACACCGATGACGACCCCGCCAAAACCCCAGTCGTGTGCTGGCGCGGGCACTCGCATCTGCTCTTCGCCAACTGGATCAACTATTTCGTTTACCAGGAAACACCCTATCGTCTCAACCAGCCGCAGCAGTTCCCCCCGGTTGGCCTGTAAGCCTTGCCATCATTCATTTTATTCACTGAAAGGAAAACCATCATGACACTCCAAAAAGCTGACCACCAATTCGGTTTCAACACTCGCCAACTGCACGCCGGGCAGGAGCCCGACCCAACCACCCATTCGCGGGCGGTGCCCATTTATCAAACGACTTCTTACACGTTCAACAGTTCGGAACACGCCGCCAACTTGTTCTCACTCAAAGAGCCCGGTAACATCTATACGCGCATGATGAACCCCACCAGCGACGT
Source organism: uncultured Anaerolinea sp. (assembly GCA_964599995.1). Lineage (GTDB taxonomy): Bacteria > Chloroflexota > Anaerolineae > Anaerolineales > Anaerolineaceae > UBA6107. The sequence goes on along the minus strand of CAZRHZ010000276.1, from coordinate 457 downwards.
GTTCGAGCAGCGCATCGCAGACCTGGAAGGCGGTGTGGGCGCGCTGGCGGTCTCTTCGGGCCACGCGGCCCAATTCCAGGCCATTTTCACTTTGGCGGGCGCCGGGGATCACATCGTGTCGTCTTCCACGCTTTACGGCGGCACCTACAACCAGTTCGCCTATTCCTTCCCGCGCCTGGGCATTGACGTGACCCTGGTGGACCCCTCGAACCCCGAGAACTTCCGCAAGGCCATCCGCCCCAATACCAAGATCATTTACGGTGAAACGTTGGGCAACCCGCAGATCAACATCTTCCCGTTTGAAGAAGTGGCGGCCATCGCCAAAAAATACGGCATTCCGCTGATGATCGACAACACCTTTGCCACGCCCTATTTGTTCCGGCCGTTCGAATGGGGAGCCAACATTGTGGTGCATTCAGCCACAAAGTTCATCGGCGGTCACGGTACATCGATTGGC
>CAZRHZ010000275.1:1661-2025 GCA_964599995.1 uncultured Anaerolinea sp. | reverse complement strand
GTATATTTGATGTTAAAATATCTAAAAAGTGTGGAAAAAACATCTTTCGTTTGGAATTCTTCCGATGAGACAATAGCAAAAGTTTCCTCATACGGGACAGTAACTGCAGTCGCTTATGGAGATGCGATGATTACGTGTACAGCGAGCGACGATGAATATATATTTGCAGAAGCAATTGTGCATGTTATTTCTCCTGTAACTGGAATAACAATTTCTCAACCGGACCTAACTCTATTGTTATCCGACGATCCGAATGAAAAGGTAGCTACCCTTTCCGTCGCAATAGAACCGACATATGCTTATTGCCAAACCGTTAAGTGGGAAAGCAGTAATGAAAGTATTGCTGTAGTGGACGATGCGGGAA
>CAZRHZ010000275.1:0-1627 GCA_964599995.1 uncultured Anaerolinea sp. | reverse complement strand
CTCAGTCAAGGTCTTACAGGCTGTATCTAACATTCAACTGGATCAAACAGAAATAACATTAGGTAAAAACAAATACGGAAGCATTAAAGCTACAGTATTCCCTGAAAATGCTAGCCAAAAAGCATTGATTTGGAAATCGTCTGATCCCAATGTCGTTACGGTATCTGCAAGTGGTCAGTTATTAGCTTCTGCATGTGGAAATGCCACAATTACGTGTACAGCAAAAGACGGAAGCGGAATCTCCGTAAGCGCAAAAGTAACTGTAATCCAACTGGTTTCTTCAGTGAAAATCAATGATGTTAAATACGGCGAAATTACTCTTGATAAAGATAAATCATCCGATTTACTTACAACGGTAATGCCAGATGATGCTACCAATAAAGGTCTTAGATGGCTATCCTCTGACTCAACTATTGTAAATGTGGACGAAAATGGAAAGATAACGGCATTAAATAGTGGAAGTGCTTCTATTACAGCGCAGGCAATTGACGGAAGTGAAAAATCGACTTCCGTAAAAGTGTATGTTCCAAGTATTTCGATTGAAGCAGATAACGTGAGTGTTACTGAAAAATCTGGAATTACCATAACAGTAAAGTTTTTTGGTGATAAGAGTGCATTCAGTTATACTCCCAATAAAAATTCCAATTTTTCGATTTCAGATAATTGGGAAAATGATAATACAGTGAGATTAATGGTTTTGCCAAACGCTGCTGGTAAGGCTACATTGTACATCAAGGATGCTAACAATCCGAAGAGCAATAGAACAATAACGATAACAGTAGAACACAGTGCTGCATATGATTTGACATCATATCCAAGAGCGGCATATAATGATGCTCTGCGGTATCCTGAAAAATATGAAGGAACGAATATTTCAATTTACGGAAGAGTTTTGCAGAAGATGACGGATGGAGATTACGTTGCTTTGCGGATCGGTACTGCCGTATATGATTATGTGTTCTATGTAGAATATAGCCAAAAAGAAATTGAGCTGAGCATTCTTGAAGACGACTATGTAACAATTTTCGGCTCTTCAACTGGAACATACACATATGAAGCCGTTTGGGGTAATCTAATAACCCTTCCTTCTATGGTCGCAGAAAAGATAGTCATGGGATCTACATATTGATTCGTTTTTCGCATTTTAAGCTGCAAATTGGTTAGAAAATAATTGGAAGCTTTTCTCATAAACATCAAACCCCTTATTTCCCATTTTACAGGCATCTTAAGGGGTTTGATGTTTGATAGTCGCACCCAGTTTATCTTTAAGCTTTTATGCGAGGCCTCCGCATGTGCGGTGAAGATATAGTTTATAAAAAACATTTCTTTCATCGAATATTACGCTTTTGTAACACATTTTTTTTATCCCCACTTGACAGTATCACGGTAAAACTTATAATAGTCGCTATGAATAAAAAATCCTCAACAAATTTTGTCCGACGAGGTTACCGCGACGATTAATAATGTTTTGCGGTATTTTTGAATACTTTTCTTTATCAATGAAAAACTCCGCAATACATGCGGAGTTTTTATTATTTTTGTTTTTTTAGATAAAATTCTTGGAGAGAAACTATGTCACAGGATATTAAGAAAGTTGTCTTAGCCTACTCAGGCGGTTTGGATACAT
>CAZRHZ010000274.1:0-2033 GCA_964599995.1 uncultured Anaerolinea sp. | reverse complement strand
CGTAATCCTTTTGTAAGGGCGCGATTCTGCAAATTATTGTAGAATTAATAATTCCATTGAATTACGGGGAGATTCCCTGGTAATCATCTTGAATTCAATGGAGTTGTGGAATGGTGGCACTCTCACATTTGTGGAGATGGAATATTTATGTATTCACCGTTAAAACTGGACATCAACTGGGCTCAAGAACGAGCCAAGATGGAGCAAGCTCAAGCCGCTGCTGAAATAGAACTAAGGAATACGATCGATCCGCACGAACGGGTTGACCAATTGCTTGCAACGGCTGAGTGGACCCGATTAACAGATACGAATCGCACGGGCGCATTGATCCGTGAAGCTATTGATCTGGCTCGGTCAGTGGATTATTATGAGGGTTGGGCACTCGGGTTGTCGGAACTTGTGCGATATTCGCTGACCAATGATGAGAAAGAAGCCGCTGAGCAGCTCTGTGTGGAAGCAGAGGATTTATTAAAGGACAACCCGCCCAGTGAAAAACAGGCATTCATAGACCTAAGAATCGGTTGGATGGCATTCTTTTTCGGTCAATACTCCATGGCCATGGAATGGGGACTTAAAGGGATCGAAATTGCCAAAAATTTGGGTTTGATCACACTGCATGCCCGTTTATTGGATATGATCGCATGTGTTCATTCATTGATGAATGACCACGTCTCGGCATTGGACACTCATGCCAAAGCCATCACCATGGCTGAAAAATCAGGCAATCTGGTGATCTACGCGTCAATACTGAACAATTTTGCCATGTCTTATTTCGAGGCTGGGGAACTGGAACACGCTCTTGAAATGGCTCGTCCGTGTGTCGAGATTGGGCGCGAGTTACGCATGACCCGGTTGATCCAGAATTATTTCGACACCCAGAGTGAGATCCTGCTGGCCATGGGCAGGCTGGATGAAGCGGAGACGGTTCTGAAAGAAGCGCTTGATTTGACGAACAACTCTCCTATGGAGATTTCCAAATCATACATCACATGCACTTTGGGAAAAATAAAATTAATGCAAGGTAAGTTGGACCTGGCTGCCGAATATTTAAAGCAGTCCATCGAGATCATGACGCAGTTTAATTTGCGCGGAAGTCTCGCAGAACCTTACAAATTGATGTCCTCTGTTCAGGAAAAGCAAGGTGATTTCGCCCGCGCTCTGGAAAGTATCAAGAACTATTACATGATCACCGAAACCACAGCCGGAAAAGAATCTGCCCGGCAGCAGGCGAAGATCAAAGCCAGTTATGATATTCAACTGGCCCAGCGCGATGCCGAGATCGAACGCTTGCGCAATTTTGAGCTGCAGGCTGAAATTGAGGACCGCAAGCATGTACAGGAAGTGCTCGAAAAACTGGCTCGAACCGACATGTTGACCAAAACCACCAATCGGCACCACTTCTTTATCCTGGCAGAAAAAGAGGTTGAGCGTTCACTGCGATACAAACGTCCACTGGCTTTAATGATCCTGGATATTGATTACTTCAAGCGCATCAACGATACTCTGGGTCATATTGCAGGTGACCAGGTCTTGGTCTCGATTGCTCAAACGATCCAAACCACCATGCGCGAAATTGATGTCACAGGCCGTTATGGTGGTGAAGAATTTTGCGTGTTACTCCCTGAAACAAATCTCAATGACGCTTTCCAGGCTGCGGAGCGGCTGCGCACGACCATTGCAGAGTTGATCGTCACCACAGACAAAGGACAGGCCAATGTGACCGTAAGCATCGGGATCGCGGATTTGGCAGGCAATAAAGGTGAAAAGAGCGACCATACAGCTGCTCGCGAATTGGCCATCCTGCTCGATCATGCCGATCAGGCATTATACACAGCTAAAGCCTCGGGCAGGAATTCCACTCACATTTTTGGTGGCACTCGCAGCAAATCTCAAACCAGAACCAATTGAAAGAAAGAAATATGATCCTTCCAGTCGATAAACTGGAAAGTTAAATAACAACAAGAGGCTGTTTATTAAACAGCCTCTTGTTTGTCTGCATCTAGATGTAAATTTACATGCCCATGCCTTTGAAG
>CAZRHZ010000273.1:0-2037 GCA_964599995.1 uncultured Anaerolinea sp. | reverse complement strand
GCGGGACGCGTTCATAGACAAAGCCTTGTTTTAGTGACTGGTGGCTTGTGGATAGTGGCTTGTACCTAATATCTTTGCCGTTGCTTGCCACTAAATCCGGAACACTTTCCACTTCGTCCGCCAGCAGGTAATAAGGATAGCGCGCGCCCATAACACGGGCACGGGCCAGCGCCAGCGCCACGCGCGACGTGTCGATGGTGATCCAGCGGCGTCCCCACTGCTCGGAAACATAAACTGTTGTTCCTGAACCACACGTTGGATCAAGAACAAGATCGCCGGGGTCAGTGGACATGAGGATACAGCGTTGAATAACAAGAGGATTAGTTTGAACAATATAAGCCTTATCCGAACCAAAGCTCACAAAAACTGTATCTGTCCAAATATTCGTCATTTGGATCATTGGATTATCATCGTCACATAGTCGATATGCAACTGATCGGCCTCGTGCCATTAATCTTGAAGACTTCGCCGCTCTTTCGAAACCTGCCTGCGACGAACGCCAACCTCCTGTTATTGGCGGCAAGAAATCTTTACCTTCATAATTTAGAGTAAATCTTGAAGAATCACTGCCACTTTGACTTTGTGTTTGACCAGGTCTAAAACGTCGTGAACCTTTTGGAAGATCAGTTTCACCCTCTCTTTCAGCTTTCGTCATCATCCGAAATGAGCCATCAACAAATTGCAGGTAGTTGTATGCCGTATCAAGTTGTTTATCAGTTCTATTTTTTTTGATTTTTCGTAATTTTGCATTTTCCTTATTTTTTGAAAACCATAGAATTGCATCATATACACCGTCAAGTCCATCTGAGACACGACCACTAGAAGTTTGAAAAATGATTTGATCAATAAAATTCTCGTCCCCAAACACCTCATCCATCAGCGCCCTTACCCGATGAACATTCTCATCTCCAATCTGCACAAAGATCGAACCGCTATCCGTCAGCAAATCCCTGGCCACGGTCAGGCGGTCGCGCAGGTAGGTCAGGTAGGAATGGATGCCGTCGCGCCAGGTGTCGCGGAAGGCTTTGACCTGTTCCGGCTCTCGGGTAATGTGGTCAACATTGCCGTCTTTCACATCGCGGCTGGTGGTGGACCACTGGAAATTGGAGTTGAACTTGATGCCGTAAGGCGGGTCGAAATAGATGCACTGCACCTTGCCGCGCAGGCCTTCGCGTTCGGCAAGGCTGGCCATCACTTGCAGGCTGTCGCCCAGGATCATGCGGTTGGACCAGTTCTGATCGTGCTGATAGAAATCGGTTTTGGCGGCCTCGGTCGGAATACCGTTGAAATCGGCAAAAAGGTCTGTCTGCGTTTCCGCCGCCTGCTTGTCGGATGCGGTGCGGCGCAGCAGATCGTCGATGAGCACTTTGGGATGAACTTTTTCCTGAATATAAATGGGCGGCGCGTTCACGACCAGATCGGACCAGTCCTGCTCATCCTTGCCGCGCCAGACCAGTTGCGGGTCAAGGTCGCGGTTGCGGTTTTCCTTTTCTTCGGTAAGTCCGGCAGCGTCTCGCGGCAGTGTTACTTTGAGCGGGTCTTGCGCTTCTTTTTGCAACACAGATTGAAACTCGGCCGTCGGTATGTTTTTTCGCTTGGCTTCATCGTGCGTCAGCGTTTCTATTGTTTTTGAGCTATTCGTTACCTTCTTTGCCATGCAATTATCCTTTTGATCATGTCGGGTTTGCCGTGTTTATGTCTGGTTTCCCATGCGCGGGATGAGTCGTTTGAGCCCTTTGTGAGCCCTTTGCGATTCAAGATGTAATGAGTTCCCTTGCCCGTAATTCCTATCTTCTCCAATATTCCTTTTTTGACCATGTCTTCAAGATCTCTCGATGCCGTCGGTTTTGAAACACTAAAATTTTTCTGATAGTCCATATTAGTCAGGCGGTCAGTGGCCTTAACAAAAAGAATTGCCTGCCGCTGTCTTTCATTCAGGTCTAATTGACGGATAGCTTCTACTGTCAGCCAATCCCTCCAGAGGGTAATCACAAATGAACCACTGCGCTGCTCAAATTGTGGCTCTGGTAAACCTGC
>CAZRHZ010000272.1:0-2051 GCA_964599995.1 uncultured Anaerolinea sp. | reverse complement strand
TGTGACCGCGCAGGTTCAGCGCCAGCACACGGTCATCCAGGCTCTGGGCGCCCATCTGCACTTTGGTCACACCCAACTGGCGCAGCCATTTCAGCTCTTCCGGGTTGATCTCGTCCGGCCGGGTCTCAATGACCAGACCCACGTTGCGATGTTCTGCGCTTTCGTTGTGGGTTTGAGCGATCCTCAGGTGACCCAGATCCACCGTCTTGGCAGGTTCGCTTTCATCCGGGGGGTCGGGCTGTTGAACTTCTTGTGCGGAAGAAGGAGAATCCGCGTTCATGGCGTTGAAACAGCGCCGCACGAACCATTCCTGATAAATACGCGGATAACTGCTCCACGTGCCGCCCAGAATAAGCAGTTCGATCTTGTCGCTGGGATGCCCGACGGACTGGTACTCCTTGAGGCGCGACTGCACCTGGTTGAAGGGATCAAACTTGTTCTGGTAAGCGCGGGCCGCGCCGGGTTCATCCGCCAGGTAACTCTTGGGCATGTAGCTTTCGGTGGGACAGAACACGCAGCGTCCGGGGCATGGATAGGCCTTGGTCAGCACGGTTACGGTGGTGACGCCCGAGAGGGTACGCACCGGCTTCATGCGGATGCGGCTCAGAAAATCGGGGTCTTCCTGCCACTCGCCGCTGGCCACCAACGCGCGGTAGGCCGCCACCAGCACATGCTTGGCGATCAGGCGCCCGTCCGGCATGGGATGGGAGCGCAGGGCGCGATCCAGTTTGCGCCCCTGACGCATCTCTTCCAGCACCACCTGCGCCATTTGCAGTTGTTCGGGTGTGTGTTGCCTGGCTTTGCGCCAGTTTTCAATATACTCGTGATTATGCATCGCAGACTATAATTATGACCATGAACGAAACGGTGATCCGCCAGTTAGTGGACCTCAATGATAGATTCTACCAGAGTTTCGGCGCGGCCTTTGCCGAGACGCGCCGCCGCTTGCAGCCCGGTGTGGAACGCATCCTCGACCAAAGCATTCTGTCTGGCGACTGGCTGGATATCGGCTGCGGCAGCGGGGTGTTGGGGCAGCGCCTGTCAAATTCAGGCATGCGCGGTTCCTATCTGGGGCTGGATTTCAGCCAGCCGCTGTTGGAGGAAGCCCGCAAGGGCGCGCAAGCCTTGGAAATGCATCCTGGTTTTGAACTTGATTATCAGTTTCATAATCTGCTCGACACGCCCTTATCCGCGACGGTCGGGGCAAAGCGTTTTAACGGCGTGCTGGCCTTTGCCGCCCTGCACCATGTTCCCGGTAACCAGGTTCGACTTGGAATTCTTCAGCAGGTTCACGATCTGCTCAAGCCAGGCGGGGTTTTCGTCCATTCAGAGTGGCAGTTCCAGAACAGCCCCAAGCTAATGGCACGCGTGCAGCCCTGGCCGCTGGTTGGGCTTGCCGAGCATGACGTGGAAGCGGGCGACACGCTGCTGGATTGGCGGCACGCCGCCGGAGGGGAAGCCACCGAACCGGGTTTACGCTACGTGCATTTATTCAATGAAGCGGAACTGGCGCAGATGGCAGAACAGAGCGGTTTTTCGATCCGCGAGCAGTTCACCTCGGATGGCAAAAGTGGCGACCTGGCGCTGTATCAGGTCTGGCAAAGAATGGATTGATCCTGCTCGTCTTCTCCAAAATTCAAGCGCATGGGCAGCAGGGTCGTCTGCGGGGCACCCCCGACACGCAGGCGATTCTTGGCCTGGTTGAGGTGATAGTTGACCGTGCGTCTGGAGAGTCGCAGCATGATGGCGATCTCTCCGCTGGTCAGCCCGCGCGCGGCCAGTTCATGCACCTGCGCCTGGCGGCGCGACAATCCCTGCAGTTGGGCTGTTGGTTGGCTTGAATTCCCAGTTTTGTCAAACGGTGCGACAATAACGGTCTTTCCCACCACGCTGGCGGTCAGTTTCGCGACAGGGGCGTCACGCAGCGCCTTGACCGGACGCATGCCCGCGTTCACGGAGGCGCAAAGCTGGCTGGCGGGGATTTCCACTTCCAATTGGATGACCGTGACGTCATCCGGCAGATAAAGCAGGCGGGTCATTCTTGCTCCAAA
>CAZRHZ010000271.1:845-2053 GCA_964599995.1 uncultured Anaerolinea sp. | reverse complement strand
TTATAGAAGATTTGGCTAAATCTATTTTCCTTGCAATAAGTGATTATCTTTTCAAAGATCGCCAGCATTAAGGGTAGTCTCATATTACAATCGGATATGACACCACCGAATGTTAACCCATCATGGCTGTTAATTGCGCCACATTTTTCGCATTTTTTAGTTTTTATCGATTCCGATGAACCTTGATCAGAATCAACCACGCGGGAATAACCCTCATGGTTAATCTCTACTTTATCCCCCGTTTCCTTCTTTCCACCTGACTGGATGCTATCACCTGCAATATCATGGTGAACATATTCACCATTGACATAAGTAACCTTGTCGGCATTAATGGTTACGGGCGTTCCTCCCGTGCGAGTATCACTCTGCGATTTAACCACAACCTTGACTGTGGTCCGATCTTTATATTGCACCGCATTGCGATCTTTCCACGACCATTCCAACACAAAACGAACATCTTCGCCTATTTGTTCTCTATTGGGACGAATCGAGAGTTCAATACGTTTTTCCGCAGATACTGCGAGAGCTTTAATCGAATCGGGCAGACTAAATTCATCCACCTTGAAATTGTCACCGATCACCTGAATGTGAATATCATCTGCCCGGCTATATCCGACATTTTTAACGAAAAGGAAAAGCGTGTTGTATTCCATTTCCCTAAATGCCTTTTCAGTTTTTCCGCCCACCAGGATCCAGGGAAGTTTTTTGTAAAACATTATCTTGGAATAGCATTTCTGATACTTTACGATCATGCCTTCACGGTCAAAATATTTGGCAGCATTATCATAAAATTCAAGGATCGCAGCCTCATCAGTTGATCCATTTTGTTCCAGCGATTCTGCAGCTGCCAAGAAAGCTTCAGCGGCTTCACAGCCTTTGTCCAATTTTTCAAGCGCTTTGGCTTGTATCCCGTACTGTTTCAATTTGCCAGCCAGGTTACTTAACTTTTCAAAACACCAAGTCTCTGGTTCTGCCGCGCATAAATGATCCAGAGCATTCAGGGTTTTTTCCAGATAAGCATCACCACTACGCTCATAGAGATCTACTGCTTTGCGGTATTCTTTTAGTACCATGGCAGCATTACCAGCCTCTGCCAGTTTGCCTTCCAATTCCAACTCCTCCACGTCACTAAGTTGAAGAGGAACAAGTCGTGAAAGACGCTCAATATCTTCTTTGTCGACAGCCATATACATCATTCCTTAAACACA
>CAZRHZ010000271.1:0-835 GCA_964599995.1 uncultured Anaerolinea sp. | reverse complement strand
CTTCTTTCGATTTCAGTTGTTTAAAGAGTCCCAACGCAGAACGTGTTTCACCTACTTTTTCAAACAGGTAAGCGGCTTTTTTTAGTTGTCCATCTTTTTCATAGAGCTTGGCAGCAGAAAGTTCATCCCCAACGATCTCCAGTGCGCTGGCCTGGCCAGGAAGGTGGTTCAAATACTCATAGATCACCAGCGCTTTTTGGGGTTGATCGAGCTGTTTCAGATAGATCTCGGCAGATTTTTCCAATTTTCCTGCCAAAGCAAATGCGATGGCGGCACCTTCATAATTTTTCTCAGCCAAGAGTGTCTTCGGATCAGTTTGAGTTTCGTCCTGCTCAGAAACACGAATCGCAGCGATACCACCCGCATAAGTGCCTGCCCAACACACTCCATCGCGCACAACCAGGTGTGTTTGAATTCGATCCACGGTCTCTGCTCCAAAGTTGTGTTTCTGTAAAATTTCGCCATTTTGCGAAGAACAGATCGCCAGAGTTGGATCTCCCATCCCCACCAACAAAGTTCCGTCTGGTTGGGATTGAATCTCTTGCGCCCTGATCCCCAGAGGTGATTGCCAAACAACCGCTCCACTGGCTGCGTCAAGACAAAAAAGACTGTAATGCGCGGGGGATTCTGTATTCTCATCATCGCAGATGATCGAAAATATCTTGCCGGATCCGGCGGATGGGCTGCTATAGATTCTGGAATACTTTTGCTGCCAGAGCTGTGTACCCTTTGTTAGGTCCACTGCTGTCAAGGTTTTCTTTCGAGAACGGTAGATCAAAGACTCGCCAATCACAGTGGGCGGACAATCGATTTCCTCGATGCCGGCCTGCCAAAC
>CAZRHZ010000270.1:0-2066 GCA_964599995.1 uncultured Anaerolinea sp. | reverse complement strand
TAGATTATCTCGATAAAAAACGCGATGCTTCATGCACTCATACTCATCCAACAGGGATCATGCCTGATTATAGCAAAGAGAAAGCTCGAATAAGATTCCAAAAATCCAATGAAGAAGATGGCTCAATTACCATCCAGATTGTATTGCACCACGGCCTCTTCCGGCAGCACGAGATTATGGATGAATTCCCGCACCGGTTCCACCACGCCCTCCGCGCCGGTATACGTGACGCCATTGATGAAATCCAGTGAAAACGAGCGGCCGCTGGCATCCAGCAGCAGGATGCTCTCGCTGCCGCCGCCATCCGGTGCGTCCGCGGGTTCGACCCGTTCAATGCCTTTCAGGTCGGCTTCGTTCAGTTGATCCAACAGCGCGTCGACCGCCCCTGCCTCAATCTCGACCATCCAGGAGCCTGTATTGACCTGTGTCTCTTCTTGAAACGCGCTACGGCTGAAAACGACGCCTTCATCAGAGATCATATATTCCTCATGCCAGCGCAATTCGGGCGGCAGCGTACCAGCGTCAAGGGTATAGCGCACAGATACGATCGAAGTCATTGCACCCTCCTGGCTGCAGCTGGCGAGAGAAACAAGGAGCAAGATGGTTAGAGCGAACAGGAAACCTTTTTTCATCGGTGATTCCCTTTTACTCAATTTTATATTAGATCAACGAACTTAACAACTCGCGCAGTTCGCAAATGCCCTGCACGCAGTAATCTGCCAATTGGGCTTCCGGTTTTTTTTCATCTGCGATCAATACAGATTTAATGCCTGCCGCTCTGGCGCCTTCAATGTCATGCGCAATCGAATCGCCGATATAGAGTGAATTTTCCGGCGCAACACCCATCTTTTCAAGCGTTAGGAAGAAGATGGCGGGATCCGGTTTTCGAATCCCAACTTCTCCAGCCACAACGATCACATCAAAGAACACATGCAATCCTGCATGGCAAATGCGTTTGCGCTGTTCGACGGCGTCATAAGCATTCGTAATCAATCCGGTTTTGGCTTTGGGTGCAAGATCGATCAGCATTCGTTCAACACCGGCATATGGAACACATTCGTCCACTAAACTCTTTCTATAAAGCGCAAGATATTCATCCTTCCATTCCAAGTCGAATTTTTCGAAAGTGCGTTTTAATCGGTATTCGTTAACCACTAAAGGGTCCACCTTTTGCTCTGCCACCAATCGGTGGAAATCCATCACGACGTCAATGGACGTTTGAAGGAAATTCTCAAAAGAGATTTGAGAACCAGTGGCATTTAGGATAATCTGCATGATTTTGCTATCGGTGTTGATGAAATCCACCAGCGTGCCATCCAGGTCGAACAGGACAGCCTCAATTTTTTCCATTTTCTGAATATTCTCACTCATGGCAGTTTGGGTGGGGTGGCCGGAGTGATGTGTTCCTGCAGCAGGGCGACCAGTTGTTGGGGATCATATTCCAACACACCAGCCGTGATCACCACGGGCGAGCCAAACTGCTTGAACTGCGCATAGCGCGCTTCTCTCATCTTCGGAGTTTTATCGACGTAGGCTTGTGGCTCTTTAACAAGCACCACGATCAGAGCACTTTTGAATTCATTGGCGGTCAATTTTAAGCCGGTGATGTCCCTCCAGGGGATGAAACCCACGCTTGCCAGGTTGGACGCATCGTTGATACCTTCCGCGCTGATCACCAACCCTGGTTTTGACCGATTGGACTGTTTGAAGACCATTACGATGGTCCAAATGATCAAAGCTGCGATGAGCACCACCGCTGTGACCTTCAAATTGAAGTAACCCTCCAGGTGAGGATAGATCACCTTGATCAGCAGCCATTCGGCTGCACCCCCGGTGACCAGCATCACGAGTGAAAGTAAAAGGGCTGGTCTGCGTTTTTTCTGGATCTCGATCGGTTTGTCCATGCTCATCCTTTTTATTGAGTCTGTGTGATTCTCAGCCAGTATACCTGTTTTCTTTCAGAACGGTCAAATAAAGCCAACGGGTGGCTGCGAACACCTCCGGAAAGGTTGTTTCGTTCTCTTGACAACTTCCCTCTTTACCCTGAAAATAACTTCTCAAATCAG
>CAZRHZ010000269.1:0-2080 GCA_964599995.1 uncultured Anaerolinea sp. | reverse complement strand
CGGGTGGTGCTCAACCTGATGCAGGCTGGCCTGGTTGAAATGGTGCGCCCGACTGCCAGCCTTGAGCCGGTTCAAGTGCGCAGGATGATGATCATGGATCCAGTTGAACAGCGATCACTGGTAAACCGTGTGATCGAACGCATCAAGTCGATCTAGGATAAGGATTACGAGCCATGCAGACACAGACCGTAAAAATAGTGGTAACAGGTCCTTTCAATGCCGGTAAAACCGAGTTAATCCGATCTGTCAGCGAGATCGATGTGGTGAACACCGAGAAAAAGGTGACGTCTGAATCGGAGAAGGTCAAGTCCTCCACCACGGTCGCGATGGATTTTGGCCGCATCACGGTGGACAACGAACTGGTGCTGTTCCTGTTTGGCACACCGGGTCAGAAGCGCTTCGATTTCATGTGGGAGATCCTTTCGGAAGGGATGCTGGGTTTCATTGTGATGCTCGACAGCACCCGGCCTGAGACCTTCCGCGAAGCGCGCACCATTCTCGAAACGTTCAGAGCTTATGCGCCGACGCCCTACATCGTGGCCGCCAACAAACAGGATTGCGCTGACGCGTGGTCGGTGGAGGATATCCGCATCGCGCTTAGACTCGACCCGGGCATCAAACTACTGCCGTGCGTGGCTACCAAGAAAAGTTCGGTGAAGACCGTTTTGCTCGAATTGCTTTACGCCATCCTCGAAGAGATGGATGCCGCAAAAACCCAACCCGCATAACCCCAAAGGATCGTGAATCATGACTACACTTACTTTGCAGCCTGTGTCTCATTTTCCCTTTATTGAAAACGGATTGAAAGAAATCTTCGGTAACGATTTGCTCGTTGAGAGCAGCGGATCAAAAGGTAAACTACACACGCTGGGTGAACTGCGCCAGACATTGACAGGCCGGTTCGGCGCGCAAGAAACCAGTGGGATGTATATCCGCGCGGGCAGGGCGGGGTTCCAATACTGGATGCGGGAGTTCTCAACCTCAATGGGATGGAAGGGCGTAGCCTTCAAGCTGCTCCCCCCCACAGCGCGGATCAAGCGCGCCTTAACTGACCTGCTGAAATGGATGGAAGAGCGACAATTTTGCATATCCACGTTGGATGAAACGCAAAGCGCTTGGCAGGTGATGGCGAGCGGATTGGCGGTGGAAGGGGCACGGCTGGACTGCAGTTATTTCTTGGGTATGCTGCAGGAGCTGGCGTGCTGGGCGGGGGGAGGTAAGTTCTACGTGACGCGCGAGAAGCAGTGTGAAGCAAACGGAGAAAAGGGCTGCCTGTTCGTGATCGATAAACAACCGGTGGTGTGAAAAATGGAGGAAGAGGGTGTGGGAGTTCGATATCTCTCGCCAAGACGCAAAGAAGCCCATTAAAAGCTTTACTCAAAATGAAAAACCCTCGATGCTTTGTTAACTTCTGCAGTGCAAAGAGGAGCGCATTTCACAAAGAGGTGATCCATGAATAAATTCCTTCAAAAAAAACAAACTGACCAATTTCATATCAAGGTTCCTAAAAACGATTGGGTTGGCCGTGATTATATGCAAAACAGCGGTGGCAAATCTTTTTCAAAAATCGTCCGTGAAGAGGACTTAACCGAATTTTTGATCAACTTTTTTCAAATAAAAACCGTCCAAGACAAGGAAAATTGTGACCTCAAAAAAATGTTGACATTATTTGTCAATCCAGAACAGATCGATGAAATGATATCAAACCTTAAAGGCAATAATAGTAACGTTGAGATTGAAACACCCCTTGCTTGTTTGATAGTGGATAAACAGAACTCATTATTAGGATACAAACCAAATGTTCCACTTAAGGTTTTATGCGAATTGGAATTATCTTATATAACAATTCCAGATCCTCAGAAAGATGAAATTGTTTTTAGTTTGCTGCTGAGCACCGCAGTCAGTGTCGAGTCATTAAGTAAGTACGTCGAAGAAAGCCAGATCATCCCTTCAAAAAGTTTTTCGACGTATGTGCGAAAATGGGAAGAAACAGGAATAAACGATAATGTGGATGAGTTTGAGCTTAAGCTGTTTGAAAAAGTGTTAAAACTTGAATTTATGGAAGGTTTTGAAACGGAAC
>CAZRHZ010000268.1:0-2095 GCA_964599995.1 uncultured Anaerolinea sp. | reverse complement strand
CACCCTGATCCACCCGGTGAGCGGTGAAGCCATCAACATCCCATCCTGGGATGAGATCCTTGAAACAGGAGATGAGCGTGCCGAGTTGATGCAGTTGTTGGGCAAGGTGGTGCTGGATGCCGCCACGACCTCGCAGCTGCCATTGAACGCCTGGCACCATTACGTTACCAAAACCAAAAACAAGAAAGGCAACCCTCTGGAGTTACATGTTCAGGTGGTCAACCACATGGAGACCATGGTGCGTGAGGGGTTTGACACCCAGCCGTTCTCAGCCAAAGAGCTGGCGGAATGGATTGAGAAGCTCGTCGAGACCCCTTCGCGTTCAGGCAATTTCCGTCTGGTACTGCTGGCTTCCACCACCGGCTGGGATGAAACTGCCCGTTCGGTGCTGACGGGCGCTGGCAGTTTTGCCTTCAGCCACCGATTGGCCATGCTTTACCTTTTTGACATGGAAACCAGAGAATTGATCTTCAATACTTCCGACGACCGTGCCCGGCGTTATGCCGAGTTATTTAAGCCGATCCTGGCAGATGAAGGGTTTTCAGAGGTAATTCAGGCAGTCATTGATCTGATGGGCGTTCACGACAGCATCCGGTTGGAGGACGCGCAAAAATCCTGTGCGTTCCCGCCTGCGCTGGTCCAGCAGGCTTTTGAAAAAATGGCCAAAGATGGGGAGTATATCCTCACGGAATTGAAGGGTTTGGGAATTACGCTTGTCAAACGGCAGGCGTTGTGATTCATAAAAAGCTTACGATGGAGGAAAAAATGAGCGTAAGGAAGAGTTTATGGGATTATGGCAAGAGCATTCTGCGTGAACTGGTCAAAGAACCCGAAAAGATTGAGGGAAACAAGCCAGCCCGCCTGGAAGACATCAAGGTGGACGATCTAAAGCGCGAAAAAGTGCGCCTTGATCTGGAAGAACGGAAAACCTTGAACGAGGTGCGCGATCTAGAAGCGCAGAAACGCAAACTATTTGAAGAGGGTGTGAAGGCATCCGGTTCGCGCGAAGCCAAGATCATTGCCCGAAAGTTAAAAGAGGTCGATGGGCAGGCCGCCAATCTCGATCGTTTGCTCGATTCACTTTCACAGCAGACCCGTCTGATCAACGGCTTGATCCAGGCTAAGGATCTGGCTCGCATTCAGAAGGAATCCGGGATTGGTTCCATGCTCCAGAATTTTGACCTTCAAGACCTGGTCGTCTTCATCGACAATGCTTTCATTGATGGTGAGTTCAACCAGTCCAAGATGAATGAAATGCTGGGTGTCATGGATCGCCAGGGATTGGAGCACAGCAAGGTCGAAGATGCTGATATCAATGACATCATGAAGCAGTTTGAAGCCGCACGCGAGGCGCGTGACAACCCTGAAGCCCTGGATCAGTCGTACAAAGAATTGACCGATCAAATGGAAGCCAAGCGGAGCGCGAAAGAGAACCCTCAAGCTGAAGAAGAGTTTTAAGCCATGCCGGTCGATCTGAGCGCATCCATCTATTCTCAGTACTTGCGAGCCTATAAATCTGCCCTCGAAGCTGAAAAAAAAGGCAAGACCAAAGAGGCTTCGTCTGGTTATCATCAGGCCGCGGAATTCATGCGCAGTTATGCAAAATATGCCATCGATCCGTCTGTCAAACAAAAAAGGGAAGAGAAAGCCTCCACGCTCGACAAGATGGCCAACGCATTGGTAAAGATGCCTGAGGGAGAGGTCCCTCGCAGATCTTCTTCTACGGTAAACGCGCGAGTTGGACGAAATGAGAAGCCCTCCGATGAAACCTCTGACACGGAATTTGACGAGCAGATCAAGCAGTTGATCACGACCACCAAGATCACTTGGGATGATGTGGCTGGCATGGAAGACACCAAAGCGACCATCAAGACGACCTACTTTGAAGCGCTGGCCAAAAAACCACCCCAGGTGGAGATCAACAGCGCGCGAGGCATTCTGCTCTACGGGCCGCCCGGAACCGGAAAAACCCTGCTGGCAGCCGCCACTGCGGGCAGCCTGGATGCGACTTTCTTCAGTGCCAAAGCCAGCGACATGCTTTCCAAATGGTTCGGAGAAAGCACGCAAAAAGTATCCGCGCTCTTCCGCGTGGCTC
>CAZRHZ010000267.1:0-2101 GCA_964599995.1 uncultured Anaerolinea sp. | reverse complement strand
CGGGATGCACTTCCATTAACTGGCGTTCAGCGCCAGGCGCAGGCCAGCGCTGAAAACCCAGAGCAGCGAGTTCACTTGAAAAACGCAAAGCTTTCTGGATGGCTGGGGAGCAGGCTTCAAGGGTGGCCGGGGTGCGGCTGCTCGCGAAGCCCCTAATGATCAGTTCATATTCGCACACTCTCAGGTTGGTGTAGCGTTTGCTGGGGGGTGGGGGAGATAACTGCTGCCGCTTTTCAGGATCGGCCATCAAGCCTTCGTTCAGGGTGATTGGAGCGGTCACCGCCGCGATGGCGATGGAACATTCACCCAATTTCGTCGCGAAATCCGGCATACTCAGCTCTCCGCGGAACTGGATGCGGCGTGAATCGTCGAGAATTGCGCAGGCCATTTTGCCGCGCGGCGCGTTGAGGTCGATTCCGATGAAGCGGGTCAGGCTGAGGTCCATATGGCATTGAGTTTACTAAAAAAGATGGTTTTACGCAAATTTATTCCCCTTGATTCAGTGTTATGACAAAATCAATACGAAATTCGGTTCTATATTACAATTATGCGCATGGATGAAAATGCGCTGATCCAATCTGCGATGCAGGGTGACCTGGATGGTTTCAACCGTCTGGTGCTGGCTTATCAGGACCTGGCTTTCAACGTCGCCAGCCGCATGTTGAATGACGACGACCTGGCTGCGGATGCCGTGCAGAACGCCTTTCTCTCCGCCTGGCGCAACATTCACACCTATCGCGGAGGGTCGTTTAAAGCCTGGGTGATGCGCATGGTCACCAACGGCTGCTACGATGAATTACGCCGCCAAAAACGCCGCCCAACCACCCCCCTTGAACCGGTAAATATCGAGGAAGACGACGAGATGGATTCGCCGCAGTGGATGGCTTCTGATGATCCGCTGCCTGAAATCAGTCTCGAACAGGCCGAGCTTGAGCACGCCCTGCAGCACTGTCTCGACAAGCTGCCGGTTGAATTCCGCGCCGTGGTGGTGTTGGTGGACGTGCAGGGCATGGATTACGAAGAAGTATCGCACTCCGCGCAGGTCCCGCTTGGCACCATCAAAAGCCGGCTGGCGCGCGCCCGCTTGAAAATGCGCGACTGCCTGCAGGGTTTTCAGGAACTTCTTCCGGCTCAATTCCGTCTTGAGGGTGAGGCAGCAGAATGAAGACACAGCTATCCCAACAAGACTGGATGGACATTTCCGCATACCTGGACGGGCGCTTGAACGCTTCGAACCAGCAGCGTATTGAAATGCGCCTTAAAGCTGACCCTCAATTTAGACAGGCATTCCGCGAGATTCAACACACTCGAAAATTACTGCGCTCGCTGCCATCCAAACGTGCACCGCGCAACTTCACCCTGTCACAACGTTACGCCACGGCAAAGACCCGCAAGTGGGGACTGCGCTCTTACATGGGATTGCTCTCTGCCACAGCCGCGCTGGCTGTGGTGGTGATCTTTACCGGAACACGACTTTTTGCGTCCAGGGGGTTGATGATGGCTTCTCCCGCCATGTTGGAAGCCTCAGCACCCGAAGCCGCCATGGATTCCTCGTTAGCCGGTACCGCAGATACTTCCCAGACCCCCATGATCATCACCTGGCAGAACGTGCCTGAAGCTTCCGGGATGGGCGGTGGTGGAGAACCCGCCGTCACTGCCAAGGGGTTTGTCACCGAAACACCCGCTCCTGCAGCAGGCGATGAGACCATGACCCTGATGGGCACCGAAAGCCCCAATTTGACTATAGAATCCTCGGATCAAGCCGATCCCTCCACCTTGATCCTTGGACTGCCCGAACCCGGTATCGAGGGTGATTTGATCGAAGAGTCCGCGTCAGAGCCCATGCGCAAAGGATTTTTCATGCCTGCCTCCACCATCTGGATGATCGCATTGGGTGGTGTGGCGCTTGTTTTTGGCCTGCTGGCGATTATCTTGCGCAAGCGCTAAGCCTGACCCTTTTCTCTCATTTCCGTTCATTCCAGATCCCGGTTTTTCCCCTCCCATATTCGTGATGATAAAATGGTATGAATACTGCAACCAGTCTTATGTGTATTATTGATTTAATTGTTCAAGAGAGACTTCATGGCCAAGACTTCTTATT
>CAZRHZ010000266.1:0-2134 GCA_964599995.1 uncultured Anaerolinea sp. | reverse complement strand
CCATTGTGCCGATATTCAGATGCGGTTTCTTTCGTTCAAACTTCTGCTTGGCCATAAATTCAACAACTCCTTCAAAGTCCGGATCGGATATGTAATAACTATTTATTAAGTATTTTCTCTGCAACTGTGGCAGAAACTGGCGCGTAATGGTCGAATTCCATGGTGAACACACCTCGACCCTGCGTGCCTGACCGCAGTTCAGTTGCATAACCAAACATTTCAGCCAGAGGTACCGTCCCACGCACAGCTTGCGCGTTCCCCGGCCGCATTTCCATACCCGCTACTTCACCCCGACGAGCGGTGATTTGTCCCATCACCTCGCCCAGGTACTCGGCAGGTACTACTACCTCAACCTTCATAATGGGTTCAAGCAGCACAGAGGAACCCTTTTGAAGCCCCTCGCGGATGCCCATGATGGCAGCCATTTTGAAAGCCATCTCGCTTGAATCTACTTCATGATACGAACCGTCGATCAGGGTGACCTTAAGGTCTGTCACCGGATATCCGGCCAATACACCAGACTCCACGGCTTCTTTAACACCTTTATCAACTGCAGGGATATATTCTCTGGGGATCGCGCCGCCGGTGATCTTGTTCTCAAAAACCACGCCGCTGCCGCGATCAAGCGGTTCAAAGGCGAAAACCACATGTCCGTACTGGCCATGTCCGCCGGATTGTTTGACGTATTTATAATTGACATTGGGAACAGGTCTTGTGATCGTTTCACGATAAGAAACGCGTGGTTTACCAACATTGGCCTGCACTTTGAATTCGCGCAGCATACGGTCGATCAACACATCGAGGTGAAGCTCCCCCATCCCCTTAAGGATGGTTTGGCCGGTATTATCATCTGAAAATACCTGGAACGTGGGGTCTTCTTCCGCCAGCCTCTGCAAAGCATTGGCCATGCGGTCCTGATCCGCGGTGGATTTGGGTTCGACCGCAATGGAGATGACCGGCTCAGGGAAGGTGATTCGTTCGAGAGCAACAGGAGTCGACGCATCACAAAGGGTGTCACCGGTGAAGGTGTCTTTGAGCCCCAGCACAGCGCCAATATCGCCGGCGTTAACTTCAGTGATATCTTCGCGGCGATCCGCGTACATTCGCAGCAAACGTCCGATGCGTTCTTTGCGACCTTTTGTGGGGTTCAGAACCGTTCCACCCGTGGTGATCGTGCCGGAATAGACTCTAAAGTAAGCCAATCGGCCGACATACGGGTCGCTGACGATCTTGAAAACCAGTGCGCTTAAGGGGGCATCATCTTTTGTGGGAAGTGTGATTACCTCGTCCGTGTTCAATTGTGTCACTTTGACGGGCAAAATATCAAGCGGTGAAGGCAGATAGTCAATCACACCGTCCAATACCAGTTGAACACCTTTATTTTTTAAAGAAGAACCACAGAAAACAGGAGTGGCTTTGCCAGCGATGACCGCTTTGCGCAAGCCTGCTTTTAGTTCGTCGACTGAAATATTCTCGCCTTCCAGATATTTGATCGTCAGATCATCATCCAGCTCGGCGATCTTCTCGATCATGTGAAAGCGGGCTTCATCAGCCTGCGTTTGCAGGTCAACAGGGATATTGGTGACCATTGGATCTTTGCCAAGTTCATCCTCAAAGAGGATGGCTTTCATTTCCAACAGGTCAATTACACCCTTAAATTCCGCTTCGCTGCCGATCGGCATCTGCATTGGGATGACATTCGCTCCCAACCGATTGACGATGGTGCTGAGGGTATAGTCAAAGGAGGCACCAATGCGATCCATTTTATTGACAAAACAGATACGCGGCACACCATAGCGATCTGCCTGGCGCCAAACAGTTTCACTTTGTGGTTCAACGCCTTGAACAGCATCAAAAACCACCACGCCGCCATCCAGCACCCGCAAGGAGCGCTGAACTTCAGCCGTGAAATCGATATGGCCCGGGGTGTCGATCACATTGATCTGATAACCCTTCCACTCAGCGGTAACTGCGGCGGAGACAATCGTAATTCCGCGTTCCCGTTCCTGAGCCATCCAATCCGTTACAGTCGTGCCGTCATCCACGGAGCCAATACGATAGGTGCGTCCGGAATAGAACAGGATTCGCTCAGTTGTCGTGGTTTTACCCGCGTCAATATGAGCAATTATCCCGA
>CAZRHZ010000265.1:0-2137 GCA_964599995.1 uncultured Anaerolinea sp. | reverse complement strand
CTGCTTTCTTTGCGTAGATCACCAGCCCAAGAATTACGAATATTAGTGGCATCGACCCAACCCATGCGGTCTTGATAAAACTGGTAAGGTCAACGGAACCCGCAATCTCCACTTCCGTCATTCCAACCTGCGCGGTTCCGTCCTGCGCGGCAACAGGAACAACCGGCACGGCCAGCAGGATCAACACGAACAATAACAATTTGAACATCTTGCTAATAGTTTTCATTTTTCCTCTTTTCTTATTTGATCGCCAATAAGACGAAATTCAAAATTGCGTTTGCAGTCAGGGCGATCCACCACTGACCAACGCCAACTTCACACCCTTGCTCATTTCAAATTTCCGGTTTTCGGTTGTCTTATTTTTCTGTTCCTCGCTTTCCAGGATGCCCTTGATCTGATTTATGTCGTTTTCAGCACACCCCATCCGAGTGACAAGTCCCTTGCTCCCGTTATCCTTCAGGATGTGCAATACGTCCGATAATTGGCTTTTTATTACTTCAACGTCACCATAAAGTTTCATGTTTTGCTGTGATGTCGCCATATTTCCCTCTTTACTTCAAAAATGTGTAACCGTTATACAGTTCTGTGCACCACTGGTCTTGACCGCAGCGATGCCAGATATTACTTCCGATGGTCTTTTTGTCGAGCAATTCCACTTCGTGACCAGGTTCCATCCATGCCAGCACCTTTGATCCAGCAAGTCCAAGCGGAACATTTCTGATATTCAAACCGCCTGGATTCACAACCGTTGCAATTCTGATAGTTCTGGTCTTTCCGCTTGTGTCGCCGGTATAGATAACCTGATCTTCGTCAGTCGGTGTGGCTGGAACGACCGCAGGTGTCTTTCCGCAGTAGATCGAGAATTTTTCTAGTGTGTCGATCTCAACGCCGATATTCAGGTCGATTGTTTTGTATTCGGTGCCAAATTCCAGCCCATTCCCAACCCCATCACCATCTGTATCACCGTGGGATGCGTATTGCCAGAATAGAACCTTTCCAATCCATCCCTTCGCGGCGACCGCGGCCTTCACGCTCTCCACTGTCTGATACTCGTTGTACCAGGCAAGCCAGAGATCAAATTTCCGGTGCCAACTATTGAGGATCGGCAGCCAGCCCAGGGAGCAATAAATATCCGCATTACTTCCTGATAGTTCGTACCAGCGTTCCAAGAAGGCGCGGCTGATCACATTGTATTCGCCTGAATTCAATACAGTGACCTTGTACCCGCAGTTTGGTGAGTTTTCTTCATCAAGCGTAAGTGGGCACTCCCCGGGATCATTCTTCAAAATATCCCAGCATTGTTCGGCTTGCTCAATTCCCCATTCTCGCGCGGTCATGCCAGTATGTTTGTGCGAATAATAATCAAGATACCAGTAAGGCTTCCTGGGAATTCCGAGCGTTTTCAGTAGTTTCCAGTAGTAGTCGAATAAAACATCTTTTACGATACCATATCCAACACGCACAGCCACCATTGAAACTTTGCCGACCATCTTTGAGAGATCCGGCTTTGTGGCGTTATCCTCGTCGTTGAATCTGGAAATGTCGAAAAATCTGATTACGTGCTCGAAGAATTTGATCATTTTATTTTTTCCTTTACCACTTGATATGCTTTAGCCATGGTGTCGGTTTCTTCGCCCATCAATAAGATCGGTTTGATCCCGAATTGATTTTCTGCTGCAACCTGCTTCAAAATATCCTCGTTCTGTTTTTGCTCGTTGTGCCAATACTCACCCTGGACAAAAACCGGAATTGGGCGCGGATTATAAACAACAAAGTCGATTACCTGGCCACCCCTGATGTTTCTGCCACCGTCAATGCTGACCTGGTAAGAGTACCCAATTCCAAGCCTGTCCAGCGAAACCGCTACATACCATTCGTTTTTTGACCCTGGCACATATCCTTGAACAATCCCGATAGCCTGTTCGGCCGGATCAACGTTCTTTTCAACCTTCATTCGCATCGCTGGTAACATCACGCCTCATACACTGAAAGTGAAACAATGGCTTTCACCTTCTTGTTGCCCTGATTCTGCACTTCAATTGGCTGAACCCCAGCCGGTTCAATGAATATCCGCTTGTCGTTGAACATCCCGACTGGACTGTGCATGGTAAGCGGGATCGGTGTAAGGCTGCTATTC
>CAZRHZ010000264.1:0-2144 GCA_964599995.1 uncultured Anaerolinea sp. | reverse complement strand
CCCTGGCCGAGGTTGTGTTTCCAAGACAGCGGCATTTTTTCGCCGGCGGCAAGCACCTTGCCAAGAACGTCTTCCGCCATGCTATTTTCAAACGGCAAGGCTGTGTGAGCCTGCAGGCCGCGCAGCGCCAACTCGCGCACTGTGGAAACCCCGTCGCCGGTCAACATCGGGAGGCTTTTGGAGAAGATCATCATTACCTTGCGGTTCAACAGGATGACACGGTATTCCTGCTCGATCTCGAGGAACGGGCTGATCGCCATGGACTTGTGATGCGCAAAAATCTTTGCGGCGGCTACTTCCAGCTCGGCAGCGGTCGAAACCAGGTAGGCATCGATCCCACCCGTGCCGTCGTTGGGCTTGCAGACCAGGCGTTGGTGTTGTTTGAGAAGCGCCAGCATGCGATCCCAGTTGCCGTTCACACCAATATATTGAAAATCGTCCGGGTTAATGAAGAATTTGTGCTCCACGGCTGGGATGCCGCAGGAATTGAGCAGTTCATAGGTGGCGCATTTATCCGTGCAGATCAACTGCGCCGTGGCGCTGTTGTTCTCAAAGTGATAACCGTAAAGATGAACGGTTTTTCCTTTTTTAGTCAATCGCATGATCCAGTCGTAAGAAAAGCTCTCATAATGGATGCCCTCCTCCGAACAGATCTCCTGGATGATCTTAACAAGCACTCTTTGAGCGTTTTTCATTTCTCTCCGTATGAAAAATTCCCTTCAATTATAGTCTCGAGTGGCTGTCCCTTCGAAAATTGCTTAAATTTGCAACACTTGTTTCTTTCTTGCGTATATGAATTGTTCCACAATAAAAAAAGCGAATGAAGAAGAACATGACAAATTCACTGGATCCATTTATTCAGCGCCAGGTTAAGGCCTTGATCGACCTTTGGGAAAACTGCGATCAAACCGCCGTGATCCAAAGTCCCCTTGTCCCTCTGGAGAAAAAGCTCAAGAATGAAAGGGTCCTTTCTCAGCAGCTTGAATGGCTGACTACCCGCTTTGATCATCCGATTTGGAGCGATGAAGAGAAGTCAAGTTTCCAACTCGAAATGAAGGAGCGCATACAGGTTGCCGCCAGCGAGATCCTGGGGATGAACGAAGCGCAAATGGGTTATCTGGGATCGGTTGGGCTCACCAGCACTTCTCAAGAATTCTACCGGAGGGCGAGGGAATTCAATCCCTTCATCGGTTTTGACGAGATCTTTCAGGCAAATCGCAACGTGTGGGCGAGCCATTATCTGCAAACCCTGCTCGGTATTCCAGTAGAGATCACTCCTTCCTTGTTCGCGTACAGCATGCTCTACCCGGTCTCAGACAACTACCTGGATGATCCAAAAATCAGCCGCGTGGACAAGATCGCCTTTAATCATCGCTTCAGAGACTGGCTGCGCGGTGAGGGCGTTGCCCCGCAGAACGCCAATGAACGCGACGTGTACGATCTGGTCCGAATGGTCGAAACCCAATATTGCCGTGCCGATTTCCCGAAGGTCTATGACAGCCTGCTGGCCATCCACGCCGCGCAGGACAAGAACATGCGCCTCGCCAGACAATCCACACCTTGCAGCCTGAATGACATTCTCTCTTCCACCTTTGAGAAGGGCGGCACTTCCGTGCTGGCGGACGGATTTTTGGTCGCGGGGGACCTGACCGATGAGCAGATGCAGGCCATTTTTAATTTTGGCGCGTTCGCGCAGCTGCTGGATGACCAGGAAGACCTGCCGCGCGATCTGAAAGAGCACAACCGCACGCTCTTCACCGAAGCCGCGAAATCGGGCAAAGTGGATCAAACCCTGAACCGCATGTTCAATTTCGCCCATTCCGTCTTGCGAGGCATGAACGCGTTTTCTCAGGCCGGTACAAAGCCATTGCAGCAAATCTCGATCTCGAACATTGACCTCTTGATGATCAACGCCATGTCGCAAACCGCACGCTTCTATTCGAGCGAGTATCTGCAGGGACTTGAATGGTATTTCCCATTCCGATTCAAGTTTGCCAATAAGATCGGCCGCAGAGCCAGCAAAAGGGGGATCACCCTCGAGCGTTTGAGTGGAATCCTGAATTCTGAGCAGCAGTCCACCAGTTTGCTACTGGCAGAAGCGGTTTTCTAGCCCTTTTTCTTGTTAACTGCCATGATCTTTTGCA
>CAZRHZ010000263.1:0-2180 GCA_964599995.1 uncultured Anaerolinea sp. | reverse complement strand
CGAGCCGGCGGTGGTGCTGGACGGCATGCCTGGCCAGGATCTGCAGCGCAGGGTGTATGTGGTGCGCCAGGGGACGCTTTACGTGCTCGCCTTCATGCCCACCCGCTCACAGAACCAGGCCACCAACGACCAGGTGGAAGCGTTGTATGCAGCCATCACAAGTTCATGGACATGGGAACCTTGTTCACCAAACGAGTAGTCGTTTCAGGTGGGTGGTTTGATGTTTTGTAAGCAATAGGAGAGGAGTAAACCATGGATATGCCCGATTGGCTTTCACCCAGACCGTTGTTCGAATTATCGCCTGAAAAACAACAGGCATTTGAAGATCTCTGGCGATCGAAAAAAGAAGCAAACCCGATCCTCTACAGCTTGCCTTATCCGAAATGGCAGTTTTTGACCTATCTGTGCGAAACGAAAGATCTGGTCTTGCACGGCTCGCAGAAGCACGACATTGGCACGCTTGAACCCCGCCAGGCCAACGACATCCGCGCATATAGCAACCAGCGCGCCATCTATGCCACCACAGACGGGATCTGGGTGATGTATTTTGCCATCCTTAATCGCCAGAAATTCACAAACCTGTCGCTTTTCAATTCGTGCTTGCAGGCCCGGATTTCGCCAGATCAACTAAGCGATCCGTTCTATTTCTTTTCGATCACGCATTCTGTCTTAATTCAAGATCCCTGGTGCGAAGGGATGATTTACATCCTTCCTCGGAACTCTTTCACCAGGGAGCCTTCCCAACAGATCGGAGGGATGGAGATCGTTTTTCCGCACTGGATCAGTTCTGAGGTCGTGGAGCCGGCCGCCAGACTGACGGTGGAACCCCAAGATTTCCCGTTCCTAGCTTCAGTTCACGGCCATGACGATGAGAAATTGAACCAATTGGCGATGGCTGACCCGAACGGTTACCCCTGGCGCGACGCCTGGGTGAGTTGAACACTGCCGCAAGTAAAGGAATTCGGAATGAAAATTAACCGTGAGTTGATCGGGCAGTCAGATTTGCTTGCAATCATCGTTGAGAAGATCTGCGCTCAATTTCGCGAGGATATCAGCCTGTTGGTGTGTTATGGATCGTTTGTGACGGGCGGCCATGGCAGAACCTCAGATATCGATTTCTTTTTTGTACCGAAAACCGAAAAGGGGTTTGCCCTGAACCACCAGTTCATCCTCAACAATATCGGGTACGACCTGTGGGCGGTCACCTGGGAGAGATTGAAGAGGATCGCCAATCTTGAGGATCAACCGGCTTCCATTTTGATGGACGGTGTGACGGTCTATTCCTCGTCTGATGAAGATGAACGTCGACTTGAGGAATTAAAAACCGATCTTCTGAAGAATCTTGAGGACGAATCTGTGACGAAAAGGATATCTCAGAAGTCCATCCAGAAAGCCAAGGCGGCCTTCTTTGATCTGCAAAACTGCTCAGGGGATCGATGTTTGGTGGATGCCATTCAAATTGTTGAGACACTTTTGATCGCGGTGGCCATGCTGAATGGCACCTACGTGAGAAAGGGCTTGAAGCAAATCGAGACCGAGCAAAAAAGATGGCCGTTGAACCCGCAAGGGTTCCTGGAGAATTACCACAAACTGATCCAATGCACCGGGCGAGCCGATGTTCAATTATTGGTGAAGCAAATGATCGTCGCCACAGAGCAATTATGGAAATCAAGATTTGAGTATGCAAACAATCCGCAAGATCCCCAGGATCTGACCGGGTTCTATGAGGAATTCAAATCCGCCTACAACAAACTGCTGCTCGCCTGTGAGAATGAAGATTATGTGAGTGCGTATTACGCGGGTTTCATGATCGACCGTGAAACGCAGTCTTTCCTGACGCGCTTCAGTGGTTCGGGCAGGTTTCCAAACATGCTCGAACCCTTGATAACAGGCGATTTTTTAGCCCTGCAAGCCCTCTGCCAGGAACATGAGCGGACCCTTGTCGGCCTTTTACATGAAAATAATATCCAAATCACCACTTATCAAGACACCCATGATTTCAGCACGAAATGGGGAGGAACCCGAGAGCCGGGGCACTAAAAATCAGATGAATGAAATAAAATGAGTTAATTGGAGGCCACCCATGCCAAAACATTCGATCTTCCAGATGAAATTTGCAGATCTCTATCCTTTGTATGTTCAAAAAGCGCAGCGTAAAAACCGCACCCAACAAGAAGTCG
>CAZRHZ010000262.1:0-2198 GCA_964599995.1 uncultured Anaerolinea sp. | reverse complement strand
TGGTGTGTTTTGGCTTTCTGGGCTACAAGAACGCGCGCTTCGGCCGCATTGAGGCTCACGAAGCCGTGACCAACGGTGGGCGTGAAGTGCTGCTGCGCGCCAAGGAGGTGGCAGAGTCCATGGGGTTCGAAGTGCTGCACCTGTTCGTGGACGCCCTGTGGCTCAAGAAACCCGGCGCCGTTAACAAACAGGATTTTCAGCCCGTGCTGGACGAGATTTCGCGTCACACCGGGTTGGGGGTGTCGCTGGATGGGGTCTACCGCTGGGTGGCCTTTTTACCCTCGCGCGCTGACAGTCGCGTCCCCGTCGCCAACCGCTATTTCGGCGTGTTCCAGGATGGCTCCATGAAGGTGCGCGGTATCGAGGTGCGCCGGCGGGATACGCCTCCCTGGGTGGGCGAAACGCAAACCAAAATGCTGGATCTGCTCTCAGAAGCATACACAAGGGAGGCGCTGCCCGGGCAGCTTTCAGAGGCCTTCGCGGTTTTTCAGTCTGCGCTGCAGGCTCTGCGCGAGGGCAAGGTGCCGCTTGAAAAACTGGTGCTGACCTCGCGCATCACCCACGAACTGGAGTCTTACAAATCTCCGACTCCAGCGGTGCGCGCCGCGCGGCTGCTGCTTGAGCAGACCGGCAAGCGCGTGCGTCCCGGCCAGAAGATGCGCTTTGTGTACACGCGCGGTAAACCGGATGTTTTTCCGTGGGAAGCGCCGGGTGAGTTTGACCCGTCGCGGCTTGATCGCGAGAAATATGTGGAACTGCTGGCGCGGGCGGCCTCGAGTGTGCTCTATCCGTTCGGCATCGATACGGAGGAATTGAAAGGTTGGGCGCACTCCGCTACAATTGAGTTACCATTAAAATTCGAAAGGCAGGTGCCGCATGTGTGGCCGTTTCGCGATCATGTACGACCCGGAAGAACTGAAAGACCAGTTGGGCTTATCCGAAGTGCCGGATGAACTGGCGCCTAACGGGAACATCTCTCCCGGCGAGGGGATCGCGGTGGTGACTGACGCGGTCAAACGCTCGGTCGATATTTACAAGTGGGGATTGGTTCCCTCGTGGGCCAAAGATATCTCCATTGGCAACAAACTGATCAACGCCCGCGCTGAGACCTTGAGCGAGAAGCCCTCATTCCGCAACGCTTTCAGCCGGCGACGGTGTCTGATCCCCGCCAGCGGATTCTATGAATGGCGTCAGGAAGGCGCGCGCAAGCAGCCTTATTTATTCCAACTGGCAGACCACAAAGCGTTCACCTTCGCGGGGTTGTGGGAACACTGGGAAGACAACCAGGGCAACGAGATCTACTCGTGTACAATCATCACTACCGTGCCCAATGCGCTGCTGGCGCAATACCATGAGCGTATGCCGGTCATTCTGGATGATTCCACCCGCTGGCAGTGGCTCGAAAACCGGCCGCAAGCTGAGCATCAAAGTATGCTGATCCCATATCCGGTTGAGAAGATGGCTGAACCCGTTCGCATCGATCCGCAATTGCTGCGCAGAATGACTGTGTAATAATTGGGGAAATCGGTATAATTGTCCAAACTCACGAACGGAGAAAATAAGGTGGAAAAAACAAGGATCGCGGTAATTGGTTTTGGGGTGATGGGCAGGGTGTTTGTTTCCAGCCTGATCAAGACGGGCAAGGCGAACGCCAAAGACCTGATCGTTGTCGAGCCGAATCCGGAACGCTTAAGTATTCTGGAGAACGAGTTCGCTATCAAAGGACACGCAGATGCCGGTGAAGTTATTCATGAAGCCGATATTGTGATTGTGGCTGTCAAACCGCAAGGCTTGAACCAGGTTGCGAAATCGATCAAAGGTAAACTTAGATCCGACACGCTGGTGATCTCCATCCTGGCCGGGGTGTCGCTTGCCACTTTGATCGACAAACTGGGAGTGGATCAAATTGTGCGCGCCATGCCCAACACACCGGCTCAAATTGGCATGGGCATCACCGTGTGGATGAAAACCAGCCAGGTCAACGAGACCAAACAAGCCATCGCCTCAGAGATCATTGGGACCCTGGGCGAAGAGGTGTTTGTCGAAGACGAGGAATATCTGGACATGGCCACCGCGCTTTCTGGCACCGGTCCCGCTTATGTGTTCCTTTTCATGGAAGCTCTGATCGACGCGGGCGTGCACATGGGCTTTCCGCGTAGGATCGCAGAAAAACTTGTCGTGCAAACCTTGCGCGGTAG
>CAZRHZ010000261.1:1252-2219 GCA_964599995.1 uncultured Anaerolinea sp. | reverse complement strand
TTTCAACTACACGTAGATTACGTTTGGGATGGAAATCCGCGCAGTGATCGAATCAGTGATCATTTTCGGGGAGGGTCTTGGGCTCTCCCCTACTATAATTAGGGTATGCCAAAGGAAAAATTCAGTTTCAAAGCGGTCATCAAATTCCTGGACAAGTTGTGCTACGTGGCATCTCCGTTGGGTATTGTGGGGATCGTGTTTTTAACCATCGTATTCCTGGATAACTTCGGGCAGTACCGCAACCTTGTGAAGGGGATCGAGGAACACGGGGTGACCTTCAACGCCACCATTAGCGGTATAAGCGAGGATTACATCTTCGTTGATGTATTCGGGCAGGAGGATGCCGCGGATTATTACTTCGCACGCACACAATATTATTCCAGGAAAACGCTGGCTGGTATGGAAGAAGGCGATAAGATCGCCATCCGGGCGATTCCAGAAAGCTCCCGGCTGGAAGTGAGGGAACCCGGCGAGACAATCCTGATTCCCTACGAGAAGCAGGTGCATAACTACATTGGCTTCATCACCCGGGGACCATGGGCAGTCTGGCTACTATGCCTGATCTTCGTGAGCGTGCATCCCGAGTTCCTGTATCTTGGATTTGATTTTAATAAAAACGCGGAGGGACGATCATAAGCATCTCCGCGTTGGTATGCTTTTTAACTGGACTGATGATGGAAGCACTGTGGCTGGCGGCTAACGCCGGCTGGAACCGAAACGAGAAGTGGCTGCAAATGACGCTGCTAACGGAAGGGGCGGTCTTTGGAGCAGGGGGAGCCATCACCGCGGGGAGCTACATCTTCGGATGGGACGAGGTGACTGTCTCACTGGACGACGGATGGGTGGCATGGATTTTCGTCGTGATCGGGCTGGTGTTGTTGGGGGCGGGATTGGTCGCCCCCAAGATGCTGCCACGCGTCTCTGAGAGGTCTATCCTGGTCGTGGAACTGATGATGATGGTCAGTCT
>CAZRHZ010000261.1:0-1242 GCA_964599995.1 uncultured Anaerolinea sp. | reverse complement strand
AGGGCGGCAGAAATGTCTCGCCAATTGTAATTCTCATTTGCGGGGCGGCTCTGATTGGCGTCACAATATGGACGCTGCTGAGCAAAACCGCGTTGAAGCCGATCCTGAGGGTTTTTCTGTATTTCTTTTACCTGATACTGCTGGTGGTACAAACTGTTTTAAGCGGACAGCTTGCCCTCTTCAGTGAAATCGAGATCAGTCTGCCAGAGGGATTTAGCTTTGGGGCGGTGTTCTTCTTCATCATTTTGCACGGATTGTTCCTGGTGCGTTTCTTCATGATCGTGACCTCGCTGGTGCTGCCGCGCAACCGCAGGCTAGCAGGTCAAGCCATCCAGAAGCTGTATTACGACGACCACAGCCCTGCCTGGCAGTTCGGGCTGTTTGCGCTGGTTGCACTCGGGGCTACCTGGCTGGTGGGGCAGATCAATCTACCCATGCCGGGCCTGTGGGTGAACCTGTTCATTCTGCTTGCGGTTCAGGTGGTGTTCAATCCGCGCCTGAGAAGAAAGAAAGAGAGCTATTCAGAACCGTCCGCAAGGTAAACCTGTACCTTTACGATTCGCGACGCGGCGGTATTAATTGATTTTTAAGATCATGTTGCAGAAGAAAATGATCTTGAAGTAAGCCCCATCGATCATAATTATCCTCGACCACACACAGAGGGGAGATAATTAATGTCACTCTCTTGCAGCGAGTAGACTTTTGCTTGCCATCTTCTGTGGCGTTACCTGTTTTTCCATTCTGTAACATGCGTTTTCTGCATATCTCTACATATTTACTGCATGATTCCTGCATGAGCATCGGGCATACTTCAACTATCAACCTTAGGAGGAAGTAAATCATGAAAAAAGCAAGTCAACTCTTCACGATCGCCTGCGCCGCAGTCTTGGTGCTGACCGCGCTCAGCGGTTGTGGAACCACATCCGCAGCAACCACCACGGCCGCGACCAGCGCAGCTGAGACCGTGGCAATAGAATCTGTTTCGACAGAAACCGCAGTGGTGGCAGCGGTCACCGCTGAGACCGCCACGCAAGACCCGGCAGCCAACACTGCACCCCAGGGAATGCCCCCCGATGGCGGACAGGGTGGCCAGCCCCCCAGCGGTGGACAAGGTGGCGAACCCCCCAGCGGTGGGCAAGGTGGACAACCCCCCAGTGGTGGTGGACAGCCAGGTGGTGGATCAGCCACCGCTGAAACCGGAACGGGTGCCTATGTATTGAGCAACGGCGAAACCCTCAGTGG
>CAZRHZ010000260.1:0-2236 GCA_964599995.1 uncultured Anaerolinea sp. | reverse complement strand
CGGCCTCGAGGATCCATGCCTGGCGGTTGAGCGCGCGAATTGCCTCGGCGGTTTCCTGGGCTTCAGCGGGGGAGTGGGAGTGATGCAGCACGATGTCTGCGCCCGCGCGAGCAGCGGCCAGCGCCATCACTCTTCCAAGCCGGCGGGCACCGCCGGTGATGAACACAGTAGATCCATGAAGAGGAAGCGATTGATTTTCCATGTAATTAATAGTATGGGGGAAGCGTGAGTCTGTCAATAGGCCATTGGGCTATTGACAAATCGGATGAAAATAGTTATATTAATCATAACCCCTCCCCATAGGGGGTGGGATAAGGAGAAACATGAAACACGAATCCAGTTTGCAAAGACTAAAGACCGTTGAGGGGCACATTAAAGGTATCATCCGCATGGTGGAGAACGATGAATACTGTGTGGATGTGATCCGACAGATCCAGGCCGTGCAGGCCGCGCTGAACAAAACAGCCAGTATCATCCTGGATGAACATCTGAATTCGTGCGTGATCACCGCGATCCGTGGAGATGATCCGCAAGAACGGGAACGCGTTCTCAAAGAGATCGCGGAAATCTATGAACAAGCGACCAAAGTTTAGACAAGGAGACGAAATGAATACGGTTAAATATTCGGTGCCTTCCATTAATTGCAACCATTGTGTACATACCATCAAGAGTGAATTGAGCGAAATGGATGGTGTCAAATCCGTTCAGGCGGATGCGGCCACCAAGGAAGTCGTGGTTGAATATGAATCTCCCGCCACGCCTGCAGCCATTGAAGATTTACTGGCTGAGATCAATTATCCGGTAAAGAAATAGCTTCAAGACAGGAAGATAAAATGCCCGAATCAAGGCAGGTCACCATCCCCGTCACGGGGATGACCTGCGCCAATTGTGTCGTCACGGTTGAACGCAGCCTGAAAAAGGAAAAAGCGGTTCAGTCCGCTTCAGTGAACCTCTCAAATGAAAGAGCCACTGTTGAATACGATCCAACAGCTACTGATCTATCTGCGTTGATCACCCGCATTGAAAAAGCAGGGTATGGCATCGCCACAGGTGAAGTGGACTTGTGGGTCAAGCACCTTGGCGACACGAGTGACGCCAACCGGATTGAGAAAAAAGTCATGGCCATGGATGGCGTGCTGGATGTGAAAGCCAACTTGACCAACGAGCAATTAAAAGTGAAATATGTTCCAACCGTGGTCAGTTTAAATGAGATCCGGCAGGCGATTAAACAGGTTGGTTTCGATTTGATCGATGCGGGTGAAGAGACAGAAGATGTAGAAGCCCGCGCGCGACAAGCGGAAATCGCTCATCAAAAGAAATTATTGATGGTCGGCATCCTTTTCTCTGTACCGCTCTTCCTGATTTCCATGGCCGGAGATTTCAAGCTGCTCCCCGTGGAGGTCACGCATTCAATCTGGTTCCGCCTGTTTTTGATGGCGCTGGCCACTCCCGTGCAGTTCTACGTGGGAGCACAGTATTATGTCGGTGCTTATAAGGCTTTGCGAAACCGATCCGCCAACATGGATGTGCTGGTGGCACTGGGTTCTTCAGCAGCATTTTTTTATTCCATTCCGGTGGTTTTCGGATTGATCGGCGGGCATGTCTACTTTGAAACGGCTGCCATCATTATCACACTGATCAAACTGGGGAAGTTCCTTGAAGCACGCTCCAAAGGTAAAACCAGTGAATCGATCAAGAAACTCATGAATCTAAAAGCTAAAACTGCGCGAGTGCTTCGAAACGGAGTGGAAATTGAGATCCCCATTGAAGAAGTAAGTGTTGGTAATATCGTGCGCGTACGTCCCGGTGAGAAAATACCGGTGGATGGCGTGGTAATTGAGGGAACCTCGGCGGTGGATGAATCGATGTTGACTGGCGAATCCATGCCGGTGGAGAAATCCGCAGGGGACCGGGTAATCGGCGCAACCATGAACAAGAATGGTTCGTTCAAGTTTGAAGCCACCAAAGTCGGACGGGAAACCGCCCTGGCGCAGATCATCAAGCTTGTGGAAGATGCGCAAGCCAGCAAGGCACCCATTCAAAAACTCGCGGATCGAGTCTCAGGAATATTCGTCCCGATCGTGATCGGACTGGCGTTGCTGACCTTTATTGGATGGATGGTCTTTGGTCCGGCACTCCCCGCAGGTTCTGAAACTAGCGCTTTCAGCCGTGCGATGATCAATATGGTGGCAGTGTTGGTGATCGCCTGTCCGTGCGCGATGGGTCTGGCGACCCC
>CAZRHZ010000259.1:0-2310 GCA_964599995.1 uncultured Anaerolinea sp. | reverse complement strand
GAGAATCTCGCCATCCGCGAAGGACGCATTACGGAGAATCGAAGATGAGCAATTTCGCACAAACGTTTAAACCCTCAAAGGGATTCTGGAACGTGCTGGCACGGTCGTTCAAAACTGCCACCTGGCTGGGCTGGAAGATCGAGTCAAACTGGACGGATCCCTTCTTGTTCGCGGTGTATTCGATCGTCAAACCGCTGGCCGGCGCTGCCATCATCGTGGTCATGTACAGCGTGGTCGCGCAGGGGAATTACGATACCCCTTACTTTGCCTATCTGTATTTTGGTAACGCTTTTTATCAATATGTCAGCTCAGTGATGACCGGGGTTTCCTGGTCCATCGTGGATGACCGCGAGCACTACAAGACCTTGAAATATATCTACGTCGCCCCCATTCAAATTCCAGCCTACCTGTTGGGAAGAGGCATGGCCAGGATCCTGATCGGGACCATTTCCGTGGTGATCACCCTCCTGGGCGGTATTTTCTTTTTGCACGTTCCCTTCCATCTCGCGGAGGTCAACTGGCTGTTGTTCTTCGTGACCCTAGTGCTTGGTATTTTCACACTGGTGAATATGGGCCTGGTGCTGGCAGGGGTAACCCTCATGCTGGCCCGGCACTCAGATTTCGTGGGCGATGCCGTGGCGTCTTCGATGTTCTTGTTCACCGGAGCGATATTTCCACTGAGCAGCTTGCCGGTCTTTCTGCAACCCATTGGCTACGCCCTCCCGATCACCTACTGGCTGGAGTTGATCCGGCGTGCGTTGATCGGCGGCGCCGTGGAGGCCTTTCCGACCTTTGCGGGGTTGACCAATCTGCAACTGCTGGGTATTCTGGCAGCCTTCGCCGTAGTGCTGGGCGTGATCAGCGGTCGGGTGTTCAAAGCTTGCGAGTACCGCGCCCGTGAGCAAGGTCTGATCGACCGTGTTACGAATTACTAGATAGATTTGTTCGAATCCACCGATGAAATC
This sequence comes from uncultured Anaerolinea sp., assembly GCA_964599995.1. GTDB lineage: Bacteria > Chloroflexota > Anaerolineae > Anaerolineales > Anaerolineaceae > UBA6107. The sequence goes on along the minus strand of CAZRHZ010000259.1, from coordinate 1,345 downwards.
GACGTGCTTGCGCAAGCACGTCGATTTTTATATAATTTAGACATCCTGTTCAAGCGCGGGGAGGCAATGATGAACAAATCAAGAATCATTTCTCTTTTCATTGGCTGTCTTTTACTGGTAATTTTATTTTTAGTTTCCTGTGGTGATCAAGGACGCCAAATGAGCGTTGTGATGATCCAGGGAGAACCTGAAATATTGCGAAAAGATACGACAGAATGGAAACCGCTTCTGGAAGGTTCCATCATCAACGCCGGCGACCAGCTGCGAACTGGAGAGAATGAATATATCTGGATGGAAATCAACGATGGTTCGGTAGTCGGCCTCGGTAAAGAGACACTGGCTGGATTAGTCACCCTATCCAGGTCCATGACCAATCCGGTGACACTGATCGATTTGTCTGAGGGAATGTTCTTTGTAACAGTCACCAAGGCATTGGGAAAAGGAAGTTTTAAAGTGCAGACACCCATTGTCACTGGCAGTGTGGTGGGTTCCAAGATGGCGGTTAACTACGACAAATCAAAAAGTACTGCAGAGATTGCCTGTCTGGAAGGAACGGTGGAGGGTGAATACGGTGATGACACGAAGAGTCCTCAAGTTGATAGCGGTTATATCTTAGGACTCAGCATAGGCACCATTGAGAAAGGGTTCAACGCGGATATTTACAAAGCGCGGCCTGCTGATGAGGTCTACAACGAATTTAGTTGGTTCGATAGTAGATATAAATCTCCCTATGACAAGACGTGGGATCCGATCTACACAGGCACCAGTCTCACTCAAACCCAACTTGCCATTAATCAAACCAAACAGGCGAGAATAACACCTTCGCTCACTTTAGAACCGACCAATACCTCCATGCTACCCCCTACCACCGCCACGGTCACGCCCACACCCAAACCCGGACAAGTTGGCCGCCCGACCATCATGGTAGGTCCCAACGAAACGCTAAGCCCTGAAGAAGCAGCCAACAGCGGTTGGCACGATTACAATCTTGCTGCTACTTATTCAGGTGAGTGCTACGGAGCCCCAACTGGCTTTTTCCCGCAGATGTTCATCGAATTTGAAGGCAATCAGGTCACACTGTCTTCCAGCGGTCAAGAAAGTGTCTTTTATAAAGTTGACTCGAACACTTATCAGGGAGTTGATCCGGAGGGTAGTTTCGTGAACTTCATCTTTACGTCGACAGGGTTCACCGGTGGCGTAGAAGGTTGTTATGAAGGGGTGTACACTCGCAACTAAACTAAGTGGAACTTAAATCATGAGCACATGATCTGGCAGACATGAATCTTCCGTTTTTTATTAAGATTCTTAAAAAATATTGACTCCCCTCTGATTATCCTGTATACTG
>CAZRHZ010000258.1:337-2316 GCA_964599995.1 uncultured Anaerolinea sp. | reverse complement strand
TTACAACCAGGTCGAGCTCGTTGATCACTTCGTGTTCATCGTTGATCTTGCGGATAAACACATTGCGCCTGACGTCGTCAAACAACCCGGACCTGCATGCCAGATCAAAAACCAATCCCTCGAGCGTATCGCCTTCTTTGGGCGGTTCATCCAGGCATTCGCGCAGGCCGAAATTTTGAGAGTCGCTGGATTCGAGGCCGTGTGCGCTCAAGTATTGTTCGACGGTGATTTTCACCTGGATGGGTTCGACCGCGGTATTTTCAGAATCTGGGATAAAAGTGTAGAGTTTGTGCTTTTCGGTGGAAACATAGAGCAGCTCAGCCCCGGTGTTGCGGGAGGCCTGCTGCGCAGCGATGCTCATGATCTTGGTGCCGCCAGTGAGATTGATGGTGGTCTTGTGGTACTTGTGATCCGCTGCCAGATTGTGGATGTTGCGCGCGGTTCGATCCATATCGTAGGCGTCCACGATCACGGTGGGGCAGATCTTACGCACGTTGATTCCCGGGTCGTTCTGGATGATATTGAGCAGGTTCTCAGCCAACGCCACGGTCGATTCTGAGGCGATCAACTGCACCGAAGTGTAAGCTGGTTTCTGCCATAGAGGCAGTAGAATGGGCATGGGTTGGCCACCCACGAGGGCGATGTAATGCATAATGATCCACTCAACCAATCATTTAAGAATTGGTTTTACTCCTTTTCAACCGGCCAGACAGAGGCGGTGATGGTTTTTTCTTCGAACAGGAACTGCGTAATGATGCCAAGGAACAAGGCGATCGGAGAGAATGTCAGCCAGAGTTTGAGGTCCACCAGACCCAGTGGGCCAAAAAAGTAACCATTCGAAGCAGTTACAAGAATTTTTTGGTATTCAAGCGTGGGAAACGCCAGGATCACAGAGCCCAAGACAAAAGAAAAAAGGCTGAAAATTAAGAACGATTGAAGCGAACGGTGGAACGCTTCACGCCTTTCTCTGACCCGGGGACGGATATCTGTATAGATATAGACGAATGAAAAAAGGATCACGAAGATCAACAGGAAGATCTTTATGGCGGTTGGAAAACTCCATAAAAATGAATAGATTTTTATCGTATCTTCCTGAAGAGCGAGCAGAGAGAACCCGATGAAAATTCCACCGATCAGGCGTGGCAGGAATAAACGGATCAAAATGCGCCGATCAATAAACATGAGCAACAGGATAAAAACCAGAAATATGCTGCCATAGGCGGGCGCATAACTCCAATGCGTACCAGTTGGAAAAGCCAAGTGCAGTTTGCTCGCACCCCAATAACCTGCCGCGAGGATCAGTGAAGTGGCTAAGAAAAGGATGACCCACAAGGGGCAGCCGTGGCAGTTGATGCGTCTGCCGCTGATCAGGTTCGCGAGCCTCAGGGTGGTTTCAAAATCGTAATTCTTTAAGGAGCGTTCGCTGGCAACCATACGCACTGCGGCTTTGGATTGAGAAGTGGAGGTGGGTTTTCCTTTAATTTTCTTTTGCGGTTTTTTTGAAGAAGGTGTAAAAACCGGATGTAAATGAATGGAGTATTTCTGTTTGCCTTCCTTTTGATCCCATTGAATGGACTTGCAAAAAAGACCGATTGGCTGAAGCAGATACTGATGGGAACCTTCTTGTTGTGAGCTCATCAGCATTTGAAGGCGCATGCGTTCTTCTATATCTTCCGTGATCTTCTGATCCACTTCATTATTAACTAATGTAGATAACGCACCTGAAGAGTCAGTTTCGCATTGATCAAGCACCGCGTTCAATTCAATGAAAGCGGTGGCCATTTCATTCCGCAGATCGGCTTGCTTACTGTATGTTGTATTCTGGAGAAGGTTCTTGATTAAGGTGTACCATTTCAGGCAAGCGTGTAAGCTGACCAGGTTCGCGTCATACTCTTCTACCCGGTCATTCGAGGCAAGAAACAGGTAAACGGCCCGGTAAAACGCGATCTCCAGTAGATCTCTGTTCAGACCGTCGATCG
>CAZRHZ010000258.1:0-327 GCA_964599995.1 uncultured Anaerolinea sp. | reverse complement strand
TTCTTTCTGGAAACGTAGGATCTGATCTGGACGATCCTGATTACTCTCACCAGAGCTTTTTTTTCTCTTATATTTTGCGTCAGAAAATTGGTTTGTAAAAGCGAAGAAATCTTCATGAGACGTGTTTTGTGTGGTTGCCTCAACAAAACTCAGCCATGCCTTGATCCTGTCGCTGTTTTGTTCGATCACCTTTATGCCATCAATCAGGTTGTTCGAAATATCCTGTGAAAGAGAGAGTTCCAGATTTTTCCACGCGTCATTAACCGCGGCAGGGTTCTGACTAAACCAAAAAGAAAAATTCCCCGGAATATATTGCAAGATCAGATA
>CAZRHZ010000257.1:0-2344 GCA_964599995.1 uncultured Anaerolinea sp. | reverse complement strand
TAGATCGAATTCTCAAATCCGAATTTATGATTTGACTGGATCGAGTAAGTTCATGACCTCAATAAATGATTTTTCAGGGATATTGGATGTTCGCTCAATGAGTCGATATTCCTGATCAATTAACCTCACCCCCATCACCGTTGAGTAATAGTACTTGCCGATTTTGCCCCCTCTCCGACGAATATAACTTGAATAATCAACCAAATTAACTGTCGCCGGAGAGGGGGAACTGGGGTGAGGTAAAAACCTGAACCAATGGATTGCGTTAACGATTTTCTCAGACTGCAAACAACTTTAGAAACCCTGCCAGTTTGCCGAGGAATCTGGCAACAGCGTCTATCAGGATTACAGCATCCAAAGCGCAGGGCACGGTATTGAGATGATCAAACCGGACCTCGATCCGCTGCCCATGAAGCTGCTGGATTTTCTGGAGCCGACTTTCGGGTAGTAGATCGAAGTAAAATCGTACATAATTAAGTTATAGCTCTTCATTTTGTCAAATCACCCGGGAAATAACCACCGGGTGATTGAAGATACATCAATTCCGCAAAAAGTGAGGCGGCGGTCGGACCGTGTTTTTCAATTGACAAGCTGATGCCTCTTGATAAAATTATGCATATCAGGGTGCCAATGCATCTAACAGGCTCCTATCTATCTGTGCAGCGCATTTGAAACAAAAGGGGTGAGATATGTTCACGTTTTTTAAGAAAAAATTGTGTGTCGACACATCTGGGGAGGAAATCAGGCGGATCACGAACCTTCTTGAGAAAAATGGCATCCATTATGAAATACGTACCAGCCGCGCGCGCGGCAGCATCGGCGCAGCGCTGGATGCCGGAAGCTACGCGCAGGGGAACATCCCCATGTACAAGGAAGCACCGCAGCAACTCTTCATCTATTCGATCTATGTGGATCGAAAAGCTTATGCCCTGGCCAGGAAGCTCGTGTGGGGATCGTAACTTTGAAAATTCAGAAGTTATGACCGTCTAGTTGAAATCCACCTTCATATCCGCTATAAATGAAGCAGCATTCGCTTTTCATCCGGGAGGAAAGATGATGAAAATAAGACCCTGGTTTGTATGGTTGTCATTATTATTGGTATTGACTCTGATGGCAGCGTGCGATAAGAAAGCGCCCACCGCCACGGCCACCGTTGAACCCACCGCGGAAACCGCCGCTGCCACCGAAGCCGCGACCGTCGCAGTCACCGAAGCACCCTTGCCGCCCAACGAAGACTCCAACGCCCTGCCGCCCGAGCCGCAGCCGGTGACCATCAGCGCCGCGGACGGCGTTAGCGTAAGCGGCTACTATTACCCCGGAGGTCGCAACCCCGGGCCGCTGGTGGTGCTGATGCACTGGGCGGGCGGCGACCAGAACGACTGGAACGAGATCGCCGTCTGGCTGCAGAACCGCGGGCAGGCCAACCCCTTCCCCAACCCTGGCGACATGCCCTGGTGGGACCCGAGCTGGTTCCCGCCCGTGCCGGAGGACAAATCCTACGGCGTGTTGGTCTTCACCTTCCGTGGCTGCCAACCCTACGAGGCCGGCTGCACCACCTTTGAAGTGGAAGGCTGGCTGCAAGACGCGCAGGCTGCCATGCTGAAAGCGCGCGAACTGGAAGGCGTGGACCCGCAGCGCATCGTGGCCATGGGTTCGAGCATCGGCGCGGACGGCGCACCGGATGGCTGCCTCTTCGTCAACCAACAGTTCCCCGATACCTGTCAGGGCTCGCTCTCGTTATCACCCGGCAATTACCTCAACGTGCCCTATGCGAATACCGTGCTTGAAATGGGGATGACCGTCCCACCCACCGCAGCCTGGTGTCTGGCGGATGAGAAAGAATACGGCATCTGCGAAGCCACCGAAGCCGTGGCGAATAATCCCGCCTTCCGCGGCATCCTGGTCCCCGACGGCAGCCACGGTAACATGATGCTGCGCGAGGACGTTGATCCGCAGCCCATGCAGCTTATGTTGGACTTTCTCAACGAGACTCTACCCGAACCTGCCAACTAACCTGGCCGTTCGAAGCACCACCAGAGACCAATGTAAACCCAGGAGGGTTTATGCAAATCCATCCAAAACTCCACGCCCTGATCGCCGTGTTGCTGATGGCTGCACTGCTTGGCGGTTGTGTCAACAACGCGCCAGCAACGATTGAAACCACCGAACCTGAAGTGTCAGCGACCCTCACAGAAGCCCTGGCTGAGGTCACCGTTGCGCCCACTGAAGCACCCACCCCAACGGAGGAACCCGCGCTGGCCGCTCTGCCGCCTGAACCACAGGAAGTAAAATTCACCAATTCGCTGGGCACCGAACTGAGCGGTTATTACTACCCGGCGGCGGT
>CAZRHZ010000256.1:0-2365 GCA_964599995.1 uncultured Anaerolinea sp. | reverse complement strand
TGCGCAACGGAGAGAATCCCGGAGCGATCCCAACGGAAGAGTTCATCAAATTGGCACTCGAAGAGATCGCAAAGAAAGAATAGAAAAATCACATTCTTAACAACCTGGGCAGGAAATCCTGCCCAGGTTTCGTATCAGAATCAAGAGTTCGGTGTTCTCACTTTAGAGGAATAACCATTAAGTCACTTGACTTTTCCGGGTTCTCTCCACTACAATCATTTTTTCGTTGTTGCGTAGAAATTATCCTTCGTTTAGAAAAGGCAAATCCCATGACTCGCTATAAGCTCATCCTCAATCCGACGGCAGGTAAAGGAAATGGATTAAAAGTAAGGCCTGAGATCGAAGCCAACCTGAAAAGCTGCAACCTGGATTACGACATCGATATAACCGGGTTCCCGGAACATGCCATCGAATTGGCCAAGAAAGCCGCTGAAGACGGCTTTGATGTGGTCGTGGCCTGCGGCGGTGACGGTACCGCCAACGAAGTGATCAACGGCCTGATGCAATACAAACAGACCCACAAGAAATGCCCATTGATGGCAGTCATCCCTGTGGGACGCGGCAACGACTTCGCCTTTGGCGCGGGCATCCCAGCCACCGTGGAAGCCAGCTGCGACCTGCTGGCCTCAGGCTTGAAAAAGAAGATCGACATCGGCAAGATCAGCGGTGGCGTTTACCCGCAAGGGCTGTTCTTCGGCAACGGCGTGGGCGTCGGATTCGATGCCGTGGTCGGTTTTGTGGCTGCCAAGAGCAAGCTGACTGGCATGATCTCTTACCTGGTCGCAGCTCTGAAGACCATTTTCATCTTCTACAAACCACCTCTGGTAGACATCATCACCGACAGCAAAACCTTCCAGATCTCGGCTTTGCTGGTCTCCATCATGAACGGAAAACGCATGGGTGGTGGATTCATGTTCGCCCCTGACGGCCTGCCCAACGACGGCATTTTTGACCTGTGCATCGTGCGCACCGTGCCCCAAAGCGCCATGCTTGGCTTGATCTCCAAGGTGATGAAAGGCACTCAAGCCGCCCACCCGGCAGTCACCACCATCCAAAGCAAGAAAGTGGTGGTCAAGACCGTTCAGGGCACCCTGCCCGTTCACGCAGACGGCGTGACCATCTGTGAAGAAGGACACGAGATCACAGTCGAATTACTCCCCAAGGAACTCGAGATCATCACAAGGCTATCTGAATGATGTTGGCTGCTTCGCTCATCAACCCGCCCATCAAAGCCATTCTAAGCACCTTCATCAAGGTGGACGATCGTGAAGTAGCGCGCATCCCCATGCAGGGGCCGTTGATCTTGGCAACCAATCATATCAACTCGTGGGATGCCCCGGTCGGCTTCAGCCACCTGCATCCCCGCCCGGTGACGGCCTTTGTCAAAGTTGAGACCTGGGATAATTTCTTTTTGCGTTTTCTGTTCAACGCCTGGGACGCCATCCCCATCAAGCGCGGTGAAGTCGATTTTGAAGCCTTCCGCATGGCAGAAGAAGCGCTCAAACAGAAAAAGATCATCATCGTGGCGCCTGAAGGCACACGTTCTTATCACGGCCGCCTGAACCAGGGATATCCCGGCATCGTGATGCTGGCCCAGCGTACCGGCGCGCCCATCCTGCCCGTGGTGTTCTATGGCAATGAAAACCTCAAGTTGAAGTTCGCCAGACGCACCAATATGGTCATCAAGGTCGGCCAGCCTTTCAAGATCGACACCCAAGGCACCGCCCTGTCACGCGATGTGCGCACCCAGATCACGGATGAGATCATGTACGAGATCGCCGGCATTCTTCCCGAGCAGAACCGCGGCGTGTATTCTGACCTGGCTAAAAATAAGAGGGAATACCTGAACTTTCGCTTTCAAAGCTGAAATAAAGCTTCGTGTTTATTGTTGACGCAGCAATATCAAATATGGTATTATTTACCTTGAGCGGGCCCGTTCACTGAACGGGCTTGTCTTAATCATAAAAATCAGGAGAACACTATCAGTACTCAAAATTTTCGCGTAAATGAATTGATCCGGGTCGCCGAAGTCCGTTTGATCGGACCGGAGAACGAAAACATCGGAGTGGTTCCCATCCAGAAAGCGCTGCAGATCGCGCGCGACGCCGAACTCGACCTGGTGGAAGTCGCTCCCAATTCTGAACCCCCTGTCTTTCTTTTACTTAATATATTTCACTAATTACTACGGGCTGAATGTAAATGATATAGCCCTCCCTGTCAACAGAGAGGGCTTTTAAACAGAATTTATTTAAATTCATTATAAAAAAATATGGGTATCAATTGTTCAGGCAGTATATGATGCCAAAATTTTCAAGCGAGTCGGATTTTTCATTCTCTCAAGGGCTTTCTTTTCTATTTGACGTAT
>CAZRHZ010000255.1:0-2367 GCA_964599995.1 uncultured Anaerolinea sp. | reverse complement strand
TTGGTGTCGGTGTCAAAACCGTCCATTTCAACCAGCATCTGGTTCAAGGTCTGTTCGCGCTCGTCGTGACTTCCACCCAAGCCAGCACCACGCTGGCGGCCGACCGCGTCGATCTCATCCACGAACACGATGCACGGAGAGTTGCGTTTGGCCTGGTCAAACAAGTCACGCACGCGGCTGGCACCGACGCCCACGAACATTTCGACAAATTCAGAACCTGAAATGGAGAAGAAGGGCACACCGGCTTCACCAGATACCGCTTTGGCGAGCAGGGTCTTGCCTGTGCCTGGAGGGCCAACCAGCAAGACACCTTTCGGAATTCTTGCACCAAGTGCGAGGAATTTTTGCGGTTCACGCAGGAATTCAACAACTTCCTTCAACTCTTCTTTGGATTCGTCAATACCTGCAACATCCGCGAAGGTGACCGAAGGATGATCCCCGGTGAACATACGCGCCCGGGATTTGCCGAACGACATGGCAGCGTTGTTGCTACCTTGCGCCTGCCTGAAAATGAAGAAAAAGGCTCCGCCTAAAAGCAGGAAAGGCAGGATATAGAAAAGCGCGTTTAGAATGCCCGCGAAGGCACTGGGGGGTTTAACCTCGATCTTGATCTTTGAGGATGAAAGATCCTCCGGTTCAACGCCCAGGGTCAACAATTGATCCACCAGGGTAGTTTCAGTCTCTTTGGTGGCTGTTTTTTCTGTTAAACCATCTGTGTAGTAAACGGTTAAGGCGTTCTCTTCTTCAACAACCCGAGCGATATTGCCTTGATTGATCTCGTCAGCCAGCTGGTTGATTGATAAAACGCTGTCATCCACCTTTGATTTATTCATGTTGAAGACGATCAACACCACAATGGCGATGAACAAGATAACGTAGATCACATACGATTGATTTCTTGGTTTCACTATTCCTCCGAACATGCGCAAACCAACACTGCATTTGCGTTCAGGAAGGATTATACCAATCTACTTGTGGGGTTGCCAGTCAAATTTCGAGTTTTTATCAAAATTAACAAACCTCTAACATTTGACGCAAAATGACAAAACGGATGAAATGGCTCTCATCCGTTTAATCCATCGATCAATTTATCGAATTATTCTTTTGGTTTATCTAGCAGGGAGATTTCTTGATGACATAGGTCGCAGCCTACTTCAGGCACCTTGACCTCCGATTTGGATTTGGAACAGTAGGCAGTCACCACCACGCGCCTGCCAAATTTACCGATCCCTTTTTTCACGGAGGCGTACAAGGTCATATTCTCGCAGGCATTGGAGCGGGTGATTGAAGGCACCCTGCAGGATTTGCAGAGATCGGATGACCATTGGCCAGCCTTCGGGTTTGAACCAATCAGCCTGCATTCCTCGTTGCTTTTCCCACGATAGTAATCTCCGTAAAAGTAGGGGCATTCGATTCCGGAGGGTGTGCGCATGTGTACTCCTTATAAAAAACTGTCCCCTGACAGGGGACAGTCTGTGTCTGTTTTCTTTCTAAACCCTGGTCACGTATTCGCCGGTGCGGGTGTCGACCCGGATCGTGTCATTGGTGGTCACGAAATAGGGTGTGGCGACTTCCAAACCGGTTTCGGTGGTCACTTTTTTGGTGACGCCGGTGGCGGTGTCTCCGCGCACGGCCTGTTCAGCATAGGTGACCTTCAGGTCAACGGTGGTGGGCAGCTCGATATCGATAGGCTCATTGTTGTAGAAGGTAAGTTTGACTTCCATTTCGGGTTTCAGATAACCGGAATAATCGCCGATCACCGAACCAGGAATGGCGGGTTGCTCATAGGTTTCCAAATCCATGAAAAAGTACAATTCGCCATCGTTGTACAGATACTGGACGTTGTGAAAATCGAGTCGCACATCTTTTATACGCTCACCGGAAGTAAAGGTCTTTTCAAGCGTGTTGCCTTTGCGCAGGTCGCGAGCTTTGATGCGGATGGTTGCATTGCCCCGACCCGGTTTACTGAACGAATACTCGAGCACCTTATACAGATACCCGTCCATTTCAAAAACAACGCCTTTGCGAAGATCATTGACATCGATCATAAGAGTAAGTACCTTTCCATCTCAAAGAATTAACGGATGAATTATAGCGCAGCGTTCAAAGGCTGGCAAGATGAAAGAATGGCATGAAAGAATAGCAGCGCAACCTAGCTTTTTGTGGGGTTTTTCTTTTTCCCCAACAGCAGAGGCCCGACCAGATCAATGATGCCTGAGAAGAGAAGTTCCAGCAGAGGAGAAATGGCCTGGTACCAGGGGATGTACAGGACCTTGCGAGGATGCCGGATGAGGTGGTAGATGCCACGCGCCACCGCCTCTGCCGAGGTGGCCATATTTTCAGCAGGCACGTTGCCCCCATTTTCAT
>CAZRHZ010000254.1:0-2395 GCA_964599995.1 uncultured Anaerolinea sp. | reverse complement strand
CCGACTTTCTTTGGTGGCGCGATGGCGTCATTTATCAAATTTACCCGCGTTCTTTCGCAGACAGCAACAATGACGGCATCGGCGATCTACCTGGCATCACCTCCAAACTGGATTACCTGGCCGACCTCGGTGTGGACGCCATCTGGCTCTCGCCCATCAATCCTTCACCTGATGTCGATTTTGGCTACGACGTGGCGGATTACAAGGACGTTGATCCCAAATATGGCACCCTGGCGGATTTCGACGAACTGGTTCGCCAGTCTCATACCCGCGGCATTCGCGTCATCCTCGACCTGGTGCTGAACCACACTTCCGACCAGCACCCCTGGTTCATTGAATCCCGTAGCTCCAAAGATAACCCCAAACGCGACTGGTACTTGTGGCGCGAAAATCCGAAGGGCAAGCAATACCCTCCCAACAACTGGCAGGCCATCTTCGGTGGCAAAGGCTGGGAATACGATGAAAAGACCGAGCAGTGGTATTTCCACATGTTCTACAAGCAGCAGCCCGATCTTAACTGGCGCAACCCCGAAGTGCGCGCCGAGATGATGTCCATCTTCCGCTTCTGGTCCGACCGCGGTGTGGACGGCTTCAGGCTGGATGTGTTCAATGGTTATTTCAAAGACGCCGAGTTCCGCAGTAACCCCTACAAACTGGGCCGGCGTCCTTTTGACATGCAGCAGCACATCTATGACACCGACCGTCCCGAGATGATGGGCGTGGTCGAAGAAATTCGCTCTATTCTCGACAGCTACCCCGAGCGTTACGTGGTGGGAGAGACCTTCCTGTTTGGCGGGGAGGTGGCTGCCAAATACATCGGCCCCAAGAAGCTGCACGCTGCCTTCAATTTCTCATTCACTGGCAATCCCTGGAACCCGGGTCGTTTCCTCAAGTCCATCCTGGATTGGGAGGCACTCCTATCTGAAGATTCCTGGCCAAATTACGTGTTGAACAATCACGACACCGTGCGTTCCGCCACCCGTTATCACGCCCCCGAAAACGATGAACGCCTCAAGGTCGCGGCAGGTATGCTGCTCACCCTGCGTGGCACGCCTTTCCTTTACGCGGGTGAAGAGATCGGCATGCGCGACACCAAGATCCGCCGCAGCGAGATCCAGGATCCACTTGGTTTGCATTATTGGCCGTTCATGCACATCCGCGATGCCTGCCGCTCGCCATTGCAGTGGTCCGCGCAGCCCAACGCCGGGTTCTCGGCGGCCAAACCCTGGGTGAAGGTGCACCCCAATTTTGTGAAACGCAACGTCGAAGCGCAAAAAACTGACTCTCGTTCACTCTTCAATTTCTACAAGAAGTTGCTGACCGTGCGCCGTCAGAATAGCGCCCTGCAGAAAGGCATGTTCGTGCCCTTGACCTATGATCCGCAGCAGGTGTTGGGTTACCTGCGCCAGGATGACCATCAAACGATATTGGTGGCGTTGAATTTCGGCAAGCGCAAGATCAAAATGGCGCTTGGACCGCGCCTTGAGAACGCCAATTGGGAACTGCTGCTTTCCAACAAGCGTGAGGACCTGCCCCGCATCGAGAAGGGTTGGCTGCACCTGGCAGGTGACGAGGTTTGCATCTTACTGCAAAAATAACGCGATATAAGCATTATTCCGAATTCTTTTCTGGAATTCGGAATAATGCAGTAGACATTCAATTATTGCTTACTTGACTTTCAAGGGGGTCAGGTCGAACTCCACGCCGTCTTCATGGCCGGTTTGCTTCAAGCCGTTCACCGTTACTTCTGAAAGCCGCACGCCTTCTTTGGCGGCTAGTTCCGCTTTTTCAAATTCCTTTTCGCCGTGGATGTAGATGCGTTCTTCGCCATCTGCCTTGGGGGAGTTTTTCAACTCACTGATCATTTCATCCATGTCCTGCTTGAAGGCTGTCAGATCTCTAAAGACTTCGATCTTGATCGCCGCGAAGAAATGCCCGATGCCCGAGGTCGAACCGGCCGAGGAACCGGCCACTTTTTCACCGAAACCGGCTCCCGAGAGCACGCCCGAGAAGATATCCACCAGCAGCGCCAGGCCGTAGCCTTTGTATCCGCGCATGATCTCGGTGCCGCCCAGCGGCATCAGCGCGCCGCCTTCCTTGACCTTGCCGGGGTCCTCGGTCACCGCACCGCTGCTATCCACGCCCCAGCCGGCCGGGATCGGTTTGCCTTCCTTCTGGTACACGGTGATGCGTCCGATGGGCACAATGCTGGTGGCCATATCCAGCACGAATGGGCGTTGCTGCAGGGCGGGGGCCGCCACCGCGATCGGGTTGGTGCCCAGCATGGCCTTCTTTCCATGCGTGGGAGCAACCAACGGGCCTGAATTGGTCAGGCTGACACCGATCATGTCATGGGGCAGCGCCATCATGGCGTAATATCCCGCGATGCCGTAGT
>CAZRHZ010000253.1:0-2407 GCA_964599995.1 uncultured Anaerolinea sp. | reverse complement strand
GTCGCGGTTGCCGCGTGGAATATGAGTCATGGTATAATTACTTCGTTTAGTGAATGAATTATGTTTTTATTATAGGGTCTTTTTTTCAAATGTCAATACCCTCTTTTGGAGTTGAGTATGAATAAACAAAATTTCTTTATCCCTCCCCTATCCGCTTCGTCTCCTAACCCTCAGGCAGTTTTCACCTTCACGAAAATGAGAGTCACTTTATTGACTTCCCGTTTCGTCCGCATGGAAATCAGCCCTTCGGGTCAATTTGAGGATCGTCCTTCGCAGGCTTTCTGGAATCGCAATCAACCCTTGCCAGAAGCTGAGATTAATTATAACAGCGCTGCTCTATCCATTGATACGCAATACTTCCAGTTATCCTATCTTGATTCAAAGAAGGGTGATTTTCACACTTCTCCTTCGATCAAGGTAAAAGAAAACGGGCGTATCGTTCACATCGACACTCCCAATCCGGGACGTTTTGCAGGCACCACACGCACCCTGGACGAAACCAATGGATTCATCCGCCTGCAACCCGGATTCATCTCAAAAAATGGTTGGGTTCAGATCGAAGACACCAATAGCCTCGTTTTCAATGCTGACGGATGGCTCGAACCCCGACCAGATGAAAAAGGCTATCGTGATCTATATTTTCTCATATCCGCTTCAGATTACAAAGCCGCCCTGCAGGATTATCAGAAGATCTCAGGGTTTCCTCCGCTGCTGCCACGTGCTTTTCTCGGCAACTGGTGGTCCCGTTATTGGGAATATACACAAGAAGACATCCTGCACTTGGTCGAACGTTTTCAACAGGAAAGGATCCCTCTTTCCACGTTCATCATCGACATGGACTGGCACATCACCAAGACCGGTAACCAGTGCTCAGGGTGGACCGGGTTTTCGTGGAACCGCGATCTCTTCCCCGACCCACAGGAACTGATCCACTGGCTGCACGAACAAAACCTGATCACCGCCCTCAACCTTCACCCCGCTGAGGGCATCCACCCGCACGAAGACCAATACCCGACGGCCTGCCAGGTTCTGGGGCTGGACCCGACTGAACAAAAGCCCATCCCCTTCGATATCGCCGATCCAAATATCATGCGTGTCTATTTCGATCAGGTTCTGCACCCACTCGAAGCCCAAGGGGTCGATTTCTGGTGGTTGGATTGGCAGCAGGGAGATTTAAGCAAGCTGCCCGGCCTTGATCCCCTGTGGTGGTTGAACCACCTGCATTTCTACGATCTCGCGCATGACGCGGCCAAACGCCCGATTATCTTTTCACGTTGGGGAGGCCCGGGTAACCACCGATATCCGATCGGTTTCTCAGGCGACACGGTCATCACCTGGCAGTCGCTGGCTTTTCAACCCTGGTTCACCGCCACCGCGGCCAACAGCGCGTACGGCTGGTGGAGCCACGATATTGGCGGTCACATGCGTGGCATGGAAGACGCGGAACTATATACCCGTTGGGTGCAGTTCGGTTTACTCAGCCCGATCTTCCGTTTGCACTGCACCAAAGACCCTTTCATCCAGCGCCACCCATGGGGATTCGACGCGCAGACCCTCGATCTGACGCGTTCCGCCATGCAGTTGCGGCACGCTCTGGTGCCCTACCTGTACAGCATGGCCAGACGAAACGAACAGCAAGGGCTGCCCCTGATCACTCCCCTTTATTACGATTGGCCGGGGGAAGAATCCGCGGCGCTCACCGACAACCAATACCTGTTCGGCAGCGGCCTGATGGCAGCACCCATCACCTCGCCCATGGACTCAGATACCCGTCAAGCCAGACGCGCGATCTGGTTCCCACCTGGCGAATGGTTCGACTTTTTCACAGGAGTTCCCCATTCCGCTTCAGGCTGGCAAATCGGACATTATGATATCGCAGACATTCCCCTTTTCGCCAGGGCTGGCAGCATCATCCCACTCAACGCTGAGCGCAGCCAGAACGGCACCGCCAACCCGAAAGCCTTCGACCTGCTGGTCTTCCCCGGCGCGGATGGCCAGTTTACGCTCTACGAAGATGATGGGAGTTCGCAGCAATACCTGCAAAGCGGCGGATGCACCACCGAGTTCTCGTCCCGCAGCACCGAGCGTTCCATCGGGATCACGATCTCACCCGCCAGGGGAGAAACACAAGCCATCCCGCAAAAACGGGAATACCGCATCCATTTTCGCGGAGTTGGCAAGCCCGATAGCGTCACGGGTGAAATCGATGGCAGCCCCATTAAACTTGATTTCAGCTACGATCCCGAGACCCGCACCACATTAGTTGAACCTGTTTCGCTGTCAGTACACCAGCAAGTATCGGTCAAAATCCGCTGCGAAAACCACTCCTTCCTCGCGGAAACACCCGACATCCGCACCAAAGTGATGCATTTTCTTCGAACCGCCAAGATCGATTCCGTGAGCAAAT
>CAZRHZ010000252.1:0-2442 GCA_964599995.1 uncultured Anaerolinea sp. | reverse complement strand
AGTTATTGGCGCAGGACGGGGTTTACGCGGCGCTGTATCACCGGCAATTCGCGGAATAGAAAACAGTTCTACACTTTCAAATAGAACGGGGCAGGTTTTGAACCTGCCCCTACCAGAATTTTGATATTTCTGGTTTAAAACCTACTTCAAACTCGCGGCAAAGTCAACGACATCGCTTTTTGACCAATCCAACTGAATGGCGGTAACCTCAACAGCGATGGTTTCCGTCTGAAAACGAAGTCTTTTTTGTAAGGCATCATATCTCCATTGCCAATTTCTCCAACCTTCATCCACGTATAAGCCCTGATAATCTCCCACCTGAACGATATCAAGTTTGGCATCGATACCGATCAGATTTGAAGGAGCATTTAGGTAAAACTCACCCCGGACAAACCCACACAGTTCACACTCCTCCTCACTGGCGATCAATTCTTGACTGACTACGGCAACAATGTAGTTACCGACAAGAGAAGGATCGATGTAATAGTAGTAGGAGGACACAATTTTGGTGGCTTGATCATAACGTGCTCCGATAAAATAGGAGGGAGTTGGAAGGCCGGTTGGGGTTAAGAGTTTGAACCCGGCCAATTCCTCGGCTTCAGCGAGGGTCAGCGGAAATCTCGCCCTTACGTCGTCTGACACGGTAACATTATTCGCGCGTCGATCCACCGCAGGGATCCCACTCTCGCCCACCGGTTCATTGGTAAGAGACGTGGCTAATTTCACCAACTCATAACGGCTAAAATCAGGCCAGCCGCAATCATGAACCAAAGTGATCAACACATCGTGATCCACCCAGCGCAGGGTTCTGGTTGGCTTATAAGAGTCCCAAACCGGTGCGCTGCCAGGAACACCAACATAACCCCCTGCCACGTATTCAGCGCTCACCTCATCGATCATCACCTGCTGGATATCTGCGTCTGCACCAACGATGACAGCAAGCGGCTGGTCCGCGGAGGAACTGGGTTGTTCCGTGATCCATATGTGTCCGTAGACGGGATGATCTCCATAAAATAGAGTCAAAGAATCAGGACCACCAGTGGCACCTTTGAAATGAAGGTTTTCAGGTTCCTCAGGAAGCGCAAAAACGGGAAAATCCACCAGACTCCGAATCTCATCAATGGAACAGTGCGCGTAACGATAAGATCCACACTCCTCTTCGAAAACCGCCTTGTCTTTATTGGTGTAAGGGGTTGTCGAAGAGAAGACTGTCCCCCCACCTGTTACTGCAGGGGCCTTCGAGGAGAGAGGCATGGTGTTTGTATATGTACGGCTGAATAAATGAATGATCTGCTGCGCCACGCTGCTGCCGGGAGGAAGGCTGAGAAAAATGGTCAAAACCCCCAATAATACGGCCAGGATAAAAGCGGGTTTCAACCATCTGTGCCTCGATAGAGATTTCTGATGAGTAGAAGCTGCTTGCACACGGGTTTGGAGAGCAGGCCACAGGTCGATGGTGGAAGCCGGCGCATGCTGCTCAGTCAAACCATTCAATACACGGCGAACTTCCAGCTTATTCATTTTCGACCTCCTGCCTTTCAACTTCCCTTCGAATGGATGGAGCCAATTCCTTGCGCAAGCGCTGCCGTGCGGAGTAGAGCCACCATTTGATAGTGGTCAAGGGACGATCCAGATGCTGGATCATCTCGCTTTCGCCCTCCTCCAGAAAGTAACGCAACACGATTGCAGCCCGCTGCTGGGGGGTCAGCTTCATCAAGGCTTGCCAGATGGCGTCGCGTTGTTCTGCGGATTCCATGATCTCCTGCGGGGTCAGACTCGGGTCGGTCAACCAGGAGGTGTATGCATTCAGGTCCTGCGCTTCTTCAATGGATCGTTCGCGTTTTTGTTTTGCTGCGGTTTTGAGAGAGGCATGGATCACGCTGCGCAAGAACCAGGGGCCGAACGGACGCCGGTCATCGAATTGTGCGATCGTGCAATAGGCTCGCAAGAAAGCCTCTTGCACGATCTCTTCTGCCATGCCGCGATCGTTGACGATCAACAGCGCGGCATGCACTGCCTTCACCTGGTGGAGACGCACCAACACGGCTAACCCGGATGTATTCCCATTTTTAAGTGATGCGATCGCACCCTGTTCATCCATCAGCGATTTTACTGACGTGGAACCCACCTTTTTTGTCATGGATTTGATCCCCTTTGTGTCGTTTCAGGTCATTGGAGATGAACACATCTATGTATACTATCCTTTGAGGGGTAAAAAAGATAGGTCACTTTTAATTTTGTTGTAGTTGGATTTGGAAAGTTAAGGAGTTTTCGAAAAAACCAGGTATACAGCAAAAATCACGTGAATGGTGGGTTCTTGCGAACCCACCCTACGCCGAATCGCTTTTCAGGATCAATACAATTGCTCGTAACGCACCAGGCTGACAATGTAGACCAGCAGGGTGCCCACCACGATGCCAGCCAGCACCCACCAGGCCAGGT
>CAZRHZ010000251.1:0-2443 GCA_964599995.1 uncultured Anaerolinea sp. | reverse complement strand
GGTTTTAACGATTCCACCGATGAACTTTGGGAAACCAGCCGATTCCTCTGTTCGGTCTCGAACGATATCCCCTGGCATGTGACGGCGTATCATCCGGATTATCAGATGAACGACGCTCCGCCCACTTCTCCAGATACGTTGCAGAAAGCCGCCGAGATTGGACAGGAAGCCGGGTTGCGTTATGTGTATGCGGGCAATTTACCTGGACGCGTGGGATCGCTGGAAGACACGTATTGTCCGAAGTGCAATAAACTACTCATCAAACGGCGGGGATACTGGGTGACCGAGGATCATCTCTCAGACAGCGGGTATTGCCCGGTGTGTGGGACAAAAATTGAAGGGATTTGGTAAAGTAATCAAAAATCCGAAACGGGTTCCAGCAGGAGTATCCAAAACCTGCTGGAACTTTTCATTTACCTGTGACGTATTACATATATATAAAACGAATACTTTTCTATGTTGTGGTGTTGTATACACAAAGAAAAGAATGCTTTTATTCGTGGAGAGGTGAAACATGGCATTCGAAATCTATTTAGTTGTCAGCCTCATAGGCATATTGTTCCTGGCAATCAGCCTGCCCGGTGTCAGCACCAAGACCAAGTAAGCTGATAATTATTCATGAAAACGCTCCAGTAAAAACTGGAGCGTTATTTGTTAAAGTTGGGTGATGAGCTTGTGAATATGCTGTGCATGATCTAGCGCGTGCCAGCAGGATCGCCGCAAAATCTTGCGTGGCGACCAAAGCTCACCGCGTCGGCCGCGAACGTCATTTACACTGGTCAATTTTGGTAATTCACGCTGCAAGTTATCGAGAGTGGCTTGCATGCGGGGAAGGACGGCGTCCGGCAACTCTTCCCTTTTCCCATCTGCGAGCGAGAGGCGATCCAGGTACCACCACTCGGCGTTGGCCACGTGACCCAAAATTCCGCGGACGCTCCAGCGCTCGCCGGGGAAGGTTTGATCGAGCTGTGCGTCAGTCAAAGCCGCTACCATTTCCCGCAGGTCGTTATGCGCCCATTCGATCACCTGCAACCCTTGTTCGATGTCCGTTGCAGTGAGCGGCAGCCAGTCATGGTGGAACCAGGCGTTCACTTCATAATCCCCTTTTGGATCCGGCTGCAAATCCGCGTCGATCGAGTAACATTCAAAGGCTTCCGTGAGGCGGATATCAAAATCCCCGAGATCTTTCAGCCAGGAAGTTGATGTATATCCATCAAGCCAATTTTTAAAGGCGATAAGAGCCTGCGGAACACGGATCAATGCCTCGGTTTCGTTTGAGCCATAGGCGAAACAACCCGGAAAATCCAGCACCCAGGCGATCGATCGGTTCTCAGTGTTATTTTCCATTCCAACTTTGATCGGCATCTTTCCCTCCAGGTGGGATTATAGCATGATCAAACAAGCTGGTTGTCGCATACCCTTATCTCTGCTTCTCCATGTATACTGAAAGAGAAAGTTTTCGGAGGAATAATGAAAGCTCCATCCAATGAACTGATGGTGAAACGTTATCGGACAACATTCATGGGAAAGACTGCCTGGCGGATGATCCTTTTGTTAACCACCATCGGCAGGAAAACCGGAAATCCACACACGGTCGCAGTTCAATACGAGAAAATTGATGGCAAATATTATATTGGGGCCGGCCAGGGAAAGAAATGCGATTGGTACCGTAATATCCTGGCCAATCCGCAGGTAACCATTGAAATCAGCGATAAAAAGACAAACGGAATCGCGGAAGTGATCACCGGAGAGGAAGAGATCGCTGAATTTTTGGAATATCGTCTCCGCAAACATCCATTGATGGTTGGCTTGATTCTAAAAGCAGACGGCTGTTCTTTTCATCCAGATCATACCGAACTACTTGAATATGCGCGGGGGATCGGTTTGGTGTCGATACGCGTGATCGGGGAGTGATTTTCATCCAGAGAATCCAGCGTATAATAAATCACGTAACATACCAAAATTACTCGCCTGGAGGCAAAATGTCGGCTCCTCGAACGGTACGGGCTCCCCGTGGGACTCAACTTACATGTAAAAATTGGCAGATCGAAGCGGTTTACCGCATGATCCAGAACAACCTGGATCCAGAAGTGGCGGAAAGACCGCAGGATCTGGTGGTCTACGGCGGCCGCGGGCAGGCTGCCCGCAGTTGGGAAGCTTTCGATGCTATTCTTGATTCATTGCGCAATCTTGAAGTGGACGAGACTTTACTGGTGCAGTCCGGAAAACCGGTCGCTATTTTTAAAAGCCATAAGGATGCTCCACGCGTATTGATCGCCAATTCAAACCTGGTTCCCCATTGGGCCACCCAGGCTCATTTCGATGATCTGGCTGCCAAAGGGTTGATCATGTACGGCCAGATGACGGCCGGTTCGTGGATCTACATTGGAACGCAGGGCATCCTCCAGGGAACGTATGAGACGCTGGGTTCGCTGGCAAAACA
>CAZRHZ010000250.1:0-2458 GCA_964599995.1 uncultured Anaerolinea sp. | reverse complement strand
ATCGCTCATGGCTTTCCTAAAATGGTCCGCCACCCATGCTGCTCATCATGTCGGTCAGGCTGGTGCTGGGGTTCAGGATGATGGTGTCGCCAACCTGGATATCACCCGATAGTACTTCACTGTAAGTATCGGAGGAGGACCCGATCACAATTTCCACCTTGGTGGGGATGTCATTCTTCAAAATGTAAACCACGAACTGTCCATCCACAGATCGGACCGCCCGGTTGGGAACGATCAGGGCATCTTTGACGTTGCTTACCACAATATTGACCGCTGCGGTCATTCCGGGTTTGACCTGTTCGTCAGGATTGAGAACCTCAAGTGTCACTTTGAAATCGACAGAGCCCGCACTGGTGGTACCCACCTGGGCTACTTCAGTCACCCGGCCTTGATATTCCACCAAGCTGATGGCGTCGAAGGTCAGCGTGACCTCCTGACCAACCTTGATGCGGTTGATATCCACTTCAGGCACGTAAACATCCACGAACATTTTGGTCAAGTCGTCGATCCTGAAGGCGTTAGAGCCCGGGCTGACGAGATCGCCCACCATACCCTCGGCCTGGGTGATGGTGCCCGAAAAGGGAGCGGTCAATTTCGCCATATTAATGGTGGCCTCAATGGCCTCCACGCGCGCCTGCGCCGCTTCGATGTCTGCCGCATCGGGACCGTCTTTCAAACGATCCCATTCACGCTGGGCGTCTTCCATGGTGGCCAAAGCCACAGCGATCTCCGCCTGTGAAATGGAGACTTCTTGCTCATTTGGAACACCGGTGTAATGTTGAAGGTTTAGTTTGGCTTGATCCAGCTCTTTTCTGGCGTTGGCGAGCGCATTGAGGGCTGAGGCTTTAAATGGATCGTCATCATCTTCATTTTTTAAATTCTCATAATTATCTTCAGCCTTTTCCACTTTGTCTTGAGCCAGTACCACTGCGGCTTGTGCCGCATCAATCACGTTTTGGTTGGTTTCACGCGCAGTGCCCGGATAGACGGCATACCAGCGGACTTTGTCGTACTCCTCCTGGGCGTTGGCGAGATTCAACTGCGCCTGGGCGGTGGCGGAAGTGGAGTTCAGCAGATCATCGAGATTGCGTTGGGCCGTTACCAGATCAGAGCGGGCAAGGATAATGGATTGTGAGAGAGTGGATTGAGCCAGAGAAGCCAGCTCCTCATTTATGGCAACCACGTCACCAGTTGTGACTTTGATGGCTTCGATACGGCCGCTGGTCTGCCAGGAAAGGATGGCTGACTGGTTGGCGCGTACCGTCCCCGTTGCGCCAACGATGGCGGTCAGATCGCCTTTTTCAAGGGTTGCGGTCTGCAGATCGGCATTGGCGGTTTTTCTGGCGTTGATACTGTTCACAACGACCACAGCCACAACTGCCAGCACGACCAGGAGTATGATAGACCAGGTGATAATTTTCGAGCGGGAGATCTTTTTCATGGTTCGCATCCTATAGGAGTAAATTTTCACTAGCATAAACCCAAAAATCAGTTCAATAAGAAAGAAACGTTTAGTTCGAGATGGAACTATACTACGGTGCGGGGGTGCTGTCCAGATTTTTCATAGCCACTCTAATACAACGCTAATATTTGCGTCCTGCTCTGAAAAGGCTATCTTTAGCGCAGGGCGGTATAATTTTACTTATGACATTCACGAAAATATGGCGTCAGACTCTACTTTTCCTTATCCTGGCGACCCTCTTGACTCTTTCTACACCCGTATTTTTAACCACGAAAGAAAAAGCGCGCTTGATCGCCGGCGGTATCAGTTTTGATTATTTCAGCTGGGACTTGAACGCTTTCGCGGTAAAACTGGCTCAAACCGGAGTGCTGCCAGCGCAGCGCTTGACCCCTGATCAACAGCACACTCTGGTAGTGCAGTATTTCAACTTGACGAGTGAACTTGAAAGGCTTCAAGCTCAGTTACAACAGGTATATTCAAATCCGGCCATTGCGGATCCAGAGGTCTACGCTCAAACCAAGCTGGCGCGTCAACAAGAATTGCAGAAAGAATTGACCAGTCTGACTCCCCTGGCTGAAGATATCTTGCAGAAACAGGTGAACGCAGTTCTGGTTTCTGAAGGCATCGTGAGCCTGGGTAGCGCTGTGCCACCAGTTCTGTTTCACACGACACCTTTACCCAAAGCGTTGATCGTCTCTCCCCGCGACCAGATTCAGCAGGACGCCAATATCTCGCTGCTGGCAGATCTGACCCTTGAGCAGATCGCCAGCCTTGAAAATCAAATTGAAATCGCCACGGGCGGGTCAGCCCTGGTGGTGGACGTTGGCGGCATCGGCATCTATCCGACCATGGTGATGCGTTCTTCCAACCTGCCGTGGATCATTGGCACGATCACGCACGAATGGACCCATAATTACCTCGAGTTTTTCCCCCTGGGTCTAAATTACGATCTGACCCCTGAACTGCGCACCATGAACGAAACCACCGCTTCCATCG
>CAZRHZ010000249.1:0-2490 GCA_964599995.1 uncultured Anaerolinea sp. | reverse complement strand
GTATAAAGTGCCCGAAATCGCCTGGAAGCAAGCGATCCATAACCCTCCGGTCCAGTCTTGACCTTTATCGACGGTAAGGCGTGAAAATTGATGCGGATCTTCGAGATCCCAGATCATGAAATGAAAGCGTCCGCTGCCATTGCTGCCGACGAAAAAGCCGTACCAGTGATCTTCAGCGAGCACCAGGCTGCCTTCCATGGGTTGATGAGACTGGGCGTCATCCGTGCCTTCCCAAATCGTTGTCTCGACCTGGTCGCTTTGAAATAACGCACCTCCAAAACGTTTGTATTCTGGCGAATCCCATTGATTTTTGAAGATGAATAATTCCGCGATATACGGGGCATCTTTTACTTTGATCCTGGTCAAGACGCCCCGGGGCAGTTCAAATTCTGGAGCACAGAAATATCCAAGGGGTGAGCTTGAGCCAGGTATTTCAAGGATACCTCCATCTTCATTGACCAGGTTGACCGCGTCTGCGTAATACCACTCATGTTCGGTCAGACTGTTGAATTGTTCGGTGAGCAGAACGTTGAGTGTGCCGACGGTTTGCCTGAGCAGGTCATTTTGCAGCAATGGATCGGTCACCTGAACGGGTTCGGTCATTTCAATGACGGGCTCTTCGGTCTGGGCAGGGCTGACTGTGCCTGGCTCTGTGGTTTCGGCAATCATGGGGAGTGTTGCGGCGGGTTGCTGATTATGGGCGACGATCGAGAGGACGATGAGGATCAGGATCACTCCCAGAACCCCAAGGCCGATCCACAAACTGCGCCGGGGTTTCATTTTTGGTGAAGGGTTGCTCTTTTCAGAGGGAGCCGTTGCGGCTTCGACTTCGATCAGCTTATGACCGCAATAACCGCACACTTTGGCGGTGTCAGGAACATCCTGGCCACAATTCATGCATTTCATCGACGCCTCCAAAAAAATGAAAAAATTTCGGTTTAGGTTGAACCGCTACGAGCCGCATTCTCTACATGTTCCGACCCACTCCAGGGTGGATCACTCTCTTCTGGTTCAAGCACCTTATTGCAGGTTTTGCGAAAAAGAGACCAAACTGAAGTCATCCAGATAGAGTGTGCCATCAGCTACCTTGAAACACGCATTCCACAAGCCGCCGGCCCAATCTTGTCCATTTTCGAAACGGTAGATCGAATACTCGTCCGGTTTTGCAAGGTTCCAGACCAAAAGGATGAATTTCCCGTTTGAATCCATGCCGATGAATAAGCCGTACCATTGCCCCGGGGAGAATCGTAGATTGCCCTCCATCTCGCGATTGGCACGCGAGCCCTCCAGACCAAGCCAGGTGTTGGTCACCAGGTGATCTGAATCATAGATCGCTCCACCGAAACGTTTATAGTTTAGCGTGTTCCAGCGATTTTGTTGGATAAAAACCTCCATCACCCATTTGGAGCCGCTCATTTTAAATTTGGTCAAGACGCCCCGGTTTTGCCCGAATTCGGTTGAACAGAAGAAAGCCTGATAACCGCTGATGCCCGGCACTTTAAGAATCCCGCCATCCTTCTCAACGAAACTTACATTGTCAGAGGTGCTCCATTCGTGTTCAAATGAGCCGTCGAAAGGTTCCACCATGTCAAGTTCCAGCGTCCCGGTGGTTTCGATGAGGATATTATTCAGCAGGTCAGGATCGATCTCGATGACCAGCCCATCGGTTGTCTTTTGCACAGGATTTCCCTGTTCGGTTAGGCTGAGACTGTCATTTATGGGAGAAAGCGCAGCGGATGACTGATTGTGGGCAATGATCGAGAGACTGATGAACACAAGCATGCCACCAAAGATGCCAAGCGCGATCCACAGGGCGCGCCTGGGTTTCTTTTTGGGCGCTGCGCTGGCTTTTTCTGGCGGGCTGGTTGAAGGCTCTACCTGGTTCAGTTTGTGACCGCAATAGCCGCATACTTTGGCTGTTTCAGGTACGTTACGGTTGCAATGATCACAAATCATATGTTGCCTAATATATTAGGTTTAGTGAAACCAACACCATTCAGAAGTACAACCTGGATCATCACTCGGGCATGGTTCCCACAAAACGGTACCTCCCGCGCAAGGACACCAATCGTAGATATCAGGGTACAGGCATTTACACTGTTCTTCGGTATCGGAATAGTTGCAAACTGGCGCTTCCGGTTCGTCAACATCCTCAGATTCAGGAGGTTCAACAACGATCAATTCTTGCGACGGGACGATGATCATGCTGGAATAGACCTCACAATCGCCCAGCCGCAAGGTAACGGGAAGAGAAGAGCCTGGAAATTGAGACATTCTTTCAAATTGACAAAAGAGACGATCATCAAAGCTTTCCACATTGCAGGCCACCGTTTCATATTGAAAACCAAACTCAGCCTGATAATTCCACGGTCCGCTCTGCCCTGGAACAGCAACTTTCAATCCGGGTACCCCCTGCGGGAATTTGAAGTAAACCAAGTAATCACCATCTGACTGCCATCCGAGCAGCATGACGCTCACATCCTGGCTGCT
>CAZRHZ010000248.1:0-2490 GCA_964599995.1 uncultured Anaerolinea sp. | reverse complement strand
CGGGTCGCCTTCCGCGGCCACCTGAAAGACGATGCGCGCGTCGGCGGGGTTCACCCCCCAAACCCCCGTGAGAAAGTTTTGCAGCAGCTCACCCAAGTCTTTTGCGCCGTGTTTTTCCACTAGCACCTTCGAGAGGGCGGTGACCGGTCCCCGGCCGGTCCATTCGTAGGCTAATGTGCGTGAGACCATGAACATTAACTCGCCCGCGCCGGCGAATTCGCCGCATGAGACACCCGCGCCGGTGACACGCCCAAAGCGTGAACGGGTCTCGTCCCAGCCGCAGCAGTTGCAGCCGGTACCCGAAACCACCGTCACGCCCCATCCGCGCGGAGAGCCGACCAGCAGGCCGAGTTCCGCGTCGTTCACGAATTTGAGCTGGCCGCCCAGCTTGAGCGTATCCAGCACGGCTTGTGTGGCTTGGCGTTCCGACGGCCAGTCGTACCCGGCGATGCCAAATCCCGAACCGCTGATCTGGCCGGGTTGCAAACCCGCCTCCTGTAAAGCCTGTTTGACGGCCTGCTTCAGGTTGTCTCTGAACCCATCGTAACCAACGGATTCGTGGTTGCCCGGGCCGCTTTCTCCAAACCCCAAAAACTGCCCCATTTCATCCGCGATGAGTACGTGTGTCTTGGTGGCGCCCAGATCAGCACCGAGATAATAATGAGTCATGCGTCCTCGTTAATTCCAAAAGGTCGGCAGATATTTTTTATGTGTGGTCAGCAGGTCAAGCATCACGGGTTTTATCTGATCCATGCTTGGTCCGAGCGGGTGAGCCAGCATGGCCTGGTAAAGCAGGTCACGGTCGCCCGTCATGGCGGCCTGGGCGGTCAGTATCTCATAGGCTTTGACCTGCGCGATCAGGCCCGCGCACACCTCGGGCAGCGGTTCCGCGGGTAGGGGATGCACACCTTCTCCATCCACCTTGCAGGGCATCTCGAGCACCCAATCCTCCGGCCAGCCGGCCACCGCGCCGCGCTGCGGCACGTTCACCACGTGCGTCTCGCCCAGGTTGTTGTAGTGCGAGGCGAGCAGTTGGGTGGCGGCTGTCGAATAGTACGCACCACCGCGTTGCATCAGCTCCGCGGGCGGTTCCACCATCTTCGGATCGGCGTAATCCCGCAGCAGGTTATTCTCGAGTTCCATCACTTCTTCAGCGCGTGAGGGTGGCCATTTTTTCTGCTCCTCAAGCTTGTGCGCCGTGTCGTAGTAGTATTTCAGGTAATAATTCGGGATCATGCGCAGGGTTTCGATCAATTCCACGGGGAATTCGGGCTCTGCTTCTTTCTTCTGGTCCTCAATGTACTCTTCGATGACCTGCGGCCAGATCTCCTGTCCCTGATATTTGAATCCGCGGTGCCAGGTGAGGTGATTCAGCCCAAGCGTGTTCAATTCGCAATCGCGCGGATCGACCATTCTGCCCAGTTTCTTCTCCAACGACTCCAGCACGCGCATCTTTACCCCAATGGCCACGTTGCACACACCCACCGTACTCACTTCGGGCACGTACATGGCCAGCGCCTGGGTCACCAGACCGGAAGGGTTGGTGAAGTTGGCCAGCAGCGCGCCGGGTGCCAGTTCGGCCATATCCTCTGCCAAATCCACGATGACCGGGATGGTGCGCAGGGCTTTGGCCATGCCGCCGATGCCGGTGGTCTCCTGGCCGATCAGATTGTGACGCAGCCCCAGATATTCATCCTCGCGGCGCGCGGCCATCTGACCCACACGCAGTTGCGTGGTGACATAGGTTGCGCCGCTCACGGCTTCACGCTGGTTGGTGCTCAAGATCACTTCAAAAGGCGAGCCTTTGGCGGCCACCATGCGCTGGGCGAAACCGCCCACGATGTTCAGGCGTTCTTCATCGATATCCATCAGCCACAGTTCGCTGACGGGCAGTTCCTTGATGCGGGTAAAGAACCCCATGACGAGTTCGGGGGTATAAGTGGAACCGCCCCCAATGACTGCGATCTTCATAAATGGACCTCCATGGTTTTCAGATTAAGTGTACTTTGTTAAGAGAATTATTTCCATATCTACCGATCAACAATCGAGAAGTGCTGTATACCGTTCTTCAATTCATGAAAAACGAACTCATGTTATGATCAATATTGAGAAAGGTGAGGACATATGACCCTTCATTCCGAGATTCGCGAACAACCCGAACGCCTGCGCCAGCTGTTGGCCACCCAGCGCGGAGCGGTGGAACGTGCTGCGGAGGAGATTCGCAAGCGGGACGTGCAGTTCGTCTTTTTGGCCGCGCGCGGCACATCCGACAACGCCGGGCGTTACGCCAACTATTTGCTGGGAGGGGTTAATGGGCTGCCTCTGGCTCTGGCCACGCCTTCGCTCTTTACCTATTACCATACCCCGCCGCGGCTTAAAGATGCCCTGGTGATCGGCATCTCGCAATCCGGCCAGTCGCCGGATATCGTCAGCGTGCTGGCCGAGGGGCAGAAGCAGGGCTGCTTGACCCTGGCGCTCACCAACGACACC
>CAZRHZ010000247.1:0-2494 GCA_964599995.1 uncultured Anaerolinea sp. | reverse complement strand
GAACAAAATTTCTTCATCGCTCTCGCACTTTAACAACTGGTCATGCTTTCTGATTCGTTTGCGAAACGAATCCACTTCACCTCATTTCGCTTCCCTTTTTTACTTGAAAATATTCGAATTCTTTGTTTTAGCTATTTCATCCAAACGAATACGAATCGATTTTTTCCATATTATAAAGGTTTTCTTTGTGAACTTTGTGGCTCCTGCCCCTGAGATGTTTTTCGAAATGGGTCGTGAGAGAAGAGAAGGGGGCGACCGCACCTCTCGCTTCCCTCTCGCTTCCCTTTCGCTTCGCTTCAGGGTGCAAAGAGCGCGACGCTCGGGTGTGCAAAGATCGCAACCGGTCGCCCGTACAAAAAAGCTTTAGGTTTTCTCTGTTCACCCCCGAACGGAGTGAAGAAAGCGAACTTTACGACTTCCTGCCCTGAACGGTTTTGGTTCATGGGTGCGAGAGAAAGATTTTCTTTTCGAGTCTTTCGCTTCTTTCGAGGTTTTGGCTCCGGGTATTCAATTATTCCACCCTCGAGTTTCACGCACTTTGAACTCTGAAGCGAAGCCAAAAGGCAGAATCTCCCATAGGGGATGCCATAGCCCACAACCCGATTGTGATTTCATCACGCAGTATAATGAACATTATTTTTAGGTACCCGTCAGGAGGGTATCCATCCTCACAGAATTATCTAATTTGGACCACGATTATGAAATCACTAAACAAATGGTTGAAGTTCCCCTTTTATGCAATCCTGACAGGGTTTTTACCCCTCCTGATCCTTTGGAATAGCAACGTCAGTCAGATTAAAACCCACGATGTTTGGGCAGCGCTGCTGATCACGCTCTGTTTTGTGGCATTTTTCTCACTTTTATTTCTACTGGTGATCCGCAATCAGGCAAAAGCCGGGTTGGCGCTGTCAGCGTTTTTTCTGTTTTTTTTCACTTTCGGTCACATGTATTCGCTCGTCGAGGGCAAAAGCCTGTTCGGCTTGTCGCTGGGGTTTGTGAAAATCGCGGCTGCCTACGTGATCCTTTTTGCTGTTTTGATCACGGCCATTTTGCTGCTCAAGCGACTCCCACCTGATTTGACAGTGATCTTGAACGTAATTGTCCTTGTCTTCTGTGTCTACAACCTTATTTCCATCTGGGTCTATAATTTGAACGCCAGCAAAACACTCCAGGCAGCAAGTTCACCGGCCAACCCGGTTACGGTATCCGCGGAAACAACAGGCGATGACCAATTGGCAGACATCTACTATATTGTGCTGGATGCCTATTCGCGCCAGGATGTCTTGTTGAACTTGATGGGCTATGATAATTCAGACTTCATCTCTGCTCTGCGGCAACGGGGATTCTATGTAGCCGATTGCGCCAACTCGAACTACGGGGGAACCGTCTCGTCGATGACCTCTTCATTAAATTATGATTACCTTGATCTCTCAAAAAGCGAATCGAACAACTTGAGTATGACTGCCCAACTGATCGACAACAAGATCCGCAATGACTTGAAGGCTTTTGGTTATACCTTTGTCACGACGCGCGGGTTTTCCTCAGAGAACGACATTCCCAATTCAGATATTTACTTGAATTACCTTAATGATCCCGCTGCACAGGCCAAGATTTCACAGGACCAGTTCACCCGGTTGTATTTTGAAACGACGCTGATCCGTGTTTTGATCGAGCTGTACGATCAGGATCCAGTGCGCTACTCGGGCATCCCCAATTGGCTGATCATGGCTGATACCGAGGATGATGTGCTGGGTTATGCGACCTATTGGTACAACCAGACCAATTTTGTTTTTGACACAGTAAAAGAGTTTGCCCAGAAAGATGGCAACTACTTTGTGTATGCCCACATTAACCTGCCGCACGGTCCTTATGTGTTTGACGCAGATGGTAATTTTCGCTATGTCTATAACCCGGAAGATAACATCCCTTACTATAATGATGCGATCACTTATGCCAACCAACGGACCTTGGAATTGATCGATCACCTGATCGCGAATTCCTCCAACCCACCGATCATCATCCTGCAAGGCGATCATGCTGCGCACGTGATCACCAGTGGTTTTGATATGAACAAGATCTTATCTGCTTACTATTTGCCTTCTCAGGCACAGGAAAGCCTTTATTCAACCATCACCCCTGTCAATACTTTTCGGATCATTCTGCGTGATTATTTCCACCAGGAAATTGAGCTTCTCCCTGACCAGGTCTATGCCAAAGAGCTTAACACCTTTGAATACCGTCCGTCTGCTTGTGAAACAGCGCCCTGATCGATCTTCGCCTTTCAAACACAACTCCAATTGATGGGCGAGGTTTTGCCAGCAGGAGATCAATGCTTCACCTTGACCATTCCAACGGTTGGGTTTTATAATTCAACAGTTGAATATTGGAGATGCATGAGCCTCGAAAACTGCACTGAACGTGATCTCGTAATCCTCGAACAGATCGAACACGACCCCAACACCTCTCAGGCCGCCATGGCCAACACCCTCGAAGT
>CAZRHZ010000246.1:0-2506 GCA_964599995.1 uncultured Anaerolinea sp. | reverse complement strand
AAGAGATCCATTTTATCGGTCTGGAAAACTTTCGTATGCTGCTCAGTAATTCCACCCTCCCCACGGCGATTCGAAATACCTTGGTTTATACCGGATTAACCCTTGCCTTGCTTATTCCATTTCCACTAATTTTCGCCTGTATGCTTAACAGCAAGGCGATGCGTGGAAGTGCTTTTTTTAGGGGGGTTCTTTTTCTACCCCTTTTATGCAGCGTGGTTCTCGCAGGTCTTACCTTCAGGTTCATGTTCAATGAAACGAATTCAGCACTCATCAACAGTTTTATCGTAAATGTACTAGATCTAAAAAAAATCCGATGGGTGAGTCAACAGTGGCCCGCGATGACTGTGTTGGTCTCACTGGCTTGTTGGCGTTGGACAGGCATCAACATCATTTATTTCCTGTCCGGATTAAATTGCATCCCGGTTGAACTCTATGAGGCATGTGAGATCGATGGCGCAAACACCTGGCAGCGTTTCAGATATTTGACCATACCCATGCTTAAACCCACCATCATCTATGTGTTAACCATCAGTATCTACGGCGGTTTGGCTATGTTTGTTGAAAGTCAGATGATTTGGGCAGGCAAGACATCACCCCTAAATATTGGCTTGACGATTGTCGGATTTATTTATCAAAATGGCATCAGTCAAAACCATTTTGGCCTCGCTTCTGCAGCAGGTTTATTGCTACTGGTCGTAGTTCTGGCAGTCAATCTGTCACAACTTCGCTTGACCGGAACAATCGGAAAGGAGAAGTGCTAGAATGGCCGCTCAAACACGAATTGGTCATAAACCTGGTGAGAAAAGGGTCACTGGATTATTGCTGGTTTTATTCTTTCTCATCCTGTGCGGAATATTTTTGATCCCCTTTGCTTCGATTCTGGTTACTTCATTCAAGGATAGTGGCAGGGTGATCAGTGATGGCTTTAATTTGAAGATCAGCCTGGATACCTTTACGCTTGAAAACTATCGGTATCTCTTTACAGGTCAGGATCATGATTATTTTCGCTGGTTCACCAACAGTATTCTCTTAACCATCATTCAGACTGTATTAACCCTGTTGATCAGTGCTTGGGTAGGATACGGCTTTGCCATGTACGATTTCAAGGGGAAGAATTTCCTGTTCGTGTGTGTCTTGATCGTGATGATGATACCCTTTGAGATGATCATGCTGCCGATGTACCGCGAGATCGTGGCGATGAAATTGACCAATAAATATATTGGTATTATTTTGCCCTACCTG
The DNA here is from genome assembly GCA_964599995.1 of uncultured Anaerolinea sp. GTDB lineage: Bacteria > Chloroflexota > Anaerolineae > Anaerolineales > Anaerolineaceae > UBA6107. The sequence continues at coordinate 1,264 of CAZRHZ010000246.1, read as the reverse complement.
GCACATCCAATCGCGATTTTCTTTTTCAAGCAATACCTACAGAGCATTCCCAAAGAGATCGTGGACGCAGGGCGCATCGACGGCTGCAGCGAGTATGGAATTTTCCTGCGACTCATTTTGCCGATCATGAAACCTGCATTCGCTGCCATGGGAATCTTTATTGGCATGACATCGTGGAATAATTTCTTGTGGCCGATGCTGGTGATCACAGATACCAAGCTTTTTACACTACCGATCGGGTTAAATAGCCTGTTGGGAGTTTATGGGAATAATTATTCGTTGCTAGTATCTGGAGCAGTGATGAGCGTATTACCCATTATGATATTATTCTTTTGTGCACAAAAATTCTTCATTGAAGGTATGTCTACTGGAAGCGTAAAAGGATAATTGACCATGGCGACTCACGATCTCTCTTCGCAGGATCCAAAAAGCTTGAAAGCCACCCTAATTCTGGACAAGGATTATTCCATTGCCAGGGTGGACGAGCGTTTGTTTGGCTCGTTCGTGGAGCATCTTGGGCGTGCTGTTTACGGGGGCATCTACGACCCGGGTAATCCAAAATCGGATGAACAGGGCTTCAGGCAGGACGTGATCGAGATGGTGAAACGCCTGCGCGTGCCCGTGGTGCGCTATCCGGGCGGGAATTTCGTCTCGGGGTTCAATTGGGAAGATTCGGTCGGCCCTAAAGAGAAACGCCCGCAACGCCTGGATCTGGCCTGGTTTACCACAGAGAGCAATCAGTTCGGGCTGCATGAGTTTTACGATTGGTCCAAAAAGGTGGACAGTCAAGTGATGTACGCCATCAACCTCGGCACGCGCGGCACCGACGTGGCGCGCAACGTGGTGGAATACGCCAATCATCCGCGCGGCAGCTACTGGAGCGACCTGCGCCGCAGCAACGGATGTGCTGATCCGTTGGGCATCAAATTATGGTGTCTCGGCAACGAGATGGATGGTCCCTGGCAGATCGGGCAAAAAACGGCTTATGAATACGGGCGCGCCGCCAACGAAGCCGCCAAGGTCATGAAGTGGGTCGATCCATCGATCGAAGTGGTGGCTTGCGGTTCTTCCGCATATGACATGCCCACCTTTGGCTCATGGGAACTGGAAATGCTTGAGCAGTGTTACGAGAACGTGAACTATGTTTCTCTTCACCGCTATTATCAGAACCTGAACGGCGATTCCCCCAGCTTTTTGGCAAAAAGCCTTGACATGGATGCCTTCATCAAGAGGGTGGTTTCTCTGTGCCGAGTTGCTGGGCGGC
>CAZRHZ010000245.1:0-2529 GCA_964599995.1 uncultured Anaerolinea sp. | reverse complement strand
TATTGAAACTGATCTTTGAAAAGTTACCGATCTCGATGTTTGGCTTGTAGCAACTCTCATAGATGCGTTCATTCCAGTTCTTGAACGGCCACGCGCCAGGTTCATTCGCGATCAAACCGGTCACCAACCCCTTGCGTGAAGGTTGGTAAAAATGGGCATGGACGCACAGTTTTTGATGGAACGTCATGGAAATGCTTATGCCCTTCGATTTAATTCAGAGGGTAAATAATCCAATTGCTGGTGGAATCTGGCAGGCATGATGCCAAATTCTCGCGGCAGACTATCCAGATTGGCCGTGCGGTCTTCAGCCAGATGATCCAGCCAGAATATGGAAACCGGGAATTTCGGATAGATCTGGTCCAGCCACATGGTAAGGATGCGCAGCGTCGCCGGAGAGGTATGGATCACGCTTCGCTTTATCCTCGTTTTTTGCATGATCAATTTTACGATCTCCCGGTAAGGGATGGCTTCCATTCCGCCAATCGAATAAATCCGGTTAACCGCTTTTGCATCTTCCATGGTCAACATAAGGACATTGATCAGATCATCGATCCACAAGGGTTGAAGCAGAACGTGACCTTTGGAGGGCATGAAGAACATGAAAGGAGTCATTTTAATCAGGCGCGCCAGCGGCACCGTAAACTGATCGCCAGGGCCAAAAACGGATCCCGTGCGGAGGATGGTATAAGGCACACCGCTGTTAATGATCCAGTTCTCTGCGATGGCTTTTGCTTTTAAGACCGGGTAAGCGGACGCGCGTGCCGCGCCGTGATGGCTCATGAAATACACCCTGTCCACCCGGGTGTCCTTAGTGGCTTCCATGAGTGTGGCGGTTCCCTCCACATCCACCAGGCTCAGATCCCCCCGACTGCCCTGCCGCTCTGCCCCCGCCAGATGGAACACCTGCCTGACGTCTTTCAACGCCGCCCTGACACCGCGCTTGTCGGTCAAACTGCTGACCGCTACTTCGACCGGAATACCCTTTGGGAAGTTGGGAGAGCTGGCCGAGGGTTTTAAGAGGATGCGCACCTGCTCGCCGGAATCCACCAACGCTCTGATCAAATTTCTTCCGATAAAGCCGGTTCCACCAGTGACAAGGATCATGCCATGAATTATAGCAGACGATTTCTGCCTTGAATTTCAACAATGGCATGTAACTTGCTACATTCTGTTCGAGAGAACTCTATTCGATCGGGTCGGGAACAAATATGCCAAATCAACTGTCAACTTCAGGCGTGAACCAAATCGGGTTTCATTATTTTCAAGATACCCTGCATTATTCCAATCAGGATCTTTTAACCTGGCTGCCTGAATTGCAAAATCTTTCAGCTTCGTGGCTTGTACTCCTCTCAGACCCGGTGCGCGCCATCCCCGAGAACTTCATCACCGGTCTTGTAAATGCCCGCATCAACCCGATCATCCACTTTCAGCTTCAATTACCCGATTCCCCCTCAGCAGTCGAACTCAAAACCCTTCTCACCGCATACCGCCGCTGGGGTGTGCAATACGTTGTCTTCTTTGACAAACCAAACGACGCCTCCAGTTGGTCCTCTTCTGGTTGGTCGCATCAGGATCTTGTGGAACGCTTCATTGATCGTTTTCTGCCCCTCGCTCAAGAAGCTTTACGCATTGGTTTGACACCCGTTTTCCCTCCACTCATGCCGGGTGGCAGTTATTGGGACACGTCATTCTTCAAGTCCGCCATTCAATCCCTTCAGCGCCGCGGACAACAAACCCTGCTTGAAAACATGGCCGTGGGCTCATACGCCTACACTTTTGGACATGAGATCTCATGGGGCGAAGGAGCATATGAAACCTGGAATCGTGTCAGACCGTACTTTACCCCTGCTGATTCTCAGGATCAACGCGGATTCAACAACTATGCCTGGCTGCAATCGATTGCCGCTTCACTCGGACTGAACCAACTTCCGATCATCCAATTTGGTGCTGGCATCAAGCAACCCAACTCCTTTTATTCACCCGAAGTCCACGCCGAGATCGTCGAGACTATCCTGAACAAGATCGCCCCAAGCGATCCTTCCTCTGCCCTGATCCTGGGTTGCAATTTCTGGCTGTTGGCCTCTGAACCCGAGTCTCAAGATTACCCGCAAGCCTGGATCAAATCAGAAGACAATGTCCTTCCGGCGGTCAGGGTGATGTCTGGCCAGGTCAAAAAATTCAAGGCGACCACCCCGCTGGTCGAAGAAGTTCAAGCACCTGTGGTGAACTCTGTTGTTCCTGAAAAATCGCATCCCATCGAGCATTATCTGCTTCTGCCGGTTCACGAGTGGGGTGTGGCTGATTGGCATCTGGATGTGGTCCGGCCGTTCATTCTAGAGCATCAACCCACGGTCGGTTTTTCTCTGCAAGAAGCCGCATTGGCAAAAAGAGTAACCTTGATCGGCAGCGATACCTCGTTTAGCGACGCTGAGATCAAGAACCTCGAAGCCAGCGGCTGTAGTGTTGAAAAGATCACAGGCGATGGTACAAGTATTGCAACAAAACTCTTAGAGAGGTGACCCATGAACA
>CAZRHZ010000244.1:0-2558 GCA_964599995.1 uncultured Anaerolinea sp. | reverse complement strand
GCAGCTCTTGATAACGATAACAGGAAACAATGTGGTCGTTGACCATCCCGGCAGCCTGCATGAACGCATACAAGATCGTGCTGCCGCAGAACTTAAATCCGCGCGCGACCATATCTTTGCTCATGGCATCGGAAACCGGGCTGGTGGCTGGAATTTCAGATAGGGTTTGCCAGCGATTATGGATGGTTACCCCTGCGGTGAATCCCCATAAATACGCATCCAAAGTACCAAATTCCTGCCGGATCGCGAGGACACGGTTGGCGTTGTGAATGATGGCGTGAATTTTGGCTTTGTTGCGGACGATCCCCGGGTTGGCGAGCAGTTCCTGAATTTTCGCATCGTTGTAGCCGGCGACCCGTTCGATATCGAAATTGTCGAACGCCAGGCGGAAATTCTCCCGTTTGCGCAAGATGATATTCCAACTCAGTCCGGCCTGCATCCCGTCCAACGCCAGGAATTCAAACAACATCCGGTCGTCGTGCAGCGGTTCTCCCCACTCTTCGTCATGATAGCGGGTCAGGAGGGCATCGTTGAGATTCCACTCACAACGGGTAATCGATTGGTCGATCGTATTTTCCATAGGGTTATTTTACCGTAGGTGAGAAAAGAGCGCTTCTATCTTCGCAGTCATTTTTCCTACCGCATAAGCGGCCGGAACGTATCCTCTGCGAGGACTTTCCTCTACGAGGACTTTCCTCTACGAGGACTTTCCTCTGCGAGGACTTTACTCGTACACCTGACTCGGGCCGCGCCAAGCTAATTGTGCTATCTCTCTGGTTTTTTATCCAACGGATTATGTAAACGACCTGTTGAAATATTACTTTGCACCAGTTCTGAAACATTCGTCAACCCGTAATACGATCCAAATTGCGCCAACTGATCAATGCTCCAGCGCTCGTTTGCATCGATTGCTCACCGCCATAAATGACATAATCCTGATCTTCCGGTACAGATGCCAGAGATCGCCAGTATTTTAGATTGTCAAAGTAGCTGGTAGATATCGTTTTCCCCGATTTGATCTCAATCGGTGTGACTCTCTCACCAACTACCAACAGGCAGTCGATTTCTTTACCGTGGTTATCTTGCCAGAAAAAGGGCTGGTGATTCTCGCCGCGGTTGAAATTGCGCTTGATAAACTCGTTGATAATCAAGTTCTCAAACAGCGAACCTTTCAGGTAATGCAGGCGGACTTGATCTTCTTCGTGAATGCCAAGCAGTGAACAAGCGACCCCTGTGTCGTAAAAATAAAGCTTGGGAGATTTCACCAGACGTTTATTAAAATTACGATGATAAGGTTGAAGGCGATAGACGATATAGGAACTTTCCAGAATAGATAACCACGCCTTGGCAGTGTTGGGGCTGATTCCGGCATCGTTTGCCAGGCTGGTGTAGTTGAGGAGCTGCCCGATCCGTCCAGCGCACAAGCGTGTGAATTGGATAAAAGAGTTGATATCCCCGATATTTTTCATCAGCCGGACATCTCTTTCGACATAGGTCTGGATGTAGGACGGATAAAAATCTGTTGGAGAGAGATCACGGTCATAAATCCGCGGGTATTGACCTTTAAAAATCAAGCCTTCGTACTCCTCCGCCATCGGTTCCAATTCCTGAATTGAAAAAGGCAGTAAATGCAGGACCGCGGTACGCCCTGCCAGAGTCTGGCTGATTTTTTCCATGAGTAGGAAGTTCGACGAACCCGTCAGGATGAATTGAACCTGACGATTGTCGTCAACAATCCCTTGGACATAGGAAAACAGTTCAGGGGTATTCTGAATTTCATCCAGGATCGCGCCGGAGGGATAATTGGAGAGAAAACCGCGTGGGTCGGTCAAGGCAAACTGCCGAATATCGGGTTCCTCAAGGGAGACGTAGGGCAAGGTCGAAAAAACGGCTCTAACGAGGGTGGTTTTACCAGACTGGCGCGGACCGGTGAGAGTGATCACCTGGAATTTCTTTGCCAGAGAGATCATTTTGGCTGCAATAGTTCGTTCGATCATGAGAAGGGATCCCTTTTACCCGATATGGCCCCAACGGTTTATATCCACTATATCATTAACTGCAAATATCCGCAATTCGATTGCTGTTTTGTACAAACCATCTCCGCTGGCAGGTATGGGGAGCGAGGCGGACTGATGTATGGGTGCGGATACAGATGACTGGATTTTCCTAGTTGTTTGAGTCGCCCGCTCATCCCCGCATCAGCGCTGCATCAGAGCGAACACTCCCCAGCCCAGGTATTCGCGTGTGTAAGCGGCGTAGCGCTTGGGTTCCGCGGTCAGTTGGGCTCGAACTTCTTTTGCGAACTCATCGTCAGGATTGGCTTCAAGCCAGCGGCGCATGGTGAGCCATTTGGCCGCCTCGTATCGGTCCCAGCCGTCCTGGTCAGCCAGAACCATTTCAACCACGTCGCAGCCAAGCTGGCCGAAAGACTCAAGCAGTTCCGGAAGCATGAGAAAGTCGGAGATCGCGTTGGCATGACACTCCCTGGCAGCATCTTCCGTCGGCGGTAACTGCCGCCAGAACGGCTCGCCGATGAGGATGATCCCTCCAGGACGCAG
>CAZRHZ010000243.1:0-2569 GCA_964599995.1 uncultured Anaerolinea sp. | reverse complement strand
AGACATTACAGAACATAAGCAGCAGGCGGATGAAATGTATCGTACAAATACTTTACTGAACTCGATTATCGAAAACATCCCAGACATGATCTTCCTTAAGGAGTCAAAAGAGTTTCGGTTCGTCCGTTTCAACCGGGCGGGAGAGCATCTGTTGGGTTATTCCAGAGAGGAACTGCTGGGAAAGAGCGATTACAATTTCTTCTCGAAAGAACAGGCAGACTTATTTACCAAGACAGACCAGAAAGTTATGAGTGGGAAGGCTGTTGTGGATATTGCGCAGGAATCCATTCAGACCCTCTACAAGGGAGAGCGCATCCTGCACACCAAGAAGGTGCCGATCCTGAACGCGAATGGAGAACCAGAATACCTCCTGGGCATCTCCGAGGACATCACTGAGAGCAAGCGGGCGGAAGAAGAACTGAAGAAAAGTGAAAGCAAATATCGCCTACTGGCCGATAATGTCGAAGACGTCATTTTTGTTTTGGATATGAATCTGCGTTTTACCTATGTCAGTCCTTCCGTAAAAATATTAATGGGATATGAAAAGGAAGAGCTTTTGACCCTTCCAGCTTCTGAGGTGATGACACCCACCTCTTGGGATTTGGCCGCAAGGAACCTATCCGAGATCATGGAACTGGAAAAAGCCGGAACCAGCGAGCTTTCCCAATCCCAGATAGTTCAACTGAAAATGAGACGAAAAGATGGGAGTACGGTTTGGACAGAGGTGAAGGCTTCCTTTGTCAGAGATGAAAATCAGCGGCCGGTTGGCATTATTGGTGTAGGCCGTGATATCACCGAGCGCATGCGCGTGGAGAAGGAACTTTACCAGACCCTTGATAATCTCAGGAAATCGTTTGCGGCAACCGTTCAGGTTATGGTGTCCGCTACAGAGATGAGAGACCCCTATACAGCCGGTCACCAGTTGCGGGTTGCGGATCTCGCCTGCTCCATCGCCACGGAGATGGGGCTTCCCAAACATAAAGTTGAAGGAATCCGGATGGCAGGATCCATCCACGACATCGGGAAATTATCCATACCCACGGAGATATTGTCCAAGTCTACAAAGCTGACAAACAATGAATATTCGCTGATCAAAGAACACTCTCAAAGTGGATACGAAATGCTGAAGAATGTGGAATCGCCCTGGCCTCTGGCAGAGATAGTTTATCAGCATCACGAGCGGATGAATGGTTCTGGTTATCCAAGACAACTGAAAGGAGATGAAATTATTATGGAAGCCCGCATCATGGCCGTGGCCGATGTTGTTGAAGCCATGGCTTCCTATCGTCCCTATCGGGCGGCCTTGGGTATTGAGGTTGCCCTTGAAGAGATCGAGAAAAATAAGGGAATTATTTATGACGCTGATGTCGCCGATGCCTGCCTGAGATTATTCCGAAAGAAAGGCTATCAGCTTAAATAAGAAGGAGAAACCAACGCCATGAACTTAATAAATCAAAAATCTGAATAGCCGTCTCTGTTTATGTTCCGGTGACGATCGTCAGGAAGCAGCTGAATCTGGTGCAAAGCCACTGCACGACCTTGCAAATTTTCATTGTGACGATTTTTAGAAATAATGCCGCTGTGAGGATACGATGTTCGCTAAAATCAATCATTTTTTCTTCCAGAAATACGTAAACAGCGATTTCATCATCAAGCAGAAAGTAAAGATACTTTTATTCGTATGCGTGATCCTGATATTTGTCATCCTTGCCCTTGCTGTCACGTATATTGTCCAGGGAGAAACAAATCTGGGGATCATCCTCCCGATCTTAATTAGCGCATTAATTCTTATTGTTTGCCTGGTATTGATTAAATACGGTCATTTTTTTATTGCGGCACATACAATACTTGTCGTTGCCTCCTCTGCAGTCTGGATTACCATGATCACGGAAAGCGGCAGCTTGCTTGCCCGCCTTGATTCGGTGGCTATTGCAATCGGCTTCATTTCGTTCACGGCTCTCCTTGTTTCACGTCGCAGTGCTGCCATTATCGTCTATACCGTCGTCAACCTGATCTTCTTTCTCGGATGCACCTTTTATCTCCAACAACAGCTGAGATTCAGTGACGATATTCTGTTCGAGTACGCAATCGATTCAATCATTGGAATAACGACTGTCGGTGTGGTCTCGTTCCTCGTATTTACGATAAACCAACGGGCCCTGCAAAAAGTCGATGAATCCATGAAAATAGCAAATGCCGAATTAGTGAAAAACTATGAACTGAACCAAACCTTAGAGCAGAAGATCCTCGAACGCACCGAGAAGCTCGAGGCAGCCATGCAAATTATTAAAAATCTCGCCATCCGTGATGAATTAACCAACCTATACAATCGTCGTCATATTCTTGAGCTTCTTGAATTAGAAAAGAATCGTTCATCTCGCGGCGGCGGCATCTTCTGTCTCGCCATGCTGGATATTGACCACTTCAAGAATGTAAACGACACCTATGGGCATCCGACAGGCGATGCGGTGTTGCGGACAATCGCCAAATCGATAAAAACGACCATACGCAATACGGAATATTGCGCACGCTATGGCGGTGAGGAATTTCTGATCGTGATACCGCAAAC
>CAZRHZ010000242.1:0-2576 GCA_964599995.1 uncultured Anaerolinea sp. | reverse complement strand
TCTTCGATCAAGGCTTCCAATGGCTGCGGGTTCTTCCACGCGAACTGCGCACAGCCGACGCTGAAGGCCACTTCATACTCCCGCCCGCTGCTCGTGTTAAAACTGCTGCGCTGCGTCTCCAGCCGTTTCAGCATTCCCGCTTTCGAATTCTGTTTGTTCTCGATGGCCAGCATCACAAATTCATCCCCACCGTAGCGTGCCACGATATCCGACGAGCGGAAGGCATTCTTCAGAACACCGCCCATGTCCTGGATGGCCTGATCCCCAACTGCGTGACCGAACTGGTCGTTGATCGCTTTTAAGCCGTCCATGTCGATGAAGAACAGAATCGCGTTCAATTGCGTGCGCAGGCAAAAACTGCACAACTGTTCCGCCAGCACGAAGAAGCCCCGGCGGTTGATCAACCCCGATAATTCGTCCGCCAGTGAGAGTTCGTGCAACTCCTTTTCGTATTGCTTGCGCAGGGTGATGTCGTGCAGCACCATCAGCGTGCCGACCCTGTCTTGCTGGGCACTGTTCAAGCCTGAGATCAAGACTTCATAATCGGTTTTCTTCCCGTTTTGCTCGATCTGTGCTTCAAACGTAAGGTCATTTTCCAATAATTTAAGCAGTGAGGGATGGATGAACTCAAGCCCCAGCTCTTCGACCGTCTTTCCCACCTGTGGTTTCGTCCATCCGAAAATGAGGTTGGCTTTCGGATTTGAATCCACCAACCTGAGGCGATCGTCCAGCATGATCACCCCGTCTTTTAGCGTCTCGATCAAGGCTTCGCGTGCCACTGGCACCAGATCGAATAATTTATATCGAAAGATCGCGTAACTGATGGCCAGTCCCCATAACGTGTACACAAACGGATTAAGATCCAATTCCTTTAGATTAGGAAAAAGCGTGAATCCGCTGATATAAACCAGGTATAGGATATAAAGCAACCCTGACATGACCAGAATAATGTTGGTCTGCCTGCGGTAGAGCGATGAGGCGTGCCGCCGTTTCAAGATCAACAGAAAGGTTGCCACCGTCACCATCACGAGGTTATAGGCCACGACCAGGTAATAGACGGGCCCCTTTTCAAACGACAGCAATGGGATCAAACCGCTGCTATTCAGGCTGACACTCTGATAGATCAGGTTCAACGAACCGTCAAAGAACTTGAACACCAGACACACCAAAGGGATGCTAAAGAGAATGATGAGATTTCTTTTGGTCATCCAGGCTGAATTGCCTGAGAATTGGCTGGTAAACAGGAGATAAAGCGAAGGAAAACTGAGGATGCCGATGTATTCGATCTTGTTCCAGAAGACCATCATCGCGAGGTCTTTACTGCTCAATTCAAAGCTGTATGCCAGAATATAAAGCGCCATCGAAAGCATGAACGCACTAAAGAGCCTGGCTCCATTTGTGGAACGCAGTTGCCATGTGTACAGGCCAATCACGATGATCATGATCGCGCAAATGAAAACGACGAGGGCAAGCAAATTCATGGCCATATGGGTACCTGTTCTTGAAGAAAGAAGATTCGTTGAGGGTGTACTCCAACCGATATTGCCTCATTAAATCATATCAATTCATGGGTAAATTTTGAGTTCCTTCGGAGTGAAAAATGGATAAAAAAATTGTTCTGAGTGGTAGGTCGGTTTGATAGTGCGCTGTCTGCGTAAAAAAGGTGGATCTGCTGGTCAAGCAGATCCACCTCATTCGGTGCGGTTTTTATGCTGGCGGGATGAAGGTCGGCGGATTGGCCGCCTCTTTCTTCTTCAACTCCGTGATCGATTTTACCGCTTGCACCATCGGGATGATCAGCAGCACACGCATCAGCAGTCCCCAGATCGAAGGGGATTCCCCGGCCATGACGGTCAGCACCAACCCTGACAGAGCGTCCAGCGCAAAGATCACGATCGCCAACACCAGCGCTACTTTAGATTTCTTCAGTTGCACCAGCAAGCCCATCACCAAAAAGAAGAATCCGAACAGCAGGTTGAACCAGCTGATGCCCAACGCGTACAAGAAATCAGATTCCGCGAACATGGCGATTAATCCGAGCAGCATATTGAGTCCGGCGACGAAATAGATGATGATGGCGGCGGTTTTCACCCGTGTTTCGGGGTTCGAGGCCGATCCAGGCAGCGGTTCTCCGTTGCGCGTGACCTGCATCTCTGAGCCAGCCAGGTTGCTGACTAGTTGCACTTTCAGCAGGCTGCCGTCCGGCAGCGGAAAGGTCGGCCCGGCCATCATGGCTTTTTGATCTGCCATGGTTCCGATAACCTGGCCGTCCAGTTTCACGACGCCATTCTTGAAGAAGGACCCCCAACTGATCTCCAGACGTTTGGGGCCGCCTTGTTCCAGGGCATAATTTTGTTTGGGCATCTTGGATTCTCCTCAATAAAAAATGAATAACTGGCTTAATTATGCACGAAAAAGCCAAATTGGCAAAAAGGAGGTGAAAGAAAGCAGAAAATTGTGTAATTCTTGATCGCCTGATCGCCTGATCGCCTGATCGCCTGATCGCTCATTCCTTTAATATGGCTCCCATCTTTTTTCCCAGTTGGAATGCGCGATCCATGAAAACGCCATCCTTC
>CAZRHZ010000241.1:0-2583 GCA_964599995.1 uncultured Anaerolinea sp. | reverse complement strand
CACGCGAAGACATTAATAGCGTCCCTACTGGCAACAGGCCAGAACCGATTTTTTCCAAACCTTTTTTCGATATTTTTCGCTCCGTACTCAACAAAACAGGCGAGTTGGCACCAGAAAGATCTTTAGGTGTGGTCCACGCGTATTCTCCCGGCTCCCAGAATTCAGGATTCTTGGTGTCTGGCGTGGTGCCGCCAAGGCATTCCACAAGACTCCCTATCGGCTCGACGCCCCACCCTCTCGGAATTTCCCCCAGCTCCGACGTTTCCATCTCATCTGGAAACAGCGCCGCAGTAGCAGCAAGTTGCCCGAATTGCTCGCGCAGCAGGGCGTCGAGTTCGGCATCGGACTTGCCACTGATGGCGCTCATGGCGGCGCGCAGCGGGTCTCGGCCCTCCTGAATGGCGGCGATTTTGGCTTTGACCGGGTCGAAATCGACAAACCACGATTTGAAGAGAGCTTGCGCCATGGCTTCGAGGGTCTGGTTGATGCGACGGTTGAGATCGATTTTATCGTCAAGAGACTTGAGCAGCTTTCCGATAGATTGCTGCTTATCGATAGGCGGAAGCCCAACTTTAAGCTCGCCCAACGCCCTGCCAGTCAAATGCTTAATCGTGGTTCCGGTAAAATAAGGCTCCAATGCTCCCGTTCGACCTGCGTGCATGAACCAATAGAAAAGATACTGGGTATCGAGCCCATCCTTACCCCGAACTCGGTGCAGCGCTTTTTGAATTTTCATCCCTGGCATTGTATTTCGCCAAATCGCACACCTGCCAGGTTCGCCTCCCTCGCAAACTACAAGATCACCGTCTTGTAGGCTGTAGCGTTCCTCTTCGTGAGCCTCAAACCGCATTAGTGCCAAGTCGTTGAAGTCGAACCTACCCCATCGGACATTACTATTTCCAAGATATGGCTGAAAACTTCCGCGGTTCTTTTTGGCATCGAGCATTTTACCCAGGCATGCATCCACATGGTCGCCAAGACGGACAATGGGCCACTTAGAAGTCATAACCCAGCCCCGCCAAGTTCTTCCTGCTCTCGTCCTCCAGCTTCGCGCTCTGGGCAAACTGCCCCTCCAATCTCGCCATCCCCCGCAGCACCTTATCCATCACCTGCCCATTTATCTTTATCTCCCAGCCCATCAGCGCCCGCTCCAGTTCGCGCTCGGAGTGCTCGGGGGTGAGGGATAAAAAGTCGAACACATAGGGGTCTTTCAGCATCTGCGCAGCCAGATCGGACTGCGGCGCAGGCAGGGTCTGAGCGAAGTTGGTGAGCGCTTTTCCTTCGCGCTGCCACAGGCCGCTTTCGATCTGGTGGGTGAGCACGGCGCGGCTCCAGCCGTGGCGCTGGGTTTGCTGGACGTAGTAGAGGGCTTCGGTGTGGCTGCGACACTTGCTGAGGATGGCCAGATTGTGTCCCCAGGGGATGGCGATCAATTGCGCAACAGCTTGTTTCGCAATTGCCGCGTCTTTCGACCAATAGCGATACCACTGCCGAACCAGCTCCAGATTTCGTTTTGAAAACCCCTTCATCTCAGGGAATTCCTGCATCAAGTCCCGACTCAGGTTTTCCAGAAAGCCGCTGCCCCAGCTTTGGCTGGCTTGCTGTGCCACGATGTCGGCGCCCAGCTCCCAGTAAAACAGCAGCATCTCGGTATTCACCGCCACAGCGGCCTTGAGCTGCACTTGCCGAAAGCGGGCTTTAAGATCACCCACCCATTGGCGGTAGTCCACAGGATTGATATCAGAGGCCATAACCCAGGCCCGCCAGGTTCTTCCTGATCTCGCCTTCCAGCTTCGCACTCTCGGCAAACTGCTCGGCCAGTTGCGCCGTCAGGCGCGCCATCTTGTCGGCGAAGACCTCGCCGTCTTCCTCTTGCGCTTGGGCGCCCACGTAGCGCCCCGGCGTCAGCACGTGCTCATGCTTGCGAATGTCGTCCACCGAAGCCGAGTAACAGAAGCCGGGCACGTCCTCATAGCCCTTGCCCCCTTCATTTTCCATTTGCCAGGCGTGGAAGGTGTCGGCCACGCGGCGGATGTCGTCCGCGGTGAAGTCGCGCAGCACGCGGTCTTTCATGTAGCCGAGCTGGCGCGCGTCGATGAACAGGAACTGGCCGCGGCGGTCGCGCTTGGTTTTATTGAGCGCCAGGCCGTTACGTTTGTCTTTGGTGAGCAACCAGATGCAGGCCGGGATCTGGGTGTTGGTGAATAGCTGGCCGGGCAGCGCGACCATGCATTCCACATAGTCGTCTTCTATCAGTTTCTTGCGAATCTCGCCTTCGTTATTGGTGTTGGAGCTCATCGAGCCGTTGGCCAGCAGCAGGGCCAGGCTGCCTGCGGGGGCCAGGTGGTAGAGCATGTGCTGCAGCCAGGCGAAGTTGGCGTTGCCCTGCGGCGGGGTGCCGGCGATCCAGCGCGGGTCGCTGGCCAGTTTTTCGTTCCACCATTCCTTCATGTTGAAGGGCGGATTGGCCATGACGAAGTCGGCGCGCAGGTCAGGATGCAGGTCGTTCAACAAGGTGTCGCCAGGCCCGCCGCCGAAGTTGAAGTCGATGCCGCGGATGGCCATGTTCATCGCGGCCAGGCG
>CAZRHZ010000240.1:0-2589 GCA_964599995.1 uncultured Anaerolinea sp. | reverse complement strand
CGCTCAGACTATACGCTGGATCGAAACCTATAAAGCAGTCCCCGGTCTGGCAAATCTGCACACGAGATTGGGATATAACTCGAGCTGGCTGGTTGCCAATGCTCTATTCTCGCTTTCATTCTTAAAGATTCAATCTTTTCATATTCTGCCTTCCACGCTCTTCATCGCTTGTTTGTTCTATTTTTATAGTGGAATATTTTCGATCCTGGGTGGAGGAAGAAAGCTCTCTGATCTCGCCAGGACGATATACTTCATCGCCGCCCTCTTCTTTCTCTCAACCGAAATCTCTTCCCCGGGAACAGATTTGCCGGTTACACTACTCATCTGGGTGATCTCGGTGGAATGGGTCAAATTACTCGAAAAACCTCAGGATGAGGCCGCAAACACAAGTAAATGGCTCGTATTAATCTCCTTGTTTTGCGTAACGATCAAGTTATCCAGTGCGCCGATACTCCTGTTTCCGTTATGGTACTTGATCCAGGAGGGAAAGCAAAAACGCCTCACAAAATCCATGGTCTTAGTGGGAATCCTGGCATTACTTGTCTATACACCGTTCATCAGCCGCAATATGATTGTTTCAGGGCATCTGTTGTATCCTGGTTTCAGTTTCGATCCCATCAATCTTGATTGGAGCGTTCCACAGGATATTGTCGAAAGAGAAAAGAAGATTATTCATTGGTTCGCCTTAATGCCGCGAGTATCATTTCAGAAATTTAATGAATTGACCTGGCAAGCGCAGTATAAAGCCTGGTTGTTTGATCAACTTCCACGCCATAAAGCCATTCTGGCATATTTAGCATTAATGCCCTTCCTCTGGATTTTCATGCTAATTTTTCCAAGTTGGAAAGCCTGGTTTAAAAAGAATAAAAGTTATCTATTCATCCTTGCTTCGCTTTATGCTGGAATCCTGTTTTGGCTGATCTCGGCTCCAACCTTTCGCTTTGGATATGGCTTCTTATTGGCAGCGGTCACATTATCCGGAGTCCCTATCATTTTTATCGTTACGCAACAACGTAAGTATCTGAACACAATCCTTCAAATTGCCATAATTCTATTTTCAGTATTCGTATGTTATAAATCTTTTCATAATTCAACGATCCGTGTAGTAGAACGTAGTCAGTTGTTCATTCCCAGGGATTATCCAAAATACAGCACGGTGCCTTGTGAATATGGCGATTTCAAATTACCTTGTCCCGCAGAATACGATGCCTGCTGGTATGATCCATTTCCTTGTGGAATAAGACCAAATGAGAATCTGTTTATGCGTGGAGATGATTGGTCAGAGGGATTCACACAAAAAACGCAATCTGATTTTTAATTAAGGAAAAATACTTGGATTCGAACAATGGTACAGAGGAGAGAAAATGGAGACCTATGATGTTGTAGTGATCGGCGCCGGTCCCGGCGGATACGTGGCAGCCATCCGCGCCGCACAGCTCGGGATGCAGGCAGCCATCATCGATAAGGAATGGCTTGGCGGGGTATGTTTGAATATCGGCTGCATCCCTTCAAAAGCTCTACTGAAGAATGCAGAAGTCGCACACACCCTGCGCGAACGCAGTAAAGATTTCGGTTTCACAATCGAAAAATTGCAGCTGGATTACGCTGCCGCGGTAAAACGCAGCCGCCAGGTATCCGACCGCCTCACCCGCGGTGTTGGCTTTCTAATGAAGAAAAACAACATCCCGGTAATTATGGGGACGGCCAAGTTCAGTTCCCGAGACACGGTGATAGTGACCGACAACCAGGGACAGGAGCGCGAGATCAAATCCAGGAATTTCATCGTGGCCACTGGCAGTCAGCCTATAGCCATCCCTGGCGTGACCGTGGATGGTCAGAAAGTGATCAGCTTCCGGGATGCCATCCTGCAGGAGAAACTTCCAGCTTCGGTGGTGATCATCGGAGCAGGTGCGATCGGATTGGAGTTCGCCACCGTGTGGAGCTCCTATGGTGTACAGGTTACCCTCGTCGAGATGCTTCCACGGATTGCTCCACTTGAAGACGAAGAGGTCAGCCTTGAATTGCAGAAATCCTTCTCCAAGCGCGGTATTAAATCGCTGACTGGCACTAGAGTGCTGTCAGTGGAAACGAACGCTGCAGGTGTTATTGTAAAAGTCGCTGGAAAAGACGGCGAAACGGTCCTCGAGGCTGAACAAGCTTTGATGGCGATCGGTTTCAAACCTAACAGCATGAACCTTGGGATTGAAGAGATTGGCGTTGAACTCACCGACCGCAAACATATTAAGATCGATGAACGGATGTCCACCAACGTCCCAGGTATTTGGGCTGTGGGTGATGTCACTGGTAAGCTGCTGCTGGCACATGTGGCCTCCGCGCAGGGCGTCTTATGTGCTGAAGCCATTGTCGGCAATGACACGCATCCGATCAATTACATCATGGTACCCCGCGCCACCTATTCCCAGCCGCAGGTGGCTTCATTCGGTTACACCGAAGCTCAGGTCAGAGATTTGGGAAAAACGATTAAGATCGGTAAATTTCCCTTCCAGCCTAACGGTAAAGCCCTCGGCCTGGGTGATTATGCCGGTTTTGTCAAGCTCGTGATCGACGAATCTACAAACGAGATCCTGG
>CAZRHZ010000239.1:0-2592 GCA_964599995.1 uncultured Anaerolinea sp. | reverse complement strand
TGACCAGAAACGTCCGGGCCCGACGCCCAGGGAAGCCGCTTCCGGATACGGATGCGCCGCCGCCGTCCCAGTCAACGGACAACTCCTTCGGGAACCTGGACAGGCGCTCGTCAATGTACGGCCGGCCACCGGCAACAGCCAGCATGTTGATCCTGATTTGATCGAGGCGCGATGCCAGTACAGGGTTGATGCGGGTTGTGATGATCTCTTGTGGCGTCACGCTAATGGCCGTTAAATCAAGTCTACGAGGCGGCAATCAGGCGCGAGCGCAGGCGTGGGCAATCTAGCTGCATAACCAAGTACCGCAGCGCGTCCATGGCGTGGTCCCGGTCCTTGACCGGCTCTTCCCTGGCGTTGCGCGCCTCAGCCGGTGGGGCCCAGACGTAATCGTACATTTCGGCGATCAGATCGCGGCAGGAGGCCATGAAAAAGACGCGCGGGCGCCCATCCGGCTGGACTTTGAGCCGCTCTTTGACCGCCTTGATCCCCATTGCCACGTCTTTCAGGGCGGGCAGGGTGGGGATGCCGGCGGCGTGAAGGGTCGCCCGGTCCTCTGCATCATGGTCCGCGACTGTCCATTGAGCTTTGACGGCTACCTGCTTTATGGCTACAGAATGCACCTGAACGGTCTGCCGTGCCACGTATCGTTCCTGCCAGACATAGAGCCGTCCATCCGGGTCCGCGCTCGCCCAGAGGCAAACGAAGGGGTTCGTATAGCCGAAGTCTATGGCGCGGAAGCATGGCCACACCTGCCACCCTGCCGGCATCGCCTCGATCACATGCAACTCCTCTTCGAATTCGTCATACACGGCGCCATCTGTTTCGCACCATTCGCCTTTCAGCATTCTCCGACGTTGCGTGCCGGTCAGGTTCTCCAACGTGACCAGGGCATCGGGCGGCAGGTGCGGATTGTCGTATGGCGTCCAGTGCTGCCGGGCCCAGGTGGCCGCATCGGCCAATGGCGTGCCTTTCTCGGGATCCACATGCAGAACGCCGGCTTTGTAGAGCCAATGCCGCTGGCTCTTCGGATTGCAGTCGAATATCGCCTTGCGCGCGGGCAGGCCCGGGACAGGCTGAGCCAGGCGCGAGAGCACAGTCTGCACAGTGCTCCATGAGAGCTGGGTTGCCTCGTTGAAGAATATGTGCGCGTACTCCGTGCCCAGGACTTTATCAACCCGGTCTTGATCGTCGAGTCCATCCACGCGCAGGATGGACCCTTGATCTCCATGTCGGAATCGAACATCCTGAACTCACGCCGATCCCTGAGCAACCGTCTAAAGGTGTCATCCCAGAGCGACTTCTGCGCCGCATTGCGGTTTTTACGCGCGCACAGGATGCGGGCACCAGCATACAAGCGCGCCTGGGTCAGGAGCCATGCACAGATCAGGACCGTCTTGGTTGACCTGGCGCCTCCGTCCAGCAGGATGCGCCGGATGGCTGGATTTTCGAGGATGGCCAGCCAGGTGGCAGATTGCTTTGCGGTCAGATCGAGTGGGGTGGCTTTCATTTGGGCGCGGGCGGCGCGTGGACAATAACCAGAGGGCTGTCCATTTCGATTCGCTGCTTGTCGGGCTCGTTGTAGCCCTGGGCCTTCCCGAGCTGCTCATGCGCCTTGAGCGCGATCATCGGGTTCTTGTGGCGGCATAAGCGATCAATGCCGGCGAGCCACTCCTCACGCGTGCGGCATGCTTTTCCGGCTGTCTGTTTTCGGT
Organism: uncultured Anaerolinea sp.; assembly: GCA_964599995.1. Classification (GTDB taxonomy): domain Bacteria; phylum Chloroflexota; class Anaerolineae; order Anaerolineales; family Anaerolineaceae; genus UBA6107. The sequence continues at coordinate 880 of CAZRHZ010000239.1, read as the reverse complement.
TTTTTGCGAGTTCTGCGCAAATCTCAATATTCCTCAACAACCGTTCACCTGCGGAATATGCCGTTTTTGCAGAATACCCAGCCCTCCGGGCAGCCTCCGAGGCGTTCCCGGTGGCGAGGTACTCGCGCACGAACTTTTCCTGACGCAGGTTCATGCCTATGGCCTCGAAATCAAACCCTGATTGAGCGCATACGCAAGCGCAGGACCGCCCTGAGCTCAGGAATCTGCCTGGCAGCCGTCTTGAGCCGCTGATGCACAGCCTGGGTGGTTATGTGCAACTTCTTGGCAGCATGCACCCGGGTCAAGTCCTCGTGCTGCACCACCATCCGGGCAACCAGGTCGCGGGTATCCGGATCCAGTCGCAGCCAGAGCGCGAAGAAATTGGCCAGCGGATATTGTTTGCGCTTTGAAGTGGGTGGTTTGATGGCAGTCTCACGATCCGGCATGTGCTCTATCGATATAAACGACTTGCCGTGGTGGTGCGTTGCGGCCGGCCCCTTGCACTTGAGGCAGGCGCGAGACCGCTTGAGGTTGTGCGGGCACGAGTGACAGTCAGGCATTGGCTGATTCCTTTTGTGATACGGTTTCGGGTTGATCGAGAAACGCGTTAAACGCGGGGCCGTACTGCTCGGCCAGCTTGGGCTTTGCGGCAGGCCACTGATAGACGGCCAGAGCGACATTGGACTTGGCAGCCTGGAACTTGCCGTTGTGCGGGGCGCGCAAGAGTTTGACGACGGTGAACGCTATGGCGCGCAGGTGTTGAACGTCGTTGAATGGGCGCATCATGTTTCGTTTCTCCATTCTTTTCCCGTCCAGATTGCCCAGATCCAGGTGATGCTCGGCCACTCAAGCCGCGCCTGGTCGAACGCGAGCCGGGCGC
>CAZRHZ010000238.1:0-2601 GCA_964599995.1 uncultured Anaerolinea sp. | reverse complement strand
ACGCACATGGAGGAGGGGCGTCCGCTGTTTGTGCGCAAACCCGACAGTCACTTCACGCTGGCGAATTTCATGCGCGCGAACCTTTATTCTTCACTGAGCACCTTGAAAATCGGCTTGGACATCCTGTTCGAGCAGGAAAAGGTGAAGATTGACCAGATCCTTGGCCATGGTGGGTTCTTCAAAACGAAAGGCGTTGGGCAGCGCATCATGGCAGCCGCGCTCAACACTCCTGTATCGGTCATGGAAACCGCCGGAGAGGGCGGAGCCTGGGGGATTGCCTTACTTGCGGCTTATATGGTGCAAAAGCAAAACAGCCAGCCGCTTGAAACTTACCTTTCTGATCAAGTATTTTCCGACAAATCGGGTATCACGATCTCTCCGCAGAAGGCAGATGTCGAAGGATTTATGAAATTTATGAAAACGTATCAAAAGGGTCTGACAGTCGAAAGAACGGCAGTGGACTCATTAAACTAGATCATTTTATTACGGAGCAATCAATGATTAATATTATGGATCAAGAAATTTGGTTTGTGGTGGGATCGCAACTTCTTTACGGTCCGAATGTACTCGAGACCGTAGCCAAACGCGCACAGGAAATGGCAGATTCCATTGGGTCCAGCAAGCACATTCCTTGCCGGTTTGTGTATAAGGGAACCATTAAGTCGAATGAAGAAGTGACAGGTTTGATCAAACAGGCGAACTACGATGACCGCTGCGCCGGTATTGTCACCTGGTGTCACACATTTTCTCCATCCAAGATGTGGATCAATGGGCTGAACCTGCTGCAAAAACCCTACTGTCATTTCGCCACGCAGTATAACGTTGAAATTCCCAACAACGAGATCGACATGGATTTCATGAATCTCAATCAGGCGGCTCATGGCGACCGGGAGCATGGGTTCATTGGTGCACGCATGCGGCTGCATCGCAAGGTGATCGTGGGTCACTGGAAGGATGACAACGCGCTCAAAGAACTCGGTCAGTGGATGCGCGCCGTGGTGGGATTCAAAGCCAGCCAAAATCTCTCTATCATCCGTTTTGGCGATAACATGCGCGAAGTGGCGGTTACCGAAGGGGATAAGGTTGAAGCTCAGATCAAGCTGGGCTGGCAGGTCAACACCTGGCCGGTGGGCGAACTGGTGAATGAGATTGGCAAGGTGAAGGAAGATGAAGTAAAAGCCAGGGTTGCACAATATCAGGTGGATTATCAAATAAACACAAGCGATCTTCACGCGGTTCAGTATCAGGCCAGGGAGGAGATCGCCATCGAGAGATTACTTCACCGGCAGCATGCCGACGCGTACACCAACACTTTCGAAGATTTGTGGGGTATGGAAGAGCTGCCCGGCATTGCTTCTCAGCATCTCATGTCTCAGGGTTATGGTTACGGCGCGGAAGGCGACTGGAAAACCGCGGCCATGACCCACCTGGTCAAGGTCATGACCCAGGGGCTAAAGGGCGGCACCTCCTTTATGGAGGACTACACTTATCATTATGAGAAAGGCAACGAATATTCCTTGGGTGCGCACATGCTGGAAGTCTGTCCGAGCATAGCGGCTGACAAACCGCGCATTGAAGTACACCCGCTGGGAATTGGCGGCAAAGAAAGCCCAGCCCGCCTGGTGTTTGAAGGGCATCCGGGCAGTGCAACTGTGATCTCGCTGATCGATATGGGTGGGCGGTTGCGCCTGATCGTCCAGGATGTGGAATGTGTGAAATCCATCATGGAAATGCCAAACCTGCCTGTAGCGCGCGTCATGTGGAAGGTGAAACCCAGCCTGCAGGAGGGCATCCGTCAGTGGATCACTGCGGGAGGTGCCCATCACACCGTGTTGACCTACGACGCCACCGCGGAGATGATCGAGGATTGGGCTGAGATGATGGACATCGAATTCATCCACTTGACCGAGAATACCACCACCGAGGAATTGAAAAAAGAGCTGCGTGTCAACGATCTGCTCTGGAAGCTGAGGTGAAATGCTGGAAGCGCTAAAAAAGCAGGTACTCGAGGCCAATCTGCTGCTACCAAAATACAACCTGGTGACCTTCACCTGGGGAAACGTCTCAGGCATCGACCGCGAGAAGGGACTTGTAGTGATCAAACCCTCGGGAGTCAATTATGATGACCTGAAGGCTGAAGACATGGTGGTTGTGGATCTTGATGGGCGAGTGGTCGAGGGAAAATTGAACCCCTCCTCTGATACAGCCACCCACCTTGAACTCTACAAGGCGTTTTCGAGTACCGGCGGGGTGGTCCACACCCACAGCCTTTGGGCAACCAGCTTTGCTCAGGCGGGTGTAGCCATCGAAGCGACCGGTACCACCCATGCAGATTACTTTCATGGTGTTGTGCCCTGCACGCGTTTGCTGACCCCCGCAGAAATTGCTGGTAATTATGAGTTCGAGACTGGCAAGCTGGTTGTTGAGACCTTTGCGAACCAAGATTCAGACGCTGTTCCCGCAGTGCTGGTACAAAGTCATGGTCCCTTCTGTTGGGGTAAAGACGCATTCAAGGCGGTGGAGACCGCCGTGGTACTGGAGGAAGTCGCCTTCATGCAATACCACGCACTGGGGCTCAACCCCAATCTCAAAAAGATGCAG
>CAZRHZ010000237.1:0-2610 GCA_964599995.1 uncultured Anaerolinea sp. | reverse complement strand
AGAGATCGAATATGCCATGACCACCTACGCCCAAATGGGATATGTCAATGCCACGCTGACCTCCAAGAATCCGATCATCGCAGTGGTCAGCGCCAGTTACACCAGCCCGGAATACAACTTTAAGAATGGGGTCATCTATTTGCCTCCTGACATCCCCAAGAAACTTGAGTCAGAAAAATTCGCCATCCAGCACGAAACGGCGCACTGGGTCCAGAATCAGGTCTATTCGATGGCTTTTGCCAAGGCAATCGATGCACGCCGCTGGTGGCTGGACGTGGCTGCCGAAATCATGGTGATGGAAATTGAGCCCTCCTACATTTCAAATAATCTCTCCACCTATGGCAAGATCACTCAAAGTGATGGCAATACCTTCGCTTTTCAAAGCGCACCTTACCAGTGGCCGGCTGATTTCTACGTGCACGCTCAATTAGTGATGGTGAATATGTGTGATGTGGGCTGCCCGATCACGGAAGAGGATTTCCAAAATGCCATGAACAAGGGACTTTATCCCTTCAATAGTAGCTACGAACGCAATAAGCTTACCGAGAACCTGGAGGATTACGCCCGCTACCTGGTGGGCGGCAAGCCCTTGACCGCCAACTCGGGCATCTCGCTTTCAGGGGTGCAGAACCAGGATGAATATGGCCAGCTCATTCAAGTAATGCGTGGTAATAACACCCTGGTGAAATTCAACACCAATGGGACAGAACCGCAGCTTACCGAAGAAAAGACCCCGACCGGCACCAATCTGCTGATCAAGGCTCCATTGGAAGAAGATGGCGTCTATCCTTTGCAGGTGACGAGCGGCTCGAATGGCAATTATACTGGTCTGCCGTTGATGTTGGTGGTGGAAGCGGGTGTGCCCTTTGTCTACCGTGAAGACAATGGCGAAGTGCAGGTGAGTGATGGCACAAAACAGGTCAAAATAGGACCCATCCAGTCTGGCACTGGAGTTGGAACCATAAGGCTGGTGGCTTACAGTAAAACGGGTGGGCAGACTTTTAACGCCCGCATTGAACCCGTCAACCTGGATGGCGCGTGGGTGATTAGTTTGGGTCAACTCCTCAGTAGCGATATGCAGTGTGTCGGAGGTGATAGCGAAGATCCGAATGACCCAACGGATATGGGTACTCTTGGAGCCAATTATTTCAATATCATCGGCGCGATGGGTAGCATGATCACAGACAATAGCGGCCAGACGCTTGAGTGGGAACTGGTTCCCGAGCGCGTTCCAGCCGGCGTTGATGCGAATGCATTCACTTTTCAAGCCACGGCCATTACAGAAACGGATGGCGTACACTTGCAGGGACGAATGGTATTCCCTGAACCATCAGACAGCTCCACTTTCCTTCCAGGTTCTCATGTGGCAGGATTGATACCTGAGATCAGGCTTATCGATGGATCACAGGCACAACATCTGCCTTTGAAACCATTTGCCAGGGTGGGAGTGCTGGCAGCTGCCTTGCTTCCCGTTGCAGGGATCAGTCTGATCCCACTCTCGAAAAAACGCCAGCGGCTGGGCATCGCACTCGGCATTGGCTTGATGGCACTTTCGCTGGCTGGCTGCTTTGGGTTCGCCTTCTATGGCACGGTGGATGGAGACATCAAGATCACCAAATTTGAATATTCAGGCGGGTCAGGCATGGCCACCTGGACGGTGGGCAGCCCGGTGGCAGGCACACCGGTGTGGACGTTCAAGGAAGGTGAAGCCACCTATCCAGTCGATCTCTTTATCAAGGTGGTGACCGAGGATTTCGAGGGTAACCAAACGACCTCGATCGAGGAATGTAGTGGCATCGTGACTTACTCCATCACTGGCGCGATCTACGAGGACCTGACGCTGATCCTGCCCAGTTCGGATGAATAAATAGGAGTTCGAAATCGGTATATATTGAAGTAAGGGACGGTTCTAAACCGTCCCCTACTTTTTTTCATGACTTTTGCGGTTCGAGGTTCTTTTTACAAACCGGCTGCTTTTTTCAGGACTGCGGCCTTATTCGTTCTCTCCCAGGTGAAATCGACGTCATCGCGGCCGAAGTGGCCATAGGCGGCGGTTTTCTGGTAGATGGGTTTGCGCAGGTCGAGGTCGCGGATGATGGCGCCCGGGCGCAGATCGAAGTTCTCAGAGATCAATTGGGCGATCTTGTCATCGGCGATCTTGCCGGTGCCAAAGGTTTCCACGTTGATGCTGAGGGGGTGTGCCACGCCGATGGCGTAAGCCACCTGGATCTCGCAGCGGTCAGCCAGACCAGCGGCCACCACGTTTTTGGCCACCCAGCGGCACGCGTACGCGGCGGAGCGATCCACCTTCGTGGGGTCCTTGCCTGAGAAGGCGCCGCCGCCGTGGCGACCCATGCCGCCGTAGGTGTCGACGATGATCTTGCGGCCGGTCACACCGGCGTCTCCCATTGGTCCGCCAATGACGAAGCGGCCGGTGGGGTTGACGAAGATCTTGGGCTGATGGTCCATTAATTCTGCAGGAATGACCTTGTTAATCACTTCTTCGATCACGCCCTCGGTGATCTCAGCGTGTGAGACCTCGGGGGAATGCTGGGTGCTGATGAGCACGGTGTCCACGCGCACGGGCTTGCCGTGGGAATATTCCACGGT
>CAZRHZ010000236.1:0-2614 GCA_964599995.1 uncultured Anaerolinea sp. | reverse complement strand
AGCCTCGCGCTGATCCATGCGCTCAAGGAGCAGGGCATCTCGGTGGCACTCGACACCTGCGGCCTCTGCCCTCCTGAAACGCTCGAGAAACTGATCGCTGAGGTGGACCTGGTGCTTTTCGACCTCAAATTGATCAGCGAAGAGGAACACACCAAATGGACGGGCGTGAGCAACATCCGCATCTTGCACAACCTCGAGGTGGTGAAACGCTGCATCCAGAAGTCGGAGCGCATCAAACGTTTGTGGATCCGCACACCGCTCATCCCGCACGCCACGGACGCGCGCGAGAACATCCAGGGCATCGGAGCGTATTTGGCCGAATCAATCGATGGGGTGGTGGATCGCTGGGAACTGTGCGCCTTTAACAACCTGTGCCGCGACAAATACACAAGGCTGGGGCTGGATTGGGAATTCGCCGAAACCTCGCTGATGACCAAGAAAGACCTTTTCAAGATCGAATTGTGGGCCAAAGACAGCGGGTTCGACCCGGAGCGCATTCTGGTGACCGGCGCCACCCGTATTGAGAATTAATTCGAGAAAGTATTATTCGGAGGGATCATGAGCAATCCGCGCTACGCCTACGACCAATTTTCAGAAGCAGACATTAAGGGTCTTTCCGCCACCATGAAGGTGGGCATCTTGGGCACGGTCACCCCCGAAGGGCTGCCCCACCTGACGCTCATCACCACCTTGATGGCCTGCTCGCCGAAGGAAATGGTATGGGGGCAGTTCATGGAGGGTGTCAGCAAGCAGTACATCAAGCAGAACCCCAAGACGGGATTCATGGTGATGGGCCTCGACAAGAACCTGTGGCGCGGCTGCGCGGATTTCACCCACTCCGCCAAGGAAGGCCCGGATTACAATTTCTATAACAACACACCTCTCTTTCGCTACAACTCTTATTTCGGAGTGCACACCGTGCACTACATGAACCTGGTCGGGCAGAGCGGAAAATCCCCGCTGCCGATGGGCAAGATCATCCCGGCGGCCATCAAGACCATGATCGCCAAGGCTTTTACCACCAAAAAAGGAAAAGCACCGGTGCTCAACAACTGGTCAAAGGCCTTCTATGACAAGATCGACAACCTCAAGTTCTTGGGTTACGTCGGAGCGGATGGCTACCCGGTGATCATCCCCCTCATTCAGGCGCAGTCGCTGGACCGCGAACACCTGATCTTCTCGTTCGGGGCGTATGGCGACGAACTGGCGCAGATCCCAGCCTATACTCAGGTGGCGGTCTTCGGCATGGCGCTGTCGATGGAAGACGTGCTGGTGCGCGGCACCTATCAGGGCGCCAAACGCTACGCCGGGTTGAAGTGCGGCGTCGTGCAGCTCGATTACGCCTACAACCCCATGCCGCCCGTGCCCACGCGCATCTATCCCGCCACGCCGGTGGAGGCTGTGACCGAGTTTTAACTTTAACGATCAAATCAAAAACGCTGCGGGTGTTAATGAACTCGCAGCGTTTGTTTTTATTAGGTTGAAATATCAGTCTCCCAGGAACAAGTCCCGAATGAGCGCGCGATCTGGATGGTCCGGGTCGACCAGTACCACCACCCCCATGCCGGGTTCCAGCTCACGTGTGTCGCGGTTCTTCATCACCCTGCAGGTGCTACTGAACTGTTCGCCTAGATAGAAATAGACGCAGTCAACTCTGCCACGGTTGCGATAGAAGAAGACCCGGCTGATGGTGGCGTTGATCTCGACCCCACGCGCAAAGATGCTGTTAATGGCGCTCACCCGCCAGGTGATCAACATAATTGCCAACAGGGTGATCAACCCAAAGATCACAGGCAGCGAGGAGATTGAAGCATCCTGGCCTTGCAGTACGAACAGATAGAGATACAAAAGCCATGAAACCACCACGAAGAGGATGCTGATGAAAGCGATCGCATCGGTAAAAAGGATCTTGAAGAGGGAGGGTTTTCTATCCATGCCTGGGTCCTGAAAACGGGATAGTTTCATAGCAACTGTACAGCATTTCGATTCTTGACGCAAGCAACGGAAGTCATAATTAACCCGACAATGCCCTGCACCGAAAAAGGAACGGATTACAGGGTAAAATTGACCGCATTCAATATTAAGGATTCATAGAGGTTTCATGACTACCCCACAACAAAAAACAGCCATCGTCTTCGACTTCGGCGGAGTGTTAATCGACTGGAGCCCTTACCACCTTTATCGAAAACTGCTGAAGAACGACGCCGAGATCAAGGCTTTTCTGGAAGAGATCGATTTTTACACCTGGAACAGCCAGTTTGACAAAGGCCTGCCTTTTGAACAAGGCATCGCTGAAAAATGCGCCCAATTCCCGCAGTACTCAGGCCTGCTCCGCGCTTTTGGCGAGCGTTGGATCGAGACGACGGGCGAAGTGATGAGCGACACGTTTGAAGTATTGCGCCGCCTTAAGGAGAAAGGGTATCCGCTCTTTGGGTTGAGCAACTGGTCTGAAACCACGTTTGATCTGGTCAAGCCGCGTATGTCCTTTCTGGAGTACCTGGATGATTACCTCATCTCGGGCCAGGTCTTGACGATCAAACCCGACCCTGAGTTTTTCCGCTGCCTGTTGGTCATCGCGAACCGCCCCGCACACGAATGCCTGTTTATCGACGAT
>CAZRHZ010000235.1:0-2641 GCA_964599995.1 uncultured Anaerolinea sp. | reverse complement strand
GGGCAGATCCTCAAGAAAGACCCCGATTTTCCGCTCTTCCTCTTCTTTGCGACACGGCGCGGAGACGCCAGCAGCGCCTCGCGCCTGGCCGCGATCAAGAAATTCCAGAAGGAATTCCCGTCAAACGTGGCCTGGACGGACGGACCGCTGGCCTATTACGGCATCTTGATGCAGGCCGCGGATTACAACGTCATGCCCTCGCTCTACGAACCGCACGGCGGAGCCTTCTCGAACATGGTCATCCCCATCGCACGCGCCATTGACGGCCTGGCGGAGCAGATCTGCGCCCTGAAACCCAAAGGCGAAGCCATCGGCATGCACAACCTGTGGCACAAGAAAAATGAAGCTCCAAGCGGATTCCTGTTCCGCGAAGCGCGCACAGACGATGAGCACCAGCTCACGGCAGACCTGCGCGAACTGCTGGGCGGCAGTTTCTCGCTCAAGAATTCCCTTTTCAAAGCCATGAGTGATTCGCTGGGCGAAATTATAGTTGAAGCGGTTAACCTGCGCGCAAACCAGCCCGAAAGATACGCTGGGTTGGCCGCGGCGGCCATTGAAAAGCAGTTAAGCACCAGTTGGGAAGAGAATCTGAAAGGTATGTTGAAACTGGTCAAGGAAGCCAGGATCAAACGGCCTTTGTAGCGTGCGTCCGCACGGTGTCGCGCTGAAAGACAAGACCCTGCAAAAAGAGCTGCCGGGGTATGCGGATTTTATTGAAAAGGCACGCTACAGGTTGATCCCGGGAGTGTGGTGAAAGGGCGAATCATATGGATTATCAATTGCTGCCGGCCGTTCAGAAGAACCTTCAAGTGGTGTTGAACTGGATCGATTCGCCTGAACAACTGCGCTTGTGGGGCGGACCAAGCCTGACTTACCCGCCCCAGGTTGAAAATCTATGGCGCGAGATCCACGCGGACGAAACCAACACCTATGTGCTGGTCGATGCATCGGGCAACGTGGCGGGGTTTGGGCAGACCCTGGTGCATGATCCCGTCACCATCCACCTGGCCAGGATCATCCTGTCACCCATGCTGCGCGGGCAGGGGCTGGGACGCCTGCTGGTTGAAAAGTTGATCACAGCGGGGATCAACAAATTTCACCCCAGCCAGATCACCCTCAACGTCTACCGCAACAATGATTCCGCATTGGGGTTGTACCGGGCGATGGGGTTTTTGGTGCTGGTCATTGATGAAGAGCGAGACTCGTACAAGATGGGGCTGAAGATAGAATAACCTTCTTTTATTGCACTGATACATTATAAGAATCTACCCCCATAAACCGGGTTTTTTTGAAAAACCCGGTTTATTGTTTAAATGTCTTTACGTACTAGACGAATACATCGCAGCTAATCAAACGGCTGCTCGACCGCGTTCCTCCATACCACCTCTGAAAGCTTCTTCTTTTCGGGTTTCTCGGGCAGTGCGGCCGGGACGCCCACCACGATGGCGCAGTAAGGCACGTAGCGCTCGGGCAGGTTCAGGGCTTTTTTCTCCCCATCCTGGTTGATCGTGTCGGTCAAATAGGTGGTGCCGTAACCCAGCGCGGCGGCCGCCAGCAGGATGTTTTCGGCGGCCAGCGGGCAATCGTGCGCCGCGTAATCCGGCCAGGGGGACTGCATATCCTGCAAAACGAGGATGACTGCGCTCGCGTCGCGGTAACGGTCGCTCCAGTTTTTGGAGCGCTGCCTGGCTTCTGCGTCTTCGGGGTTGGGGAACTGGGCATCCAGAGAGGCGTCCAGCAAGGCGTGGATCTTCTCGCGGTCGTCGATCACCAAGAAGCGGCACGGTTGTCCGTTGCCCGCACTGGGTGCCAGCGCGCCGGTTGAGGCGATGCGCTGCAGCACGGCCGGGTCCATGGGCTCGCGGCGGTACTGCCGGATCGAGCGCCGGCTTTCCATGACATCAAAGATGTTTTGGGTAGGATTTTCCATCGTTTTTCACTCTTTCCATTCAACAAGATTCGCAGCCTGATTTTTGCAGAATTGGGCGTGGGTTTCAACCTCCCCAAGTATGGAAAAGAATAGTGTCGATGAATCTTCCCAAAGGGTAGGGCAGTTCATGAATGGCCTTACGGGTGGTGGATATATGGAGTTGCATATATATTAAAAGAAAGGTGTAAAAGCAAATCCCAGGGGTCTCGAGACTCCTGGAATTTATATAACGATGTGCATATTTTGTTGGGGCTTTATCATGCGTAAATTCCGTTGATTCTTGAACCCGAATGACTCCTTTCCCTGCTCTATCAACTCAAGAGATTTTTCCTTGACAAAATACAGAAAATATGTTCTAATATTATTCTTCACAGTTTGCTTTGCTCATCCCCAGCTCTTTTACAACTGATAAAACATCTACCCCTGATTCGTGCGTAAAAACGAATCATTCAATCCTGATTAACGGATTTTTCACATCTCAAAGTGATTCGTTTTCTTTGTTTTAGATATTTCCTTCAAACGAAAACGAATCGCAGATGCCGAGTGGTTGACTGCTCTCGGTTCTCAGTCCTCGGTGTTTACGTTGATCCAACTCGTGGTTCTCCCATTTGACAGTCATTACTAAACGTTGTATATTTACCTGCAACGTCAAGGAGGCAGCATGGGAAGACCCGTCCGCAGCGAACCCTACGACCTGGGAGCCGCCATCAA
>CAZRHZ010000234.1:0-2671 GCA_964599995.1 uncultured Anaerolinea sp. | reverse complement strand
AATACAGAAAAAGCCCCATTGATTATGAAAAGTACGCTGTTCTTGCCGCGACCAGCGTCTACGGCGTGGATATCTTGCAAGACAATGTGGACGCCTGCCGTGAGCGTATGTTTGAGATATGGGACAAGGAATACCGGTTGGTCTGCAAGAAGGAAGTCAACGAGGACTGCCGCGCAGCGGTGCGGTTCATTTTCAGCCGGAATATCGTCTGCGGCAATGCGCTCAGCCTTAAAAAGGTGGACACGGATGGCAGCGATACCGACGAGCCGATCGTATTTTCTGAATGGGCCTTCGTGACCGGCTTCAACCTCCAGCGCAGCGACTATACCTTTGACAGGCTGCTGGAGGGGGACGTGGCAGGCAGAGATCTTTACGGAAAAGAGAATCAGAAAAAAACCGAGGAACCTGCACAGCAATCGCTGTTTGCAGATTCCCAGGCTGAAAAACTCTCCTCTGAGGGGGACAAAACCGAAGATGAGGGTAAATTTGTTGGAAAAACTATTACCCATTACAGGAGAGTGCAAGATAATGGCTGAAGATTTTTACAGCGGAATTTACAACCCGGACGTTCTGTCTTGCATTGCGAATCTATCCAACGATGAGGTCTTCACCCCACCGGAAATCGCTAATCAAGTGTTGGACATGCTGCCCCAAGAGCTGTTTCTTAGTCCCGATACGAAATTTCTTGACCCGGCATGCAAATCTGGTGTGTTTTTGCGTGAGATTGCCAAACGCCTGCTCAAAGGCCTGGAGCCGCTCATCCCCGACCTCCAGCCGCGCATCGACCACATTTTTCAACACCAGCTTTACGGCATCGCCATCACCGAGCTGACCAGCCTGCTCTCGCGGCGCGGCGTGTATTGCAGCAAGTACCCCAACAGCATCTATTCGGTGACAGAGTTCAATGACGCCCAGGGTAACATTCGCTTCAAGCGCATTCAACACCAATGGAAAAATGGCAGCTGTGTATTCTGCGGAGCGAGTCAGGACCAATATGACCGGGATGTGGCCCTTGAAACCCATGCCTATGAACTGATTCACACCACCCGGCCGGAGGAGATATTTAAAATGAAATTCGATGTGATCATTGGAAATCCGCCCTATCAGTTGAGCGACGGGGGGTTTGGCGTGAGCGCAAAGCCGATATATCAGAATTTTGTTATGCAGGCCAAAAAACTTAATCCTCGCTTTTTAACCATGATTATCCCATCTCGTTGGTTCGCTGGTGGAAAAGGACTGGATGATTTTCGTAAAGATATGTTGAATGACAATCATATAACAAAACTTATAGATTTCTCAGACTCCACAGAGTGTTTTCCGGGTGTGGATTTAGCTGGTGGAGTTTGTTACTTTGTGCGCGAACGAGATAAGACAGGTCCATGTGAAGTTATAAATCATCATTCTGGCGAAACATTTGTTTCGATTAGGCCTCTAAATGAATTCTCAACATTTATTCGACACGGAAAAGCTGTTTCAATAGTGCATAAAGCCTTAGCCTTAAATGAAAAGACTATGGAAAAACAAGTATCGAGTCGAAAACCTTTTGGACTTGCCACAAATATTCGACCAACGAATGATGGTGATCTGGTTCTCAAATGGAATGGCGGAACAGGACCTTTTTGGAGAAAAGAAATTACAGTTGGAACTGATTTAATTGATAAATGGAAAGTAGTTACCTCTAAAGTATCATACGATCATGGGGGTATGCCTGATAAAAATGGAATGAGAAGGGTACTTTCAATCATCGATATACTTCCACCCCAGCATATTTGTACAGAGACGTATATTGTCGTTGGTACCTTCGATGATGAAAAACAATCCAAAAACCTTGAAGGGTATCTTAAAACAAAGTTTCTGAGATTCCTTGTCTCGCAGCTATCATTCTCTCAAGATATAACAAAAGATCGATTTTCGTTTGTTCCAGAACAAGATTTTTCAAAACCATGGACTGACAAAGAACTCTACGAAAAATATCACTTGACTGAAGAAGAAATCGCTTTTATTGAATCCATGATCAAACCTATGGATCAAGATGGTGAAAAAAATGGCGACTAAAGAGTTCTTTCCCCAACGCCCGGAATCACATCCAATGATCTATGCGTATTCTGACAGCAATCCGCAGTATAAGGGTTTGCTGAAGGTGGGCTATACCGAGAAAGATGTGGAAAGGCGTGTGGGACAGCAATACCCCACCAAACGGCCGGATGGCCTGGTGCCGTATAAAATCGTGCTGGCTGAGTCGGCCATGCGCAATGACGGAACCTGCTTTACCGACCATGACGTTCACCAACTTCTGCGCAAGAAAAGGGTCGACAACGTTGGCGGTGAATGGTATCGATGCAGCGTAGAAGAGGTCAAAGCGGCCATTGTAGCCATCAAAACGGGTGCATCCAATATTGAAAACCGTACCCAGACCTTTGCCTTACGCCCAGAACAAAAAGAAGCCGTTGATAAAACCATTGAATATTTTGCTTCCGCAAAAAAAGATGATCCCAGCCGGCCCCCCAAGTTCTTGTGGAATGCCAAGATGCGCTTTGGCAAGACCTTTGCGGCCTATCAGCTTGCCAGGCGCATGAGCCTCAAAAAGGTGCTGGTGCTGACCTTCAAGCCGGCCGTGGAAGCGGCCTGGGATGAAGACTTGATGACCCATGTGGATTTTGAGGGCTGGCAA
>CAZRHZ010000233.1:0-2772 GCA_964599995.1 uncultured Anaerolinea sp. | reverse complement strand
GGCGGCGGTTTCGAGCACCAGCCGGTTGGCGTAGCGGTTGTAGTGGTGCAGCACCAGCAGTGCGGATCGATTCATGTGTTCCATGGGTTTCTCCTTGCAGAACAGGTATAATACGCGTTGTAACCTGAAGTTTCATGGTGCGTAAATATTATAGATGAAAGAGCTTCACAGAAACAGGAGTTAAAGAATGCTTTCGTTTTTCATGTACGTGTTCATCTTCGGGGCCATCCTGGTACTTGCAGTCTTGTTTTCCATCGTCGGCATGGTCACTCGCGGGCATAAGAATGTCCCGCAGGAACCTTACGACCCGAACGTGATCGATGTCAAGGCCATCGACGTGGACGAACCCGCTGAACCAGTAGTCGTTGAACCGGCAGCCAGTGAAGACAAGCCGCAGCTAGAGCCCTGACGGGCTGTTGACCCAATATTCCCCGCCGCCGCCTTCGCGCTCCATGAGCTTGAACTCGATCATGCCGCGCCGCAGGGAGGCGGTGTCTTCGTTAAAGCGCTTGAGGATCTCGTTGACCTCTTTTTCGGGGTAGTGCCGACCTGGCTCGAAGGCTTTGAGCGTGTGTTTGAGCAGCACAATGAACTTTTTCTCCTGCGCGGGGAAGGCCGTGATGCGCCCCTCCGCGTCGACGAAATTGCTGATCACCTTGGCCGCGAAGGCGTCTTCTCCCAATCCCTCTGACAACCTGGGCAGATTTTCCTCCTGCAGCAGCTGGCGCGAGAGCTTTTTGAGTGTCTCGGTCTGCAGCGAGTAGATGTAATAGTGCCCGTCCACGCGCGCGCTCACCAGCCCGGCCTTGGCCAGGCTGGCCAGGTGATGAGAGGCCGTCGAAACGCTCGTTCCGAGTGCTTCAGCCAATTTTTCCACCGAGGAGGGCTGCTGCGCCAGCAGCCCCACGATCTTCAAGCGGTTTTCGTCCGCCAGGGCCTTAAAGAAAGCCAGCAGCTCGGCCAGTTGTTCCTGTTCCGTCATTTCGTTCTCCTTGATTACATTTCGATAAGTATAGAAATGATTTTATCAGGATAGTGAAGGATGTCAAGGTAGGGAAGTGTATAGAAGGGGTTCTGTAATTTTTCCGAACAAGCCCCCAATTCTTTTTTTCAAGAATCGGGGGCTTGAATTAGACACAAAAACAGATTATTTGGTGACCTTCTCGAGTTGGTCGACCAGGTCTTTCAACACGTCGAACCCGCCCTGCCAGAAGGCTTCCTTGGTGACGTCCACGCCGGCATCCTTGAGCACTTCCATGGGGGCTTTGGAGCCGCCCGCGGCCAGCAGCGCGATATATTTCGGCTTGAAGGATTCGCCTTCGGCCTTGTAGCGCTTGTAGAGGGAGAGCACCAGCAGCTGCCCGAAGGCGTAGGCGTACACGTAGAAGGGCGTGCCGTAGATGTGCGGGATGGAAACCCATTCCCACTTGAACTCGTCGGAGAGTTCCACAGCGCTGCCGAATTGTTTCTTCAGGTTCTCCATGTAGGCGGCGGAGAGCTCATCCACCGAGGCACCGTCTGCGATCATCTGGTGAGCCTGTTTCTCGAACATGGCAAAGAACGATTGGCGCTGGATGGTGGCATAGGCGTCGTCCATTTGTTTGAAGAGTAGGTCGCGCTTGACGGCTTCGTCTTTTTCCTCGGCCAGCAGGCGGTCCACCAGCATCATCTCGCCGAAGGTCGAGGCGGTCTCGGCCAGCGGCAGGCAGGCGTGCTGGGTGAATCCGCTGTGCTTGTCGGCCAGCATGGAGTGGATGGCGTGACCCAGTTCGTGCGCCATGGTGGCCACGTCGTCAGATTTGCCCTGGTAGTTCAACAGCACCCAGGGGGTCAGGTCGGGGCCCAATGTGGCGCAGAAGGCGCCGCTCATCTTGCCTTTACGGACCTCAGAATCCAGGTGGTCCTGGGCGAAGACGCGTTCGGCCAGATCGGCGAACTGTTTGTCGAATTCGGTGAAAGAGGCCAGCACGGTGGTGCGGGCTTTGTCGAAGTCGTAAGCCTTGTCGGCCTGGGCGACCGGCGCGTAAATATCATAGCGGCGCAGTTTTTTCATGCCGAGCAGTTTGGCTTTGAGTTTGAAGAAACGCTGGAAGATGGAGGTATTCTTTTCAGCCACTTTAAGCAGCAGGTCGATCACCTCATCCGGCAGGTCGTTGGTCAGGTTGCGGGAGGAGATGGGGCTCTTGTGGTGTCTTAGATTGACTTCTTCGTTGCGCCAATCGCGCGCGATGGTCTGATACATCTGGCCAAGTATCTCGCCGTCCTGGCTGTAAATGCGGTAGAGCTCCTGATAGGCGCGCGCGCGCAGGTCGGGATCCGTGGAGCGCGCCAGGGTCATCAGCTCACCGCGTGTCATTTCTTTGACTTTTCCATCCACCTCAACCTTGAACATGTAACGGTTGGTGATGGTGTCGTAGAGGTTGTTCAGGGCGGTCACGCCAGTGACGTTCTTGATATTAAGGATCTTCTCTTCGGGTTCGCTGAGAGTGTGCGGTTTAAAGTGCCGCATCTCCTCGAGCCAGTAACGGTAATCACCGGAATTCTTCATCAAGCGGTTGGCAGCAGCGTCTGGCAGGTCTTTCCACCACAAGCTGAAGAACAGGGTGCGGTTGGCGAGTTCGGCCTGTGCCTGATCCAATTTGGCCATCAGCCCCAGTGCGGCCTGGTTTTGCGTGTCTTCAGTGAACCACAGGTTGGCGAATCCACCCATGCGGCGTGCCAGGCGGTAGATCTCTTCCAGGGCTTTGATCGCGGCCAAAAAATCAGCTTCAG
>CAZRHZ010000232.1:0-2784 GCA_964599995.1 uncultured Anaerolinea sp. | reverse complement strand
GATCGCTGTCTCAGTTCCTGCGGCGGAAGCCACCGATCACAGGAATGGCGTTTGCCGGATGGAACGCACTTCGTTAAATCAACTATAGTTGCTTATTCGAGTTTAGTCAATCGAAAGGGCTGTCAGAAGGACCTTGTTTCTTATGTCTGTGCTTCCCATGAAGGTGCGATGATTACGCGTAGGATGTCAGTTGCAAATGATGGGGTTTGAATTAAAAAATCTGACCGGTCGGGTCAGTTTTTGGTTTTATCTCGCGGTTTGATGTGGGTTAAGCGTTCTCATCAACGGATTGCATGGCCAGTTCACGACGGGCCGCGAATTCTTTTTGACTGGCTGAAGCCGCCACCGAGCGGTCTTGCGGAGAAGGTTCTGCGGGAGCCAGCGCGGCGCGCTTGACCTTCTGCATCTTGGCGATCGTGGCTGCCGGGTCCCCATCTACCGGGCTGGCGTCGATCGAAACCTCACCGCTGACCGCGTAACGCACGCCATCCGGCCCCATTTCGTATTGGTAACTTGCGCCTTTACGCACCAGGTTGCCCCCCACCATCATGTGCGCCTGCTCGTGCGTGCGCACCTCGCGGTCAATACTTTTTAATTGAGCTACTTCTTTCAATTCCTCAGTGGTCAGAGAAAGCTGTTCCGTGGGCAATTCGCTTTCAGTGGTTGAAGATACTTTTTGGGATCGCTCGTATAGACTTACAGCTTCTTTCGACAGGTTGACCTCTGCCGCTCGTGAAGTTTTCGAATTGGAGGATCTGGTTGAATTCTCCTGATTGGCGTGCCTTGTCAACCCGCTGATTTGCCCCACTGAACCTGCGGTCTGATCATTGTAATTGCTCGCGTTCTGAGTCTTACCAATCATTATTTATCTTCTTACAAGTAAATGACGGTTTCATTCAATATACAGTTTTTTGACCCTGTTTTCAAGTCTTCTACCCTTCAACTCTGTAAGCACAGCAGGTACCTATTTGGTTGGCAACATTGTATTCGTGAGTGCCGGTGAGTAGACAGAGCAGGTGTTACGTCCGGCATTTTTTGACATGTATAAAGCCTGATCAGCACGGTCGATCAATTCTTCAAGCAGAAGGGTCATGTCATTTGTCTCAGCCAGTCCGAGGCTGATGGTCACCCTGACATCGCCCTGGCTGGTGGCGAATTCAGTCTGAGCACAATCCTGCCGTACCCGATTGGCAATCATCATAGCTTGAACAGCCCTGGTTTCGGGAAGCAGGATGACGAATTCTTCTCCGCCATAGCGCGCGAGGATATCAATGGAACGGATATTCTTCCTGCAAATGGCCGCAACGCTTGAAAGGACCTGATCGCCAGCCACGTGTCCGTATTGGTCATTGATGTTCTTAAAATGATCAATGTCGATCATCAAGATGCATAAATTGTGATGATATCTTCTGGAACGATCCAGTTCTTTCAGAGCCAGCTCTTCAAATTTCCTGCGATTGTAGATCTTGGTCAGTGGATCGGTAATGGCCAGCTCTTGAACCTCATCAAAGAGGCGGGCATTTTCGATGGCAATGGCCACGTTGGCAGACAAGAGTTCAAGCATCTCACGGCTGGCGTTGTCATACAGGTCAGGCCTACTGCTTTCGACGGTCAACGCGCCGATGATACGATTGTTGATTTTCAAGGGGACGATCAGGATGGACTGCGGCATCTGATCTTCGGTCACCTTTGCAAGCATCACCGAACCGACTTCTTTGGCCTTGGCTGCATCAAAATTAGAAAACAACTGCGACTTGCCGCTGCGCAAGACCGAGGAAGTCAATCCCTTGTCGAGAGGACGGGTGGAGAGGGGTTGTGCCTGACCGCGGTGAACCATGTAGACGTCTTGAATGATCTGTTTCTGTTGGTCAAAAAGGCAGATGCCAAAAAAGTCAGCGGGGAGCAGTTCGGTGACCGCGTGGTGGATGGCAGGGTAGATCGCATCGGAGCGCAGGTTTGAACTGATGGCTTGACCGAGTTCATACAAGGTGCGCAGCCGTTCTGCAGATTTGGAGAGGTTGGTGTAGAGCCGTGAATTTTCAAGCGCGATGGCCACCTGATTGGCGAAAGCCGTGAGCAGGCGGACGTGATCTTGGGTGAACGCGTCCAAATGATAAGAGTTCAAGAAAATGATCCCGATGGTCCGTTCCTGGATGACGAGAGGTGCGCCCAACCAGGATTTGATCTCTGCAGCGACACCAGTTTCGCGGTTGACTTCAGGGAATTGCGCAGGGACATTACCCACCCGCAGAGATTCTCTATTTTTGTAAACCTGAGATGAGGGCAGGGCATCTTCCAACATTAGTCTCTTCCCCATCATCAGGTCAAGATCCTCAAATCCTCTGCCGCCGACAATGGCCAGGTAATCGTTTTTTCTCAGAAGTACCGCCGCAATATCATGCGGAATGACATGCGACAGCTGCTCGAGGATCAGACGAATGGATTCCTTTTGGTCCAGGCTCGCGGCGACCACCGCGCCGACTCGGTTGATCGTCTCGGCTTCTTCAGCCTGGCGTGTGGCGTTTTCAAGTAGTTGAGAGTTATTAATGGCAATCGTGGCTTGTTGGGCAAATGTGAGCAGCAGGTTTTTCTCATCTTCTGAGAAACTGCGGGTGTGCTTCAGATCTGCGATCCCCAGCACACCAAGCAGTTTATTGCCTGACATCAAGGGCACCGCCATGCCGGAGCGGGAAACCAGGTCGGTTTCTTCGGATAGCCCTACGTCCAATCCGCTAATTTTATCCACCGTGACGAGTTTCTTGGTGGAAGCCGCCCTGCCCATGG
>CAZRHZ010000231.1:0-2801 GCA_964599995.1 uncultured Anaerolinea sp. | reverse complement strand
TCAGGTTTGACCTTCAGCAAAGCCATTTTGACCTCATAGGCGTAGGCAGTGATGCTGCCCAGATAGTAATCTGACGAACCGGGCACGTTGGTGATCAAATGCCCAACCAGGCCGCCCGTGCACGATTCTGCCATGGTCAGCTTCATGCCTTTCTCTCGTAATAATTGTCCGATGCTTATTTCTATTGGGTCTGAATTCACTTTGTCTCCAGGATCAAGATTGGATTAATTATAACGCCTAGAAACTTGGAATTTCACTCAAGAAAAAACCTCGGCACAGGATCATCAATCCTGATATATCCACTCGTGGATTTCGATAAAACAGTCCTTGGTCATCGTGCGTCCGGATTGCTCGCTTTATATAATACTCCAGAGAGAAAATATCTTAAACACTAAACGGAGTTCATATGAACCAACTCGATCTTCGAGAAAATGAATGGACAATTTTTAAACTAGCAGAAAATGATCGTGAATTTCCAAAAGTTGATCTGTCTATTTCTTTTAACGCAGAATATTTCAAGATCAAGGCAGAGGTTCACGATCTGCATTTCAAGGATGGAGATCGAAGTTGGCGTTACGGCGATGGATTTTTAATGAATTTCGTCACACAAACCAAACCCGATCACACCGAAAGCAGCAGATTTTACGCCTATGGATTTTCGGTGATCGACGGGAAAAATTCAACCACCCTGGTTAACCACAATGGGGAATACTACCTGTCTGACCACACTCACCAACCGGCAATTCAGATCGATAGAGAAAACAAACTCGCCCAATATTCCATTGAGCTACCCTGGAAGATGTTGAAACCCTTCCATCCGCTTCTAGAACAGACCATGGGGATCAATATTCAATACAACAGTCAAAACGAGGATGGCTCCACGTATCAAATGCAATTGGTAGAAGATGATGATTTTGATAGTGAAGTCAAGGCGGAGAAACAATACTTGCCTGTCAGTTTTACCTTTGATGAACAATCTTCACTGAAATTTGCCATCCGGCTAGAGAATCACCTGGTGCAAGAGGAAGAAGTGGCTCTTAATTTCGCAGCCATATCACCCGTTTCGATGGAAAATAACCTGAGTTTGGCAATCCATGATCAGGCTGGTCAGAAGATATCGCAATCTCATAAAAAGATCACTCTGCATCCCGGCCTAAACCGCATCACAGAGACCTTGAGCGCACCGGCTGCATCGGGTCACTATTTTGTCAAGTTCCTGCTTGAGGGGTACCCGGAGAAAGAAACGGAATTCTACCGTTTAAATACCGGCGATTTGGAGCAATTTGAGGTGAGGCTTGAAAAACGCAAAGAAAAACTTCGCGGGCCGATTGAAATGAGCAGTTACCTCGGGATGAGGTACAAGTTGGATGAGTTGGAAGAACAAGTAAGAAAGTTCGATCCAAAAGAAAATCCCAAGGAGATCGAAGGTCTCGTAACAACCATCGCATCATGGATGGATCAGTTTGAGGTAAATCAAAATATTTACTCGAAAACTGGATATGTGCGAACCGCTTTCCGTTCAGAGACCGACGGCACCCTTCAACCCTATTCATTGTTTTTACCGGATAACTTCAAATTTTTTCAACCTCACAAATTGATCGTGGCGTTGCATGGCAGCGGAGTGGATGAAGTGGGTTTCATGCAAGTGGTTGGAAAAATGTTCGCTGATTTAGGTTACGTGGTGGCTTCGCCAAGAGGAAGAGATCTGAGCGACTGGTATGTCGGACAAACGGAAACCGACATTCGTGACATGATGGATACACTCAAAGAAATGTTTTCCATCGACAAAACTCTTCTATTTGGTTTTTCCATGGGAGGTTACGGTGTATGGAGATTGACCTTCAAATTTCCAACCTTTTTTGACTGCGCTGTCATCGGCTCAGGTGCAATTAATTATGAGTGCATCGGAGAAATCCCTGCAGAATACACCTTGCCTCCCAGAGATGCAGCCCGATACATCCCTTACCTGGTCATGCACGGCACGGAAGATCGCTCTGTGCCCTTCAAGGAAGTCAAGGAGTTTGTAGAAACGTTGAAAAGCGAAGGTTTTGACATCACTTTTGAGGTCTTTGAAGGTGCGGGTCACGGTAACTATGATTGCTGGAATGAATTGGCAAATTGGTTGAAACGCTATAAGATGGAAAACTAAAAATTTTTAAAACCTAGTAAAAATGCTTGACGTGAACAAACAGAATGGCTAGAATAAAGCCACAATTGAATATTGCTTTTCTGGTGCCACTCCCCCGGATGGGAGGGCTTAAAGGCGAAACCGGTGTCAAGTCCGGTGCTGTAGCGCAACTGTGATTCAGTGGAAAACTGATAAGTCAGGTCGCCCGCCAGAAAAGTGTGACACCACACTCTCGCATTAAGGAGGTGGGCACTCGCCAGAAATCAGACGAAAACCCCTGTCTCACATGCGGCAGGGATTTTTATTTCCCAGCCGTGCACGAAAAATCAATTCAAATAAGGAAAACCATGAAAAAGATCGTTAATTTCACTCTGATCACCCTCCTCCTGGCCACATTCCTGGCCGGATGTCAAAATACCGCAACCCCCACCGCAGCCATCAGCGTGACGGATGGTCTGGAACGAACCGTCAGCCTTGCAGAGACCGCGCAGCGCATCGTGTCGCTGGCACCCTCCGTGACCGAAACCCTGTTCGCCATCGGCGCGGGCGACCTGCTGGTCGGTCGTGACAGCTTCTCGGATTACCCCGAAGAAGCGCTCGCCATTCAAGACGTGGGCGGGTCAATGGGCGAGTACTCGCTCGAGACCATCGCCAGCCTGAACCCCGACCTGGT
>CAZRHZ010000230.1:0-2808 GCA_964599995.1 uncultured Anaerolinea sp. | reverse complement strand
CACGCTCGCGATATTCTCAATAGCAGAAGTGATCTCTCCCGAGTTGGCTGCCATTTCTTCGGTTGAAGCCGTGTTCTCTTCCACCACCGCTGACACCGAGTCCACTGCGGTTACCAATTCTTCTGATGCAAGTTTCATCTGCTCGCTTGCCTCAGCGGCCAGCATCGCCTGTTCCTTCACCGCCTGTGCAGCAGTGAGAATATCGGTCAGCGCAGTTCCGGCCTGGTTCGCGTTTTGCACCCCGGTCTCCACTTCCTTCGTCCCCTCTTCCATGGCCTTCACCGCTTCGTTCACCGTGGTCAGGATGCCGCTGATCATCGCTCCGATCTCTTTCGTCGACAGCGTGGATCTTTCGGCCAGTTTCCGCACCTCATCCGCCACCACCGCAAAGCCCTTGCCGTGTTCGCCTGCCCGGGCTGCCTCGATGGCTGCGTTCAAGGCCAGCAGGTTGGTCTGTGAGGCAATGTCTTCGATGGTCTCCACGATCGCGCCGATCTCCTCCGAGCGCTTGCCCATCTCTTCCACTTTATCCGCCGAGACCCCCACCTTCTCTTTGATGCTCTGCATGCCGATCAAAGTCTTCTCGACCGTCTGCGTGCCCTTGCGGGCTGCTTCAGCGGCCGCATTCGAATCCGTAGTTACCGACGCGATGCTCTCCGCCACCTTCTGGATGGCTGTGTTGATCTGGTCGGTGATGTTCGAGGCCTTTGACACCGAGCTACTCTGTTCCTGGGCTCCCTTGGCCACCCCTTCGATCGCCTGGCTCATTTGCTCGACAGACGCCGCTGTTTTGGTCACCGCCGACGTTTGGTCCTGGGTGCCCTTGGCCACCTGCTGGATGGTGGTGGCAATCTGGCTCGTGGCCTGCCCGGCCTGGGCTGCGGCGCTTGATAGTTGTTGTGCGGCTGAGCCCAGGTTATTCGCGCTATCTGCCACACTTCCCACCGCGGCGCGCAGACTTTCGATCATGCGCTTGAACGCCACACCCAGTTCATCCTTTTCCGAATTAGGATGAATCTCAATGGTCAGGTCGTTATCCGCGATGGTGTTGGCTGCCGCACCCATGTTCTGCATATAATTGACCATCTCGTCAAAAGCCTTTCCGATGTCTCCCATTTCGTCTTTACGGCGGGTGACGGTGGCTTTTGTCTTGTCATCCAAATCGCGCACCAGATCCCCCTTGGCAAGCGCATTACTCGCGGCAGTTAATACCTGCAGCGGCTTGGTGATCGAATTACTTAACAAAATGCCCATCACCACAGCCAGGAATAACCCAATGATGGCAATAACCACCATGATCACCTGGATCTGTTTGAAATTGGCGGCTGCCTGGGTTTTTGATGCTTCAGCTTGTGCAACATTATAATCAGTCAATTGAGTGAGCACGGAGGTCACATTCTGACGGGTCACCAATACATCACCGCCAGTGTTCAAAGAAACCAGAGCCGCTTCGACATTACCGCTATTCACGTTCGCCTTGTAATCATCCATTGCGATTTGAAATGCAGCTACTGCCAAATCGAAATCAGCCAGCAATTTATTTTCTTCTTCTGATAAAGCCTTTTCCTTATACTCGTCCAACAGACCTTGTATTTTGGTGTATCTTCCATCCATCGTTTTTTGTGTCTCTGAACGAAGTTCTTCGATCACCAGGTAACGATAAATCTCACCTCGAAGATTGGTGAATTCTACGTTGATGTCTCCGATCTTATTAATGGGAACAAGGTTTTGTTGATACATTTGAGTGAGTTGTTGGTTCAATGAGTTCAAATTGAATAGTGCAAGAACCGCAACCCCAACAATCAACAAAGCAACAATAATGAACCCCCCCAACAACTTGACGCGCGTTTTGGTATTCTCCAGGAATCTCATTTTTTCTCCATAACTCTATTCGTTAATAAACACCCTTGCTGTTTGAGGAAACCAAATCATTCCCTCATTTTTTGCTACACTTCGCTGTAGTTACATTATATATATTTCAAATGTTCACCTAGAATCACAATATTAGTAGTTTTAAACAACTCTTAATAGTATTAATGAAAAACACCCCATCTGCTTCAGGATCTGAAAGAGATGGGGCGTGGTGTGATTCCTACAAGAATTTGAGTCTGTTTTATTCGAGCTGATCGGTCTGCGTCTGGCTTAATTTAAACTGAGCCACCACATCTTTCAAGACCTGCGCCATCTCTGAGAGCGATGCTGCAGCGGCTGTCACTTCTTCCACCTGCGCACTCATCTCTTCAGTGCTCGCGCTGACTTCTTGCACGGCCGCGCTGTTCTCTTCACTCACACTGGCGATGTTCTCAATGGCCTGGCTGATCTCACCTGAATTGGCCGCCATTTGTTCTGTCGAAGCTGTGTTTTCCTCCACCACCGCAGACACCGAATCCACCGCGACCACCAGTTCTTCTGATGCTTTTTTCATGCGCTCGCTGGCTTCACCGGCTTGCGCCGCCTGTTGCTTGACCGCCTCAGCCGCAGAAAGGATGTCTGCCAGGGCTGTACCCGCCTGGTTCGCGTTTTGCACCCCGTTCTCCACTTCCTTCGTCCCCTCTTCCATGGCTTTCACGGCTTCATTCACCGTCGTCAGGATACCGCTGATCATCGCACCGATCTCTTTTGTCGACAGCGTGGATCTCTCGGCCAGTTTTCTCACCTCATCCGCCACCACCGCGAAGCCCTTACCGTGCTCCCCTGCCCGGGCTGCCTCGATGGCCGCGTTCAAGGCCAGCAGGTTGGTCTGTGAGGCAATATCTTCGATGGTCTCCACGATCGCGCCGATCTCCTCCGAGCGCTTGCCCATCTCTT
>CAZRHZ010000229.1:0-2887 GCA_964599995.1 uncultured Anaerolinea sp. | reverse complement strand
GCCCTGCCGATCAGCGGTAAGCCGTGCGGGCCAAGCCGCTCAAGTGTGTACTGAATGGACTTTTGCAGGTGGGCGTAGAGCGGTTTTTCGCTGCCCGGCTGGTTGTCGAAGGGAACGGGTGTATTGAGGATCGCCCAATCGCCGGTTTCTCTTAAATAAGCTGCCACTGAAAGCACCAACCACAGCGGATCGTCGTTGAAGTTGCTGCCGATGTCATTATTACCCATGCGGGTCAGGGGTTGGTACTGGTGATAGGCTCCGCCGTTTGAAAGCTGTGTGGAGGCCAGGTCAAGGATGCGCTGACGCGCCCGGGCTGGTTGCAGGTGCATGAAGCCCAACAGGTCCTGGTTGGAATCGCGAAAACCCATACCGCGCCCGATACCCGACTCGAAGTAGGAGGTGGACCTTGAAAAATTGAAGGTGGTCATCACCTGATAGGCGTTCCAGATGTTGACCATGCGGTTGGTGTGGGTGTCTGGCGTGTTTACCTGGATCTTGGCGAGCAGTTCTTCCCAGTAGTTCTTCAAAGCCTGAAAAGCCTTGTCGACGACAACGGGATCGAGGTAACGTTGGATGATCGGGTTCACGGTGTCTTTGTTGATCACTTGAGATTCGGGCGGATCGAATTTCTTGTCCCCGCTGTTCTCGTGGTAACCGAGGACGAAGATCACAGTTTTGCTTTCACCAGGATTCAAGTGCAGCTTGAGATGGTGGGCGCCGATCGGCTGCCAACCCATCGCGATGGAACGGCTTGTGAGGCCTTTTTCCACCGCCAGGGGAGTATCCCAGCCGCGGTAAGCGCCCAAGAAATCTTCGCGCTGGGTGTCGAAACCGGCCAGGGGTTCAGAGCAGGCGAAGTAGGCGAAGTGATTGCGACGTTCGCGGTACTCCGACTTGTGATAAATGACCTCATCCGCCACTTCCACCTCACCGATGGAGTAGTTGCGCTGGAAGTTGTTGGCGTCGTCGTTGGCGTCCCACAGGCAGAATTCGATTGCCGAGAAGACCGACAGATCAGCGTTCTGTGAACGTTCGTTCGTCAGGGTCAGCTGCCAGACTTCGAGATTCTCGCCAAGCGGCACAAAGTATTTGGATTCAGAGGCAATGCCATCACGTTTGGAGCGGATGATCGTATATCCCAATCCATGCCGGCATTCGTATTCGTCAAGTTGTTTGCGCGTGGGCTGCCAGGTGGGCGACCAGTAATCTGGTGATGCTTTCGCATCGTCCCGCAGGTAAATGTAGCGTCCGCCCGAATCGAGGGGTGCGTTGTTGTAGCGGTAGCGGGTCAGCCGGCGCAGGCGGGCGTCTTTAAAAAAGGAATATCCCCCTGCTGTATTTGAAATAATGCCATAATACGACTCACTGCCCAGATAATTGATCCAGGGTAATGGAGTGTCTGGTTGGGTGATCACATACTCTCGTTGCTTGTCGTCGAAGGTACCGTAACGCATAAAAACCTCTCAGGTTCAATTTCCTGGCTCAAGCAGGATGGAGATAACGGAAAATGCGGGCAGTTCAAGAATTGAACCATCTTGCAGGGGTTGGGCAGATACAACCTCAGCCATGTGATCGGGATCCAACACTATCCATTGACTGTTATCTTTGGGGGTAAAGCCGTTCAATTTCAGTGGAACAGAAACAACATCCGAATTTCGGTTGATGATCATCAGCGATAAATTGCCCGATTCGGTCAGCGAAGCGTAAATACTGACCCGCTCGATCCCCGAGGAGGTGAACACCAACTGATTGCCGAAATTGCGATAAAGCAAATAAACATAATAAGAAGGTCTTGGGCTTTGTGTGCTCAATAAAGCCCAACCGCCATTACCGTCCAGCGCGAACTGGTTGACGATCGACACGCCCTGCTGCATCATGCGCCCAAGCGAGTCGGCCCACCAGATTGCATTGATCAGCGAGTCGGGAGTGGTCTCATTGCGTGAACGGTTGGACCAGTTCGAATTGACTTCGGTGACCGCGATGGGGATCTCGCGACCGGTGGTGGCCAGGATGAGTTGCTTCAGATTCGGGATGATCTCATCCCACTCTTCGCTGCTTTTTAGTAGTTCGTTTTCAAAGGGATCGAATTGACCGAAGGGGTAGCGGTGGAATGAGACCACGTCCACCAGGTCGCCGTTGGCCAGCAGGAACTCGCGCATCCAGTCCAGCGAGTGCATGTCCAGGATCGCTTCGCCCGATCTGCCTGTGTATTGGTGAGTTTCAGGTCCAAGCAGGATGATCGAGGGGTCGACCGCTTTCATGGCAAGCGCAAATTCGCGCCACTGCGCATTGAAGGTTGCCGTATCGTACCCGTCGATGCCCCTTTTTCCCCAATATAGGGAGGGTTCGTTGCCGATGAACCAGTATTTGATGCCGTAGCCTTTGGTGATGTTGGCGTAGGTGACCATGTCAGCCGCGGCCTTGGCGGTGGAGTTCACCAGTTTGACCTGCACCATGGGTTCCGCACCGATCTCACCGCAAACGCGCATGAACTCGTCCAGCGCGGATTGCGAGGGGGAATTCTCGTCCACGTAGTTTCCGCCAGGAAAGCGCAGGATGCTGATTCCGGCGGCTTTTGCGTACTCGATATCCGCGCTGGTGATCGATTGCCACGGACCGGTGTTGGAGCCGTAAACGAATGGGTTGACCTCGCCTAAAAGCAGTGTGGCGTCCACAACCAGCACTCCGGCCTCAGGGGTGGGGTTGGGGGTGAAAGTGGGCAGCGGCGTGGCAGTTGGAGTTTTGGTCGGTGTGCTGCTCGGTTCTTGCAGCGTTGGAGTTGAAGGCGAAAGTTCGCCAGGTTTTGCTTCAGGCATAGCTTTTGGCGTACAGGCAGCCATCATGGCTGCAGCAAGGATCATTGCTGTTAACCTGATGCAAATCCTGG
>CAZRHZ010000228.1:0-2898 GCA_964599995.1 uncultured Anaerolinea sp. | reverse complement strand
TTTGTGCCGATGCTCTCGGGTGAACGGACAGGCCAGCCATACACCCATTCCAAGTGTGCCTGAAAAGAAGACAAAGATCTTAAGCCAGTGGGTGTAGAGAACAGACAAACCATCCAGCACAATGGTCATTTTGTACCTTCCGCAACCATTTTGCACTACAGATTGATTTTGTTCAGTTCAACGTAGCAAAATGGATCTGAATTCGTTATCTCTGGCAACTGCTGCAATATAGATTCGTTCCCAATCGAGCATTTGCTAAAGTAATAAATTTGTTTACAGACAGATCTTGCCATTAAGATCATACCAGTCTTTCTTTGATTTGGCTTCAATATTGCATATATCTTTGGGTTGAAATACATATAATATTCATATCAGAGTCGCTCATACCTTACTGGTAGGTTAATAGATCAACTGCACGAACCAGTGGTTTTCTTTCTCGAGGTGATGTCGATCAATATGATCGATAAATGCAATAATTAGATAATCTTCTTACACTCAAAAGAGCAACGGCGAGGTGAAAATGAGTCAACAAAATCCAATTCGAAAAGTTGCCATAGCCACTGGCGGCGGTGATGCGCCGGGGCTGAACGCGGTCATCCGCGCGGCCGTGCTGGCGGGCATCGCCCGCGGCTGGGAGATGTACGGCATCCGCGACGGGTACAATGGGCTGATGATGCCCGAGCAGTACCCGGATGGCGGGTTGGTTTCTCTCACTCGTGATAGGGTGCGAGGCATCACTCATCTAGGCGGCACCATCATCGGAACCACCAATCGAGGCAATCCCTTCCATTATCCCGTGAAGAACCCAGATGGCTCCGTTACCGAGGTCGACCGATCGGACGAACTGGTGCGCTCTTTTTACATGCACGAGATTGACGCGCTCATTTCCGTGGGTGGCGACGGTTCGATGTCCATTGCTAATTCCCTGGCTGAAAAAGGGGTTCGAGTGGTCGGCGTGCCCAAGACCATCGATAACGACCTCGATCAAACCTTCATCACCTTTGGTTTTGATACTGCGGTCAGTTTTGCGGTGGAATGTCTGGACCGACTGCACACCACTGCTGCCAGCCATCGCAGGGTCTTGATCGTTGAGGTCATGGGGCGCTACGCTGGTTGGATCGCTCTGGAAGCTGGCGTAGCCGGTTCAGCGGATGTCATTCTCATTCCGGAGATCCCCTACGATCTGGAGAAGATTTCCAAAAAAATCCTTGAACGGCAAAAATCCGGCAGTAACTTCTCCATCGTGGTGGTCGCAGAGGGTGCTAAACCGGTGGGCGGGAGTGTTTCGGTCATGGCCAAGGAAGTCGGCCGGGCCGAGCGACTGGGGGGCGTGGGAGAGAAGTTGACCGACGAACTTCAGCAGCTCACCGGCAAAGAAACCCGCCTGGTTGTCCTTGGTCACCTGCTTCGGGGTGGCTCCCCAACCTCCAATGACCGTCTCATTGCTTTACGTTTCGGTGCGGCGGCCATCCGCGCGCTGGACGAAGGTCAGAGCGGTGTGATGGTGGCTTTGGATCCTCCGACGGTTAAATATGTTCCTCTGGCAGATGCTACCAAGCGTATGAAGAACGTCCCACTGGATTGCGATACCATGCTCACTGCACGCGATCTGGGCGTATGTTTTGGTGATTAACCAAGAGGTTGCAGGGTTTAATCTTCCAGGTTGATTGACGCCAGGCTTGAGGCGTTGAATCCATATAGCTCGAGGTGCTGAATGACTGCTTCGAGCGCTTCATATTTTTCATCCAGGTCTGCGTTTGAACAAGTGCCCACATAACCAGCGATGCGCGCGTCGATCATCATTTCTTTCGCGAAATTGATCTGGTAGTAGTGGTCGCAGGTGATGACGGTCATCTTGCCGAATTGATAGAAGGGGGCTTTGATCTTGGGATAAGTGACTTTGCCAGTCTCGGGGTCTTTTTTCGAATCCGCGATGGCTGCCAGGAAGATCAACCGGTTGGGGTCGAGAGGGGTCAGCAGCGATTGTCCTGCCATCCATTCCGGTTGGGGAATGTCCACGTAATCCAACAGCGTGGGGGCAATATCCAGATTTTGAACGTTCTCCGTGATTGCGCCGGCGTATTGCGAGTTCGGAAAGTGCAGCAGCAGAGGAATTCTGGCAACCGACCAGCGTTGGGTATGATCGCTGCCCACGATTAACACGGTTTGATCCACCAGTCCCCGTACTTCCAGCGCTGTATAAAGTTGTGACATGCCTTCATCAAATTCGAGGATGCTGTCGAGGTAGAATTCCTCGGTGTATTTTTCCTGGGTTTGTGGGTCTTTGCCTGCTGAAAAGATTTGTTTGCTTGGATAATACCTTGGGCCGTGCGTTCCCATCCAATGGATGTGAACAAAGAGCGGCTGTTCGGTTTGGTCAAGCAATTGATACAAATAATCCAGTTTTTCCTGATCGTTGAATTTTTCGGGTGATTCCGTCACCATCAGGAATGGATTGACCATGTCTTTGACGAAAAAAATATGACCTAAACGGTCGCAGATGCGTTCAAAGACCGCACGCATGAAATAATAGTAATCAGTAGGTAGCACTTTTGCCAGTATGGTTTGGATTTCATTCTTGATCGGCGACTCGCCATTGGCCTCATCGAATGCTTCCTGGAAGTTGATCCGGTAGGCATCAGCGTAATACGAAAAGGTCATCTGGACTGAGTAATACCCGTAAGATTTCAAAATACCGGGCAGGTGCTGTAGGGCATCTTCCCCCTTTAAAATGTCAGTTGCGGCCAGAATGCGAATGTCTGCCGGGTCTTTTCCTGTCAGGATGGACGTGGTGGAACCGATCGTCCCCTGCGTGTTGGAAAAGGCGTTTTCCGCCACCAGGGAGGTTTCAGCCAGTTCCTTGAGGAATGGGGTGGTGTCTTTGTCTGAGCCGTACAT
>CAZRHZ010000227.1:0-2901 GCA_964599995.1 uncultured Anaerolinea sp. | reverse complement strand
GGGCAGCATGCCTATCAGTCCTTTTCCCTGCAGGTAGACAGAGAACGCGACGGTTGCAATGAGGGTGATAAATGCTACAGTCCAGTTCTGCGAGGCATTGCTCAGCGCTGTTCCGGCCAGTGCGATACCAATGATGATGGCCACGGACCCGGTGACGACTGGCGGGAGAATTTTATCGAGGGCTTCTTTCCCGGCTGCCATGATCAACAAGCCGACCAGAATTTCGATGATTGCTGTTCCCATGATACCGACCTGGACAATGCGGACACCATCCGGACAGTAAATGGCCGAGCTGGTGTAGCAGGCGTTATCGTACATCGCCATCACGGTCATGGTAATCGTGAGATAACTGAAGCTTGATCCATAGTACATTGGGATCCGGCGGCCCGAGACGAGCAAAGCGATGATTGTGCCGATACCCGATGCCAGCAGCGTGACGCCCACATCAAATTTTGTCAAAATTGCAACGAGAACGGTTGCGGGGAACATGGTCAGGACCTGTTGCAGGCCCAGGCTCAACATGGAGCCAAAAGGTGGAACATCCTGTGGTAGATAGCCCACGAGAGCTGTGGGTTTTGTTTCGACTGTTTTTGCCATATTCTCACTCCTTATTGTGTTTTAGATCATTCTTGAAAGAACCGGGAGCCAGCAAAGATTGTCTTGATCCACCTCCTTTTTATTCCACCATGTACGAAAAATCGCGAGCAAATTTCCAGAGTACTTGTTTATGGATGCGGTAATTTAAAAAGAAAGGGTTTCATGCTCAATCGAGAGAGCAAGAAACCCGGAAGTGAAAACCTTTCGAAAAGGTTAATAATTTGTCGATTGGAATAAAGCGTTTCTTATGGTTCATCGTGTAAATATCCCTGCGTTTCTGGAATCCGCGAATTCTCTTGTCTAGTCCAGTCAGTAAAATCGCTTGATTATACAATAATTTGTCTAGATGACAAGATGTTAATTTATAATAGCATTTATGAAATATGAATTCAAGATTATTCCCGGTACATAATGGAAATAAATATTGTTCAATATTCTGAGCAGATAGGATAAACCATGACCTTCGATACCGGCACCATCATCACCATTGTTTGTGTTTTGTTGTTCTACCTGAGGTTGATCGTCATCCAGCGTCATCGCGTCCAGACGGCAAAGTATCAATATGCCCAGGTGGAAAAAAAGCTGGCGAAAGGCAAGAAAGGCGCAAATCAAAAACCGATTGTCAATTATGCCCGCCTGGGGATCCAGATCCGGAGCTGGTGGTTGGTTGGCATGGCGCTGGCTTTGATCGTCTTTGGAGCGGTGATCGTTGCAGCACAACTCCTGGGTCCGGTTTATTCTGCTTACTACTGGATTCCATTGAACATCGGCATCATCATATTCGCTTTGGCGGTCAAGTAAAGGAGATCCATGGCTGGCAAAAAAATCACCTGTCCGGTATGCTCGAGCGCGGAGAATACATATAAGGTAAGTGAAATTTATATTCAGAGCCTGATGCGGCTCAAGGATGGCGATGATGTGGAAGCACCGCTCATTGACCGCCTTCAACAAGAGATACCTGTTGAGCGGCGAGAAAAATTAAAAGGAAGCCGCTATTACCGTCAAATGATGGAGTCATTCGCCCCCCCACAGGGGGAGAATCAAACCACACGCGCCATCAACCCGGATTGGGTGGTCGGCGGTTTGGGGCTGGTCACGATCTTTTTCCTCTACCAGATTTTCACCAGCCAATATCAGGTGTTTTGGTACATCCTGGCCTTCACAGTGATTCTCTTTGCGGCATATTTTGTATTTCGGAAAAAGCTGCAAACGAGGTATAAAGAAGTAAAAGACCAGGAAACATTCTCCAGGCAGAGGATCGAAAAAGCGGTTGGTGAATGGATGAAACTTAGTTACTGTGCCAGGGACAATGTTGTTTTTGAAGAAGGGATGGGGGAACCCATCCCCATCGAGCAGATGAACTCCTATTTGCGCAATAAATGACAAAGGAAAGATCCGCTGATTTCAGCGGATCTTTTGCTCATTCAGATTTGCCAGCGGCGACAAGCCTTTTCATGGTTTGCCTGTAGAGCAGGAAGAAACCACCCACCGCGACCATCCCCAGAATACCGCAGGCGTACCATACCCAGTTGGGGTTGAGATTATCCATCACCAGACCCGCGGCCAGGGGGCCGATGGCGGATGGAATGATCCAGCTAAAACCACTGACAGCCATGTAGCGCCCGCGCATGTCTTCCGGAGCCAGTTTGGCTACCAGCGCATTGGATGTGGGGCTGACGATCATTTCGCCGATGGTGATGATCACCATCGCGAGTAGGAAGAGCGGGTAGGTATTGGCAAACCCATAAGCGGCAAAGCCGATGGCATAGAAAAGGGTGCCAATGGTCATCAGCAGCATGGGCTGGAAGCGGGCGATCTTGCGCGTAACCGCGAATTGGAAGAAGACAACCATCGCGGCATTCAGACTGAGGATATAACCAAAATGCTGCGTGTCGATGGAGTGATAATCACGCAAATACACCG
The DNA here is from genome assembly GCA_964599995.1 of uncultured Anaerolinea sp. GTDB lineage: Bacteria > Chloroflexota > Anaerolineae > Anaerolineales > Anaerolineaceae > UBA6107. The sequence continues at coordinate 381 of CAZRHZ010000227.1, read as the reverse complement.
ACAGGGTTGAGTTCATCTGCATATAAACCAATGTGCTGATCGCGGTAACCCCGAGGAAAGTCATGAACACACCGTCCTTGATCGCCACGGAGTAGCCTTTGAACGTTTGGAGGATCGTGGCCTCTTTGCGTGTTTCGCTGGTTTTGGGTTTGGTTTCCGGCAAAACGGTTAAAACGATCAAAGCGGTGATCGTGCTGGCGATCGCGTCGATGACAAAAAGCCAGACGAAGGATTTTGCCGCGATGATGCCGCCGATGGCGGGACCGATGGTTACTGCCAGGTTGGCCACCACCCTCAAGATGCCAAATCCATCCAGACGCTTTTCTTCCGGGAGCAGGTCTGTGACCATTGCCTGGGTGGCAGGATGGCCGACATCGGAAA
>CAZRHZ010000226.1:0-2945 GCA_964599995.1 uncultured Anaerolinea sp. | reverse complement strand
AATTTGGTGAAATTCCATTTGATCTCGTTACTACCAAATCCCGATAATTCACTTTTTAGAAATTTAAACAAGGGATGTGCATTTTCACCGTTGACATCTACTTTACTGAAAACCGGAAAGGTGACGCCATAGTTCAACAAGCAACCCTCAGAGATGGAATGATCATCGCCGGGTTCCTGGTTGGCGAATTGGTTACATGGGAAACCCAAGATGACCAACCCGCGGTCTTTGTATTTTCGGTAGAGGTTTTCCAGGCCGGCATATTGGGGTGTGAGGCCGCATTTGCTGGCGGTGTTGACAACCAACACTGTTTTGCCAGCGTATTCGCGCATGGAGATTTCTTTACCTTGTAACGATATGGCTGAAAATTCATAAAATTGGTTGCTCATGGCTTGTTCTCTTCTTTCGCGTTAAACCAGGTTGACTTTGACATCCACGTTATTACGGATTGCGTTGGAGTAGGGGCAGGTTTTATGAGCTTTTTCGAGCAATTTTTTTGCGGTATCTTCATCCACTCCTTCAATATGAGCGTCGAGAGAGACCACCAGTTCCATGCCTGAAAGGCCGGCGATCTTGAGCCCGACCCTGGCGGTTACCTGTGAGGTGATCTTCTTGCGATCAAGACGTGCGACCAGGTTCAAAGCGCTGTCAAAACATGCTGCGTAGCCCGCCGCGAAAAGCTGCTCGGGGTTGGTGTAGGGTCCCCCAGGGCCTTTCATTTCTTTTGGGATCCTGACTTCCAAATCGATCACACCATCCTGGCTGATTACTCTTCCGTTACGACCACCTGAAGCGGTGACTGAAGTTTCATAAATAGGTTTCATTTGACTCTCCTGTTTGATCTTTAGCGATTATGTCGCTTGAGATATATTATACCAATAATAACTCATAAAACAAGAGGAATATATGCTAAAACCTTATACAAACGTATTGTTGGTAATCAAAAAGCAGACTCTCTTTGAATTAGAGAGTCTGCTTAGTCCTTTTTCTAATTACTCGTAACGCAGGGCTTCCACCGGTTCCAGATTGGCAGCCCGGTTGGCCGGGTAGATGCCAAAAAAGAGACCGACAGCGGTTGAGAAGAGGGTGGCCAGCAGGATGGCGTTCATTCCCACCACGGGGGTGAACGGCGTGCCCGATGCCGCGGATATCTTGCCAACCACAAAAGCGATCAACCAACCAACGCCGATTCCGATGATGCCACCAAACAAGCTGAGTAAAGAAGATTCAGTCAGGAATTGCACCAGAATGTCGCGTTTGCGCGCGCCGAGAGCCTTGCGCAGGCCGATCTCGCGGGTGCGTTCAGTGACAGAGACCAGCATGATGTTCATGATGCCAATACCGCCCACCAGGAGTGAAATGCCTGCCACGCCGCCCAGGAAGATGGTGAGCACACCAGTGATGGTCTTGGCCGTGGCCACGAAATCGTCCTGTGAGAAGATGGTGAAATCGTCCTCGCCAATCTTCGTGCGGTGACGCATGCGCAGGATTTGAGAGACTTCCTCGGTAGCCTGTGACATCAGTTCCGGTTCCAACACGCTGATGAAGATGGTATCCACCCGGTTGTGACTGCGGCGGATCAACCTGGATTGGGCTGTTGAAAATGGCACAAACACCACGTTATCCTGTGAACCGAACGAACCACCGCCTTTTGATTCCAGCACACCGATGATGCGGAAGGGCTGGCCTTCGATGCGAATGGTCTCACCCACCAAGCCATCGCGACGATCAAACAATTTGTCAGCCACATCCGGACCGATCAGTGCAACAGAGGCTCTGCCCAGATCCTGGTCGTAGGTAATAAAGGCACCCTCAGTAACAGCATAATTTCTGACTTCCGCGTAAGTTTCAGTGACACCGTAAAGCGAAACATTGGTTGATTCACCACCATAGGTTACCTTGGCATCATCACTCAGGATGGGCGCTACTTTATCAACCGAAGGTGCTTGAAATTGATCCATCAATGCGTTGGCGTCGTCGAGGGTTAAGGGTTCAACATGAGTGATCTCGGTGGTCTGGTTGCCGCTGAAAACGAACAGCAGATTGCTGCCGATGCCGCTGATGGAGCCGGTGATGGTATCTTGTGCACCGGTGCCCACTGCCAGCATGGCGATCACCGCACCTACCCCGATTACAATCCCCAGGATTGTTAATGAAGAGCGTAATTTGTTCGCGTTGAGGCTTTCCAACGCTTCGATAATGGCTTGTCCGAGGTTCATTTCGACTCCTCCTCGATCAAACCATCCCGCAGGCGGATGACGCGCTGGGTTTGTTCCGCCACGGCGGGATCATGGGTCACGATAATTAGAGTCGTGCCCTTGGTCTTATTCAGATTTAATAAAAGTTCCATGATCTCTTTGCCAGATTTGGAATCAAGATTACCGGTGGGTTCATCCGCCATCAAGATGGCTGGTTTATTGACCAAGGCGCGGGCGATTGCCACCCTTTGCTGCTGTCCGCCGGAAAGTTCGGTGGGTCTATGCAACACGCGGTCGCTCAATCCCACAGACTCAAGGGCCTCTCTGGCAAAATCAGATCTACCTTTCGTGATACCCGCGTAACGCATGGGCAGTTCCACATTGGCAAGAGCGGTCTGGCGCGGGAGGAGGTTGAAACTCTGAAAAACAAAACCCACTTTGCGGTTGCGGATGCTAGCCAACTGGTCGTCGTCAAGTGAGGAGACTTCTTCACCATCCAGGATATAGGTGCCACTGGTGGGGTGATCGAGACAACCCAATAGGTTCATCAGGGTGGATTTGCCCGATCCTGAGGGACCCATGATGGCCACCACCTCACCGCGTCGGATCGAGAAAGATACACCGTCCAAGGCGTGAACTTCGATCTCGCCCATCGTATATATTTTCTTCAGTTCTTTGGTTGTTATGACTTTATCGCTCATGGCTTTCCTAAAATGGTCCGCCACCCATGCTGCTCATCATGTCGGT
>CAZRHZ010000225.1:0-2978 GCA_964599995.1 uncultured Anaerolinea sp. | reverse complement strand
ACGGGCGGCCAGGTCGCGTTCCGCGGGCAGGCGTTCGCCCACCTTGAGTTCGCCCGACAGGATCAACTCTTCCAGTCGGCCGACGCAGGCGCTCTTTAAACTGTTGACTTGCAGCGGTTCGATCGGTAGGGTCATTGCTCCTAACCTATTCTGTGGTAAAACCACCAGCCAATATGATGATATACCTTTTAAGAGATTAATTCAAGAATCAAAAGACCTGAAAATTATAATCCTTCCCCTCTTTCGATTCGTCTTACCAGTTGTAGGGTGTGCCATTGGCACACCATTCCACATGATTAATTGAAAAATAGCCGTTTATTCGAGATCAAGCAGATCAAATTTCCCAACATCTCCTCCGATCCAATCAGGATCATAAAAACCATTCCTCAGGTATCGGTGAAAGCTTGACCATTTCCAATCCACGGGCTTTTCCGCATATCCATGTATGACAGAAAATAGATGTAGGGTGCGCCATTGGCGCACCATTCTACTCGAGATCAAGCATATCATATTTCCCAAAATCTCCACCAATCCAGTCTCGATCATAAAATCCATTCCTCAGGTATCGATGAAAGCTTGACCATTTCCAATCCACAGGCTTTTCCACAAATCCATGTTTGACTGGATTCAAGTGGATGTAATCCAAATGAGCATCCAGGTCGTCCTCATCACAAATGGTATGTTCCCAAAAACGTCTCTGCCAAACAACCGCTTCACGTCTTTTTATATTTAATAGCGTGCGATCATCACTCACACCTACTGATTTACAGTATTGTCTACTAAATAGTCCTTTAATCATATTCCAACGTTTGGAATAATCCGCTTCTGTTTCAGGTAATTGCCAGATGCAATGGAGATGATCCGGTAACAAACAAATGGCAAGGGTTTTAAAGGGGAATTGATGCTTGGTTTGTTCCCAGGCAATACGCAGCATGCTTCGTGCGGTTTCGGTGGTCAAGATGGGTTGGCGATGATAGGTCACAACCGTGAAGAAATAAGTCCCCCCTGCAAGTCTGAAACGATGATAATTTGGCATTTTTCTCTTGATAAAACAACAATTGTGCGGTGCGCCCTAACCCTAGGTTGATTGGAGAGTAACGCATCCAATATAAAACCTTTTTAATTTGGCGCGCCATTGGCGCACCCTACAAAAAAGACTTGGGCAGGAGCGCATCTAAAAACAATCTAGAGAAGATTACCTGACCGGCCAGAAACTTGGAAAAACCAGCCGCAAAACCACGTCCAGCACCAATCCCAGCAGGAACAGGTTGCTAAACAGGCGATTATGGTAGAAAGCGAAGCCCGAGAACCAGGTCGGCCAGGCCGGCCACTCTTTGGGTGGCTCGCTCGGTCGCGGCTTTGTGTGCGCGCCGATCGCGAAGAGGGCGCGCTTTCCGGCCAGCAGCACGATCAGGAGCGCAGGGGTGAAGTAGCGGCTCACGAACACCAGATAAAGGATCACCAGATAGATCGCCGCGATCACGATCATGTTCAGGGCGCGTGCCGACTTTTCGCCGATCACCACCGGCAGGGTGCCCACCCGTTTGGCGCGATCCTGTTCAGATTTGTCGATGTGCTTGCCAATGTTGATGCTCACCACGCTCAAGCCAAATGGCACGGCCGCCAGCGCCGCGGCCCAGACCGAATCCAGCATGCCCCCCGCCAGCACCAGGTAAACCCCCGCGATCATCACCGGACCCCAGATCACGAAAATACACATCTCGCCCAGCGCGATGTGCTTCAGCGGCCAGGTGTAGAAAAGCAGCACCAAAGCGCCGAAAGTGAACAGGATAATTATTTCTAGTGAAAATTGGGTATGGATCAAGGCGTAAACGCCGGATAGAAAAGCCAGAAAACCGCTCGCCACGAACCAGGTCAACTGCTGTTTCTTGGTCCAGAAGCCCTGCACCAGCGGGTGCGCGCCGTACTGCGTGCGAAAATAGTTATCGCTGTCGATGCCGCGCGAGAAATCGGTGTAATCGTTGAGCAGGTTGTTGGTGCCGTGGGCAATGAACAGCCCCAGCGTCACGATCAGCCAAGGCAGCAGATGAAAGATCCCGTCCCGCCAGGCCAAAATGCCGGCGATGGCGCAGCTATAAAGCGTGACAACCGTCACACCGGAACGCGTGGCGATCAACCATCTGGAGATCACGTCCAACCCTTGCCACTCTTCAGCGGATTCGATCTTCACCAGTGACGAAATGGCTTTCTTCCACATCCCAAGGTTGATTTTCATGGCGTCCTCCATTAAGAACGAAACCCGGAATTCATCCTTTGCTCTCATTTTAATCCGTTTGGTCATTAAATCAAACCAGCCCGATTAGGGGCCTTGAAAAGGGTTCTTGAGGGATTGACAGGAAGTCTTAGTCGTTTGTGGGGGTGGCCACATCCGGATAGGCGGGGACGGGTGTTTTTGCCGGCAGCTTCATGCGCATGACGGCGCCAAAGTTTAACACTGCAATCAGCACACCGAACAGGAAAACGTATTGGAAGCCGAACTGCTTCCAGATCACGCCGCCCAAGAGGGCGATGCCGATCGAGAAAATGTGGTCGATGGTGATCGAGGCCGAAAGGGCGGGTTGAATATCGGTTTCTTTCAAGGCGATCTTCTTCATGTAGGTCGAGCGCGCCATGTTGACCGACATCGAGACCTGGTCCAAAAGGTAGCAGGCGCAGGTGATGATGAAAGCCACGTTCTCAGCGAAAAGCGATTTGGCCAGGGCATATCCGAGGCACACGAAGACCAGCAGCACGGCTTCCGCGGCCAGCACGATCTTCTCTCCGAATTTGTCGATGGCTTTACCCAGCAGGGGCTGGAAGAGGATGCCGATCACTCCACCGATCACGATCAACGTGGCGATGGTTTGAGTCGGTTTACCGTAGATGGTCACGATCACCCAGGGGGCAAAGGTGAAGAAGATCTGTTTGCGCGAGCCGTACAGAACGGACATCACGTAGTACAGGGTGTATTCCTTGTG
>CAZRHZ010000224.1:0-3005 GCA_964599995.1 uncultured Anaerolinea sp. | reverse complement strand
CTGCCCAAGATGGACGTAGTCTTTCGAATGCATAGTGGTGAACTGAAACGTGAAACGATGTAGCACCGTGAAACGGTGTAACGCAGAGAGACAAATCAGCAAAATGACGAATATGTTTTTATTCCAGCGATAAAGGTGAAGGATTCGAGTTATTTCCCGATTTTCTTCGTTATAATCAGATGAGTTCTCCGCATTAACTGTTAATCGTTTTGCAAACTCATCTTAATAAAATAAACCATTATTTACAGTTAAATATTTATCATTAAAAATGCATCGAGGATAATGATGATCCTACGAAACAGTATTTTGAGCATCCTGCGTTCACGCAGCAAAACCATCCTGTTTACCATTCTGATCTTTTCGTTGACCCTGGCCCTCTCGTTGGGGGTGAGTGTGTGGGCTTCGGTGGCACAATTCCTCGAAGATTGTGATGATTTCTACACGACCATCGGGCTGGTGGAATACATGGGAACAGATTACCCGAATGATCTGGCCTACGATCCCGCCATGACCGACGCGCTCGCAGCATTGGATTTTTCAGCCATAGCCAATGATGAAGCAACAATGTTATGGGACTCGTCGGCGCGTGCCATTGGTTATGTGGATGGATTTTGGCGTACTGACAACACCATGCCCTATCATTCCTTCTCAGTTTTTGTCGTGGGCAACGCGCTGCACCAAAATATGCTGCATTATTCCAGCGCGGTAGTAATGCAGCCGCTGTATTCCGTCGCGGCTGAAGACACCTTAAGCATTGACATTGAAGAAAGTTTTGGAGAGCTTGAACCCAACCATTACTATCTGACGTTTGGCGAATTGATCAGAAAAAGATCCATGCTGTTTACACTCTTCCCCACTACTCTGGATGACGCTGCGTTGGATGTTCTGGGAGGGGACGTGCCAAACCTTATCGACATCACGGTTGACCGTGGGAATGGTAAATCTTACGAAATCCCACAGGATAACATCCTGGTGAAGATCGCTGAAAAACTCCCATTAATTAATAACAGCGTGGTGGTGACTGGCACGGACGATTTGATGTCTCTGCTTCCTTTCCATCAGGAGGAATTGTTCTTCGTGGATGGGCGCGCTTTTACGCCAGATGAGTACCAGCGCGGCGATCATGTAGCGGTCATCTCAGAACTGATGGCCACTCGAGTGGGAATCGGCGTGGGCGACTCGATCAACCTATACATGTCGGAATCAGATCCAAGCGGGCTGTATAACAGCATCTGGGCTGGAGACGGGTTTTCGAAGAGTTCACCCTTCACGGTGGTGGGCATCGTCAACACGGTCATCGATAAAAGCTGGTATGTGTATGTGCCGAAAGCTTCTTATGATTCCTGGTCCGAAACCACAATAGGGTACACGGTCGGAGAAGCTGTTGTGCGAAATGAGGATGCAGCCGCCTTTTACGAAAGGGTGGAACCCCTGCTTTCGAACCGTCTGGTGCTTTCGATGTATGATCAGGGGTACTCCTCCGTGGCAGTTCCTTTTAAAACCGTTCTGGCAGTCGCCAAGATTGTGACCGGTGTTTGCGTGCTGATGGAGCTGGCTGTACTAATGCTTTTTGGCTTCCTCTTCGTTTATCGCCAGCGGGATACCAGTGAGACCATGATCATGCTGGGTACAGGCAGGCTGAAAGTATGCGCGTATTTCCTTTACAGTTCCGGCCTGATCGCTCTGGTTGCGGCATCCACAGGTGCGGTGGTGGGATACTGGCTTCACGATAAGATCATTCAGCTGGTCTCCAAAGCCGCGGAGCATTTCGCTTTGTTCGACGCGAGTTACAGCAATGGCAATCTGTCGATCAGTCGCACGCTTGAATTCGCCCCTCAGTTGGGTTGGGAGTTATTCTTTTGGGTGGGTTTGTGTGTGTTCCTGTTCAGCATGCTGGCATGCCTGGGTTTCATCTTAAGTACCTTCATTCACAGCCGTCCAAGTCAGAAAAAAATGTGGGGACCAAAAAAAGAACATAATACTTCCCGCATAAAAGGGGGTGGATTCAAATACTCCTGGCTGTCCATTCTGCGCGGAGGATCGCGTACGCTGGTGGTACCTGCACTGGCAGTAACCGTCGTCCTCTTTTTTGGTCAACTGGCCACTACTTCGTTACGCTACCAGGAGCAACTGGAATCGATCTATGACAACACCCAAATCGACGGATACTATACAGACATCAACGGAAAACAGATTGGAAATCTGGTTTTGAGTGCTTTTGATGGAGGCAGTCTCTATCGCTCCGGGTTAATCAACGATTTTTCTATTTCGGTGGACCAACCTTATACCTACCTGGGAATCAGTAAACTCGCAGATGGGACTGATCTCAACCTTGACCCCTTGTTCGTTCCAAGCAATGGATTCGCCGCTGAAGTTCTTGAAACGATGATCGAACAAGGTCCAGATCTCACCGCGACGAACGATATTTTTACGGCACCTGAGTTCTTCTATGCAGAGTCCATCTTAATGGATTATCTTGAGGGGTATGATGAGACATTTCTATCACAATACAATTCCCAAAGTGGTGTGGTTAATTGCCTCGTCCCCTCGTCGCTAATGGAGGAAAATGGAATTCACCTGGGAGATACGATTCGGGTGGCCATTAATTATCGCGTGAAGAGTCCGGAATATGATTATCAATGGATCTACAAACAATTTGATCTTTTGGTAGTTGGAAGTTACGAGAAACAAGGCCTAAAAGACACCCTCTATGTGCCCATCTCCAATTTTTATGATCAGGCCGCTACGCTGATCTGGGGAGAAGGACAACCCACAAAAGGCGCTCCGTTATTAACCTTCGATAGTGGATTCACTTTCAGCGATGATGAAAAGAGATTTCTGCAAGCCACAACCATAAAAAGCGCTTCCTTCAACCTCGCTGACAGCCGTTCGTTGGAGGATTTCAAACACTACCTGGTGGATTTCGGATATTCTCAGGTGAACAAGATCAGAAGGATCCGCGAATTCATCGTGCTGCGGGACGCCTCGTTCAACAACGCTGTGGC
>CAZRHZ010000223.1:0-3028 GCA_964599995.1 uncultured Anaerolinea sp. | reverse complement strand
CCCATCTCAACAAGAGAACGGCTGGTGACCAGCGCAACCAACGGAAAACCCGCTGACATGTGAACGCGGATGAACGGCCCCTGGTTGACAAGTTGCGTGATCGTGCAGTGTATGCGGTTGCGAGCAGATGAGGATTTCATCAAGCTCTGGTCTGCAAACAAAGTAATGTCTTCCGGCCGCAGGCAGAGGTAAACCTTCGACCCGATCGCCAACTCCCCAGCGGCTTCCAGATCAATGCCATCCGTCGTGATATGCAAGATGTCCGCCTCTCGGCTTGAGACGATTCCTGGGATGATGTTCTCGACACCCATGAAAGCTGCCACTTGCGGGGTTTCAGGGTGTAAAAATGCATCCTGGGTCTGGCTGATCTGATGGATGCGACCATTAAACAGCACGGCCACCCGATCCCCAATGCAGAGCGCTTCTTCCAGGTCGTGAGTGACATAGATGCAGGTCTGGTTGGTTTTTAAGAGTATTTTTCTCAAATCCGAAAGTAGCTCCTGGCGGGTCGGAGCGTCCAGAGCGCTGAAAGGTTCATCCATCAGGATCAACTTGGTCTCAAGGCAAAAAGCCCTGGCCAGGCTTACACGCTGAGCTTCTCCACCCGACAGTACTTTCGCCCGCCGCCTGGCGATCGGCTGGATGTGCAGTTGCTCCATCCAATATGCGGTTCGCTTCTTGATCTCAGCCCGCGGAAGTCCACGAAAATGTAATCCGCTGGCTACATTTTTTTCAACCGTGTCGCTTAACAACAAAGGAACTTGAAAAACGGTGCTAACCTTCCTGCGATATTCAAGATCAGATAACCGGGGAGAAGCGGGGAATTTTACACTTCCAGTAGCGGGTTTAAGTAAACCGGCCGCTACTTGCAAGAGAGTGCTTTTTCCAGCTCCATTGGGTCCCAGAAGAACCAGGATCTCACCCTTCGCTACATCCAGACGCGGTACCTCAAGGATGACCATTTCACCGGCTTTTACAAGAATATCGTGGAGTTCAAGGATAGTTTCCATGCGATCAATGCCTGCGTTGTTGAATGAGGGTCAATCCAAGATTGACGAGGAAGGCGATGAATAAAAGGATGAGGCTGAGGGCAATGGCTGAAGCAAACGAACCCTTGCTGGTTTCAAGCACGATGGCCGTGGTCAGCACACGCGTTGACCCGAGCAGATTTCCACCCACCATCATCGAAGCGCCTACCTCTGAGATCACGCTACCGAAAGCCGCGATCAAGGCCGCGATCAGCGGCAGCCGGGCTTCTTTCCAGAGAGTGAGCACCATTTGGATCTTGGACGCTCCCAAGCCCAACAATTGGGTGCGCAATTTCGGGTCAAGCTGTTGCAACGAGGAAATGGTCAACCCGGCTGCCACCGGAAAAGAGATCAACACCTGGGCGATGACAATGGCAGAGGGTGTGTAGATCAAACGCATAAAGCCAAGTGGACCGTTGCGCCACAGGAAGATCGAAACGAATAATCCGACCACCACCGGGGGCAGCGCCATACCGGTGTTGATCAGGCTGATCCAGAACCGTCGCGTTGGAAATTTGACCAGCGCCAGAAAGGTCCCCAACGGGAGCCCGAGCACCAAGCTGATCAGCGTTGCGATCGTTGAAACCTGAAGAGAAAGCAGGGTGATCCGAATCACCTCCGGATCACCCTGGATTAGCAAACGAAACGCTTCTAGAATTCCTTCAAGAATGTTCTGCATTAAGCCTTATTTTACTCGCCTGTACCCGCATCTGCAAAGAACAGGGGCGAACCGTATTGCTCGACACCAAACCCGGCGATCACCTGCTGGGTCGCATCAGAGACCATCCAGTCAGCGAAGGCTAAGGCACCTTCATAATTCATATTTGCCCAGAGGTCCGGATTCACCGTGATGACATGGTAGATGTTCAATAAAGCCTTGTCGCCTTCGTACAAAATGACCAAGTCAAGGGTATCTTCCATGGCCAGGAAGGTCGCCCGGTCGGTCAGGGTATAGGCGGCTTTTTCTGAGGCGATGCGCAGGGTATCGCCCATGGTCTGCCCTGTGACGATGTACCAATCACCTTCAGGGGTGATCTCGGCATTTTTCCAGAGTTTCAACTCGGCTTTATGAGTTCCAGAATCGTCGCCACGGGAAACGAAATTAGCCTGGGCGGCCGCGATGGTTTTAAAGGCGTCAATAGTGGCTGCGCTGCCGCTGATGGCTGCCGGATCGTCTGCAGGCCCCACCACCACAAAATCATTGTGCATGACCAGGTAGCGGTCTTTTCCATACCCACCCGTCATGTACTCTTCTTCGGAAGCCGGTGCATGCACCAAGAGGACATCGGCGTTACCTTCCTGACCCATTTTCAGCGCTTCACCGGTACCCACGGCCACCATCTTCACGGTGTAGCCGGTTTGCGCCTCGAACATGGGCAGCAGAACGTCCAACAAGCCCGAATCACGGGTGGAAGAGGTCGTCGCCAGGATGATCTCGGGATTGGCAGGCGTGGTGGGTGCGACAGTCGCAACTTCAGTTACGACAGCGGTTTCAGTGACAACAGGAACCTCAGTTGCAACTGGAGCCTGGGTGGCCGCGGCACACGCATTCATTAACATAGACATAATTACGATCACACTTACCAGAAAAGTACACTTCTTTTTCATTTTCTCTCCTGATCCATGAGTGTCAAACGTGAAATATTGTATCATTTTTGTTGCATTTTGCAATTATTATTAAACCAGAAAATAATTATTATGTAATCCCCCAATTTGAACTGATTCACCCTTACAAAACACAGACAGTAATCTGCAAATAATGGCCGTAATAACTCGGACAATTTTACCAGAAGTAGAATAAACTTGATTAATGAAAGCATCAGATCCAGTGCGGATCCGATGCTTTAGAGAAGAGAAGATTCTTCGGATTGCGAGTTTACTACTTTTGGCCGTAGTAGGCATCTTTGCCGTGTTTTCGCAGGAAATGTTTATCCAGCAATTCCTGCTGCATCTTTTTGAGATTGGGGTTGAGCCCCAGTGCGTGGTATTGCATGAAGGCG
>CAZRHZ010000222.1:0-3087 GCA_964599995.1 uncultured Anaerolinea sp. | reverse complement strand
TCGCCAACCAGTATGCCGGGGTGGGGTTTCTGATCGCCGCGAAATCGATCTTCCGCTTCGGGGAGTTGAAGGAAAGCGAAAACCGCAAGGAAGCCGAGTACATTATCATTGGCACGTTTGCCAGTTTTTTGTTCGCGATTGCGGTGAGCCTGGCGGTGAAGTGGGTGCTTGAATCGGGGATCAGTAATTAGGAATCGGGAGAGCAGAGAGCAGGAGATCAGTAATTAGTAATTAGTAATTAGTAATTAGTAATCAGGCTGTAGTTTGAGTAATTGAGACCTGAGCGCCTGATTACCTGAGCACCTATGATCTGAGTGCCCGAGTGCCTGATCTCTGAGCGCCTGAGAACTGGGTGCCTGATCCCTGAATGCCTGAGTGCCTGATCCATAGAGCCCTGAGTGCCTGATTACCTGAGCGCCTAAGATATGAGTGCCCGAGTGCCTGATCACCTTATCAACAACCATCATAGGAGATAAACCATGTCGAAGAAAGTATTGATCATTGAAAGCAGCCCGCGGAAGAAGGGAAACAGCGTTGTGCTGGCTGAAAAGGCGGGCGAGGCGCTGCGCGAAAGCGGCGTTTCGGTGGAGACCGCGCGGCTGAACGGGTTGAAGATCGGTCCGTGCCTGCACTGCAACGGCTGCCTGCGGAAGAAGGTGTTCTGCGTGCAGCAGGACGACATGCAGGGGGTTTACGAAAAGATGGTTGCCGCTGACGGGTTGATTTTTGCCTCGCCGATTTATTATTTCAACATCAACGCCCAGATGAAGACGGTGATTGACCGCTGGTTTGGGATTAACCAGTTGAAGCCGGATTTTCTGAAAGACAAGCCGGTGGGGGTGGTGTTGACCTTTGAAGACGAAGATGTGTTTGTCTCGGGAGCGTCCAACGCTATCCGCATGCTGGGGGATATTTTCAGGTGGGTGAAGACGGGGCCGGTGCAGTTTGTTTACGGCTCGGTGAAGGATGTGGGCGACGCGGCAAAAGACGCACCCCTGATGGAGAAAGCCGCCCAGATGGGGAAGGAGCTGGCGGAAATGCTGTAGAGACGGTATTAAGGGCACGGCGTGCCGTGCCCTTACAAGATATAGGGCTCGGAGGATTTCATGCCGCGCCCTGAATAATTTGCAGAACTCGCAACAACAGAGCACTGAGATAAAAAAACTTGCCAAATTGGCAAGTTTTTTGGTTTAAATTTGCCAAAGTGGCAAGTAGGCAGGTGGGGGGTTTTATGGGATGATTGAAGTATGAATAGAACAATTTTTCTACTTTTTAGGGAGGATTATGGCGAAAAAGAAACTACCTCAAACCGTTGAAGGGCTTGATCGTGAGATTGAGACGCTGCGCGCCCTCATCCGTAAAGCGGCTGAAACGCAGACTGGAAAACTTCCGTTGAATGACCTGATTGACCTGCTGGATTCGGTTGGCAAAAATGCCCTTAACCTGGCACGCATGCTCAAAATCCGCGGCGAACTGTCGAACGAAGATCTCAACCCCGCCGCTCTGCTTCGTCAAGCCTTGCTGGAACTGGAAGACGAATGGCCTGAATTTAAGAAAGCCTGTGAGAAATATCCCCTCTACCAGGAGGGGAATGCCAACTAACCCATACTTCAAAGGACTCTGCGACCCATGCAAGAATTAGTGCTGCGTTACAAGAATATGATGCGTGATCCGCAACAATTTGCGGCTCATGTATCGCGCACTCCCTTGCGGAATTATCAGCGCGGGGTGATGCAAGCCGTGGTGGATTCGATGCTGTTCAACCGCGGATTTTCCTTTGTGGTCATGTTTCCACGGCAGTCGGGTAAAAACGAACTTCAAGCCCTTCTCGAAGCCTACCTGATGACCCTTTTCGCCCACCGCTGCGTGGATTTCATTAAGATTTCTCCAACCCTCAAGCCGCAGGCGCAAATCTGCATCCGCCGTTTCGAAAATGTGATGCGGCGCAATCGCTACATCAGAAGCATCTGGAAGAAGGAAGGCAATGCCTACCGCATGGGAGGAGCACGCTTGAGTTTTCTATCTGGGGCACAGGGCAGCAACATCGTAGGTGCCACCGCTTCAGGCTTGCTTGAAGTGGATGAAGCCCAACAGGTCAGCATTGAAAAATATGACCGCGACGTGGCGCCGATGGCAGCCTCCACGAACGCGACAAGGGTGTTTTGGGGGACGGCGTGGACGAGCACGACGCTTTTAGGGCGGGAGCTGCGCGCGGCACAGGAGGCGGAGCGGAAGGACGGGCTGCGGCGGGTGTTCCGCATCAGCGCGGAGGATGTGTATGCCGAGGCGCCGGATTACCGCCGGTACGTGGAGGAAAAGGTCGCCCGGCAGGGCAGGAATCATCCGCTGGTGCGGACGCAGTATTTTTCGGAGGAGGTGGACGGCACGGGCGGAATGTTCCCCGGCGAACGGATCGCCAGGATGCGTGGAAGCCAACCCGCCCCCAGCGAAGCAAGGCCGGGGATGATCACGGCGCTGCTGCTGGACGTTGCCGGAGAGGATGAAGGCGCGCGAGGGTTGGACGGGACGATATCCGCGGCGAACCCGGCGCGGGACGCAACGGCGTTGACGCTGGTGGAGGTGGTGTTGAGCCAGCCGGACCCGGAAGGGTCGGCGGGAAGCCGCCGCGACAGCCGACGAGGGAATGAGGCAGAAGAATTTCGCGGCGACAGCCGGATGGTGGGCTTTGACTCGCGATCAGAAGTGACGAGGACAAAGGATGAAGGCAATGCCAACGTGATTATGAATGATCCCCGACAGCCCACCCTACGAGGCGAGGATGCCAAGCATTTTCGAGGTGAAAACCAGATGGTGGGCTTTGACTCGCAGTCAGGGGGGACGAGGACAAAGGAAGAAGGCAACGCGAATACGGTTGAGAATGATCCCCGGCAGCCCACCCTACGAGGCGTGGATGCCAAGGATTTTCGAGGTGAAAACCAGATGGTGGGCTTTGACTCGCAATCAGGTGGGACGGGGACAAAGGAAGAAGGCAACGCGAATATGGTTGAGAATGATCCCCGGCAGCCCACCCTACGAGGCGAGGATGCCAAGGATTTTCGAGGTGGCAACCGAATGGTGGGCTTTGAT
>CAZRHZ010000221.1:0-3100 GCA_964599995.1 uncultured Anaerolinea sp. | reverse complement strand
ATTAGGTCGCATGGGCATCACTGGCTTGTGGTTGATCGGCCTTTGGCAGCGCAGTCCGGCTTCTGCGCGTATCAAACAGTTGTGCGGCAATCCTGAGGCGGTCTCGTCTGCGTATTCGCTCTTCACCTATCGCATTGCAGATGTCCTCGGCGGCGACGAAGCCTGTGAGCGATTGAAACAAAGAGCAGCCCATTATGGCATCCGTCTGGCAAGTGACATGGTGCCAAACCACATGGGTATCGATTCTGAATGGGTCATCCAGCACCCTGAGTGGTTCCTGTCGGTCGATCAATGCCCTTTCCCTTCATACACCTTCACCGGTCCTGATCTCTCTTCCGATCCGAATGTCATGATCCAGATCGAGGACCATTATTATGACCGCTCGGATGCCGCGGTGGTTTTCAAGCGCTTTGACAAGAGAACCAACCAGACTAAATTCATCTATCATGGCAACGACGGCACTTCCATGCCCTGGAACGATACCGCCCAATTGAACTACCTGGATCCAGCTGTGCGTGAGGTGGTCATCCAGACCATCCTGAGCGTGGCCCGCCGATTCCCGATCATCCGCTTCGACGCGGCCATGACGTTGGCCAAGAAGCACATCCAACGCCTGTGGTACCCCGAGCCTGGCTCTGGCGGCGCCATTCCTTCCAGGTCAGAACACGCCCTTTCCAGGGTCGATTTCGACCAGGCCATCCCCAAGGAATTCTGGCGTGAGGTGGTTGAACGCATCGAAGCGGAAGTGCCCGACACACTGCTTCTGGCTGAAGCTTTCTGGCTCATGGAAGGGTACTTCGTGCGCACCCTGGGAATGCACCGGGTTTACAACAGCGCCTTCATGCACATGCTGCGCAACGAAGATAACGCCGGTTATCGTACGCTCATGAAGAACACCATCGAATTCGACCCTGAGATTTTGAAACGTTTCGTCAATTTCATGAACAATCCGGATGAGCGCACCGCCATCGAACAGTTTGGCAGCGGGGACAAATATTTTGGCATTTGCACACTGATGACCACCATGCCCGGTTTGCCCATGTTCGGGCACGGCCAGATCGAAGGCTTTACCGAGAAATATGGCATGGAGTACAGCAAAGCTTTTTACGATGAAAAAGTGGATGGCACTTTGGTCAGCCGCCACGCCAAAGAGATCTTCCCGCTCCTCTACCGGCGCGAGTTGTTCTCAGGCGTCACCCACTTCGAAATGTACGATTTCACCCTTGGCAATGGCCACGTGAACGAGAACGTTTACGCCTTTTCCAACCAGATGAACGACCAGAAAACCCTGGTGGTTTACAACAACAATTTTCAAGAGACTGCTGGGAAGATCAATTTCTCGATCCCCCAATCCTGCCGCAAGGGTAAGTCCAGCTGCAGTATCGCCAACGCTTTAGGCTTGCGCAAAAATGAAACGGGATATCTTCAATTCCACGATCTCACCACCGGGCTTTACTTTATCCGGCCAGTACGCGAGATTTTGGAAGGCTGTTTTGAATTCCATCTCAATGGCTACGAGCACCACGTCTTTGTGGATTTCAAAACGGTTCACTCCGATCACTTGCGCGATTTCGACCGCCTGTACGCCCAGATCGGCCGCGGCGGCGTGGAAAACATCGACCAGGCGCTCAGCGAGATCTGGCTTCAGCCAGTACTGAAACCCTTGCGTGATCTCATCAATCCTGATTTTCTGTATTATCTGTCTGATGTATCCCTTCACCCACAGAATTATCCGACCAACATCAGCGATACGATTAGTGTGAAAGTGGATGAAGTGCTGCGTGGAGCTGCAGTTCTCGCTAAAGTAAAAAACAATGACCCGGAACTTCAAAAAGAGATCACGCGCCTGTTCAATGCATTGATCAAGTTGCCCCACCTGGCAGAGTCCTTTTCCACCGCCGGCACCAAGAGAGTCGAAAAGCACCTGAAAAGGTTGAGTGATAACCTCCTCAGCGATAAGAAACGCTGGTTCACCCTCTGCCTGTGGGCGGTGGTCTGCCGTTTGGGTAAAGTGGCCGGCCAACAGAATTCGATCGATACCAGCCTGACCTGGCTGGAAACGTGGAAACTCGACCAGCCCCTCAGATCTGCCCTTCAAACTCACGGATTCTCCGAGTGGGAGATTCAAAAATCGACTGCGATGGTTTGGCTGGCAGTCAAACTTCAGGATTGGTTCAGAAACCGCGGCAAGCGCTCTGTGCAAAGCCTGATGAAGGAATGGTTCTCGCTGACCGAATTACAAATTTTCTTGAAATTCAACCGTTTTGACAGCAAGCTTTGGTACGACCATGACACCTTCCAGGAATTCCTTTGGTGGATGGAGATCATCCCCATTCTGCAGGAGCAGACCGAGTTTCACTCGAATCGGACTTCCACAGCCGAGATCGTCCTGGGTGTAGCCGAGAAGATCAAGCAGATCAGGTTGTTGGATAATAAATCAGGCTGCCAGGTGGAGCGTTTGCTGGCTGCCAAACCGAAGAAAAAAGAGCAACGCCTTCTATAAATTTTTCAACTTGTCAAAACGATTGATGGCTACTTGAAAGACTTCTGCGGCAGTCAGCGGTGTCTTCCAGCTTTTCACGCGTTCCAACCAGGGCATCATCTCAGGCGTTAGATCGATCCCTCTCGCCCGATTGACCAGCCATACCGCATGCGCGGCGCAGGTCACATTGTTGCGTGGTTCAATGCGGTCGAAATCCTCAAAGAACCACCCGCACGACGTGTACATTCTCTGGCAATCCAACTGCGCGTTAAAAACATCCTCCAACGCAGATATTTGCGCGTCGGTAAAAGCAGAATCGCAGTAATTCTTCAGCCATTCTGTAAATCGTCTTTCCCCCGCAAAAACTTCGATGTACTCATCGCGCGCGCGCCACGGATCTGAAATGAGATTCTGGCAGGCGTCCACAAAAACATGGTTGAGCTGAATCGCCAAATGATCCAGGGCTTCACGCAGGTGTTTCTTCCATTCGCTGTTGGGGGTGCAGCCGCACACCCCACGCCAGCGCTGCACGCCGTGATGGCAGCTCCAGGAGGTGTTCTCCTTGATCCTCACGATCGGAAAAACCTCCTGCTCCTGCAGTTGAAGCGCTGGATAGGA
>CAZRHZ010000220.1:0-3106 GCA_964599995.1 uncultured Anaerolinea sp. | reverse complement strand
ATATGGTGGCAGTGTTGGTGATCGCCTGTCCGTGCGCGATGGGTCTGGCGACCCCAACCGCGATCATGGTGGGTACCGGTCGGGGAGCCGCCATGGGAGTATTGATCAAGACATCCGAAGCGCTTGAGAGAGCCGGTTCCAGCCAGCTGGTGGTGCTGGATAAAACAGGCACGATCACCCGTGGCAGGCCTGAAGTAACGGATATCATCAGTCTTTCAAGTCTGAATGAAATGGAAATACTTAGGCTAGCCGCTTCGCTTGAACGGAACAGCGAGCACCCTCTGGGAGAGTCCATCGTTGCGGAAGCCGGCAACCGTTCGATCGCCTTGCTTGAACCAGATTCCTTTAATTCTGAAACAGGCAGCGGTGTGATGGGGGTTGTCGATCATCGAAAGGTGATGGTGGGCAATCAAAAACTGATGCATCAGCACCATATTGAAATTTCAATTGCGCAGGCACACATCGACGAACTCCAAAACGAGGGCAAGACTCTCATGCTGGTGGCCATAGATGGGAAGATCGCCGGATTAATCGCGGTGGCAGACACGATCAAGGAAGGTTCTGTAGAAACTGTAAATGAGCTGCACGCAATGGGATTAAAGGTAGCCATGATCACTGGCGATAATCGTCAAACCGCTGAGGCTGTTGCGCGGCAGGTTGGAGTCGATCGTGTGCTGGCGGAAGTGTTGCCCGGCGAGAAAGCCGCCGAGATCAAAAAACTTCAAGAAGAAGGTTTAACTGTGATCATGGTCGGTGATGGCATCAATGATGCCCCGGCGCTTTCACAGGCCAATGTCGGGATTGCCATTGGTACCGGAACCGATATAGCCATGGCATCCGCTCAGATCGTGTTGATCAGCGGAGACCTGCGCGGTGTTGTCAAAGCCATCCGTTTGTCGAAAAAAACATTGACCACCATCAAGCAAAACCTGTTCTGGGCGTTCTTCTACAACATCATCCTGATCCCTGTCGCGGCGTTAGGTTTATTGATCCCCATGTTGGCTGCCGGTGCGATGGCGTTTAGCAGCGTGTTTGTAGTCAGTAATAGTTTGAGATTGGGTCGTCAGAAAATCTAAAAAAAACCAATCGAATGGAAAAAGTGATTGTCTAGACATAAGATGCAATCACTTTTTTCTATTAAAAAATGCGGTGGTAAAATAACTGATACTACGGAGGATTCAATGACTGACGAACTTCAATTAAAAGCAATTAATACATTAAGATTTTTATCAGCGGATGGCGTCCAACAGGCGAATTCCGGCCACCCCGGTTTGCCCATGGGCACGGCTGCGATTGCTTATACCATTTGGACGCGACACTTGAAATTTGACCCGAAGAACCCGGATTGGGCGGACCGCGATCGTTTCATCCTTTCAGGCGGGCATGGTTCAATGCTTTTGTATAGCCTTCTGCACCTGACTGGGTTCGGATTGACCATCGATGATTTAAAACATTTCCGCCAGTGGGGTTCATTAACACCAGGCCATCCCGAATACGGGTTTACTCCTGGCGTGGATGCCACGACAGGACCTTTGGGTCAAGGGCTCTCAAATGGCGTTGGTATGGCCATCGCTGAGTCACATCTGGCAGCAGAATTCAACCAACCAGATCAAAAAATTGTCGACCACTATGTTTACGGTATCATCACGGATGGCGATCTGATGGAAGGGGTTGCGAGTGAAGCGGCTTCTTTGGCTGGCCACCTCAAACTCAGCAAGATCATTTATTGTTACGACGACAACCGCATCTCCATTGATGGACCAACCACCATTTCATTTACTGAGGATCGCGCCAAACGCTTTGAGGCTTACGGATGGCACGTCTCCTTCGTGGAAGATGGAAATAATGTTGAGGAAATCGACAAGGCCATCCAGGTGGCCAAGAAGGATCCTCGTCCATCCATCATCCTCTGCCGCACACATATTGGATTTGGCATGCCCAACCGGCAGGATACCTCGAAGGCTCACGGCGAACCGCCGGGTGATGAAGAGTTGAACGCCGCCAAACGCAATCTCGGTTGGCCTGAGGAACCCCGTTTCTACGTACCAGAAGAGGTAAGCAAGTTCTTCAAAGAGGTTGGTCAAAAGGGTTCTACTCAAAAAACCAGTTGGGATCAATCCTTTGCCCAATATGCAAAAGCATACCCGCAGCAAGCCGCTGAATTTTCACGCCGCATGGAAGGCAAGCTGCCTGACAATTGGGAAGCCTGCCTGCCTTCCTTCGCTGCTGACGCTAAGGGGGTCGCGACGCGTGTGGCCTCTGGTCAAGCACTCAACGCGATCGCAAAAGTTCTGCCTGAAGTCATGGGCGGTTCAGCAGATCTGACTCCCTCCAATAATACCTGGCTAAAAGAATCCACCCCTTTCCAGGCCGACAATCCGCTTGGGCGGTACATGCATTATGGTGTGCGTGAACACGGCATGGGAGCTGTGGTGAACGGCATGGCATATCATAAGGGTCTGATCCCGTTTGGTGCGACCTTCCTTGTGTTTGCTGATTACATGCGCGGTGCGATCCGGGTTTCAGCATTCACCCACCTGCAATCCATTTGGATCATGACTCACGACAGCATCGGTCTGGGAGAAGACGGCCCCACCCACCAACCGGTGGAACATCTGGCTGCCTATCGTGCCATCCCCAACCTGACGGTCATTCGACCTGCAGATGCCAATGAAACCGTTGAAGCATGGCGTTCAGCGATTGTGAATTCCAAAGGACCGACCATGTTGGCGTTATCACGGCAAAACATTCCCATCATCGACAGGGCTCAATATGCCAGCGCGAAAGGTGTGGCAAATGGAGCTTATGTGTTGGCTGATTTCGGGAAGGGTACCCCTGACATCATCCTGATGGGTTCTGGATCAGAAGTGAATTTAATCCTTCAGGCTGGACAAAAATTGGCTGAAAACGGGCACAAGGTGCGCGTGGTTTCATTCCCAAGTTGGGAATTGTTTGAGAAAACCGACAAGAAATACCAAGACAGCGTCCTTTTACCTGAAGTGAAAGCGCGTCTGGCCGTGGAATGCGGAATTGCACAGGGATGGGATAAATGGACGGGCAGCGAAGGCAGGATCATCAGCATGCCTGGTTATGGCGCCTCTGGTCC
>CAZRHZ010000219.1:0-3207 GCA_964599995.1 uncultured Anaerolinea sp. | reverse complement strand
TGTCCACGTCCACCATGATCAGGGTGAAGGGCTTGCTGCCACGCTCCATGCGGTATTTTTCCTGTTCGATGCGGCTCAGGATGATACGCCGGTTGACCAGATTGGTGACAGGATCGGTGGTGGCCAGTTCTGCCAGTTTCTTGTTGGTCGATAGCAATGCTTTTTCAGCATTCACAGCCGCCAATTCACAAATATGGCTTGTAATGGCCAGGAATACCACTGTGATCAATAGATTTAGAATAAAAAGCAGTCTGGTCAGATCAATGGTGGCCACCCAGTAAGAGGGAAGCTGCCATGAAAGGATGTATAAACCCGCCACCACGGCAAAAACCGCGAAGGCAAGCGCGGATTTGAGGATCTTGGGCATCTGGCTGTTATGAAAAATAACCGGCACGATCAGGAAGGAAAGCAAGAAAAAGCCAGAATCCCAGCCCAAGAGCCAGGTGGAAAAGAGCGAGAAGGCCATGGTGATCATCACACCGCACAGGAAGGAGATCTGGTAGATCTTTTTGCGGTTGATCAACAGAATGCCGATCCAACAGATGGCGCAAAAACCGCTGACCCACACCATCTGCCAGACCGAAAGGGCAATGAAGATAACTGAGTAGAAAGAAATGCAGATCAGGCTGAGGATTGAAAAATTGCTCACGCCAGCAGAAAACCGGTCGGTTTTTGTCTTTTGGATCTCTTTTTGCCCCAGCAATATTTGTGACTTGTCCATTACTTCCTTGAAAAGCCAAGAGTACTTCGCGCAAAACGATTGACGAGCCAAAATGGTCGCCAACATGTATTTGATACCCCGATAACTCTAAAGGAAGTGTTACATTACTATTATTCTAATTATTATAAACAAATTATTTACCAAAAGCAATATTTTTTAATATTAGCGCTTATTTCTGCGTAATACTCTTGATCACCCAGCGGCCGTCCACGATCTCAAGGGTGAAAAGGATCTCCATGGTGGTATTGTCATAGGCCACGTTGGTCAGGATCTCGCTTTTTTCTGATTCAGCGCTGGTGGACCCGCTTTCAATGATGAAGCCCGTGAATTCCCCCGAATTGGGCAGCAAGCGCGAGACAGATTCCGCGTCAAGCAGCTGTACGAAAGAAGGAGAAAGAAACTGCACCGCATAGATCTGATCCAGCGGATAGGCGATCAGGAAAGACCGGATGACCTCTTCAGGAGTGGACGGGTACATGTTTTCAGTAGCTGTTGAAACCACGGCTTGAGCCGTGGAAGTTTCAGTAACGGCAGTGGGTTGATAACCGATGACCGGCTGGCAGCCGGTCATCAGAAGAATCAGCATCAAAAAAAGTGAAAAAGCGGTAAAGTTGTGATGTTGTTTGGTCATATTCAGGATCAGTTATTGTAGAACCAGTTGTAAGAATAGTAGTATCCGGTAGCGCTTTCAAGGCGGATGGCGATCTTTGCCCTGCCAGCCAAAGCAGCGGGGATGTTAAAAGTAGCTGTAAAATTCCCTCCCGCGCCTGAATCATAAGTGGTGACTATGGTTCCACCGACCCCTAGCGTGCCGAACTCACCCATGCGTACGGTGAAGGTCTGGCTGGGTGGGAAGTTGGTGGCTGCGATGGTCACGCTGGTGTCTTTCACTACAGATGAGATCATGAAGGTTGGAATGCCAGTATAGCCTGAAACTGGAGTGGTTGTTGGGGCTGGAGTGGCGGTTGCTCCTCCAGGGGTGGCGGTTGCAGCCGGAGTGGAGGCTGGAGCAGCCGTACTGCTGCCGTAGTTCGCGTTGTTCCAGAACCAGTTATAGCTGTAGTACCCCAGATTGCTGTCGAGGCGGATGGCGATCCTTTCGCGCGCTGCCAGCGCGGCAGGGATGGTGAAGGTTTGAGTTAAAACACCGCCCGAGCCGGTTTCAAAGGTGCCAACAACAGTGCCGCCAATTCCCAACGTGCCGTATTCTCCCATGCGCGCGGTGAAAGTCTGCCCAGCCGGGAAATGTGCGGTTTGGATGGTCACTGTACTGCCTTGTGCAACCCCGGTGATTGAGAAGGTGGGGATGACAATGGTTATGGGTGTGGCTGTGGGGCCTGGAGTGGGCGTGGGGCCGGGTGTAGCAGTGGCTGCAGCCGATGATGTGTCGTTTACAAACCAGTCGAAGGCGTAATAACCTTGCGGACTGTCAAAACGGATGGCGATCTTGGAAGCCCCCACCAGTGAAGCCGGAATGTTGTAGGTTGCGGTGAAGGAGGTGCTTGAGGAGGGATCTTTGGTGCCAACCACCACGCCGCCAATCCCAAGGGTGCCGTACGCGCCCATGCGAACGGTAAAGGTCTGGTTCGCTGGGAAGTTCGTGCCTGAAATGGTGACGCTGACATTTTTTGCCACCGAGACCACCGTCGTGTATGGGGTGCCGGATGCTGAGCCGGGTGAAACGCAGGTCAACAGAAAGGCCAGCACCAGGGCCATGGCTACCATCGTTCTGGCGACGGATCTTTTGAACAAAAAACCACTTAAAATTGACGTTTTCATCTCGCACTCTCCTGTTCATAAAACCCACAACGGGGCTGATCAGCTCCGTGTGGTTTTAGTATAGCGCGAATTGTTGTGATTCGCACCTACCTTACAGATTTGTATTAACCGGCCTTAAGGATGCGTGATCCTGGCGGCCATCCATTGCGCGAAGTCGTCCGTCGAATCTCCCTGGCTGAAGACCTTCAAGTAGAAGATGATATCTTTGCCATCCAGCGCCGAGAGATCCACGTCGATCTGAGCGACAGTGCTGTCGTATACCTTGGTCCATGTACCCAAGGAGGTTACAGTACTCGTGCCATACTCCTGGTAGAGAAGCTCGTATTTCACTGAGCATTTGGTTTTGTTTGCTGTGCAAAAAACTGCGGATTTAAAGTGGTCTCCAGAATGGATCAATAACTTGGGGAACTGACCCTGGATGAACCCGTCTCCACCTGTGGCAGGGATGGTGATCAATGCACCTTCATCATCGATTGAACCGCCCTCAAGGACAGGGGCATAGGTGCGTGAAATGGTACCGTTGGTGTAATCGATGCTGCCAGTGGGGCAGGTGATCGTACCTGCGTTGGTGCGCCATTGGCCAGCGCAGTAGTTTTTAACAAAGTCGTAAATGGTATTCGCATCTTTTGGGGTGGGATCGACAATTACTTTGATAGCTACATACATTGGAACGCCAGGAGCGGTTCCCACACCAAACACACTGCTGT
>CAZRHZ010000218.1:313-3237 GCA_964599995.1 uncultured Anaerolinea sp. | reverse complement strand
CGCACATCAGCGCCAGTTCGTTCACGAAACCGATGTTGATCATGCGGAAGGTGTTCTCGAGCAATTTTGCCATTTCTGCCACTTCGGTGGAAGTCACAGGTACGACGGTGTCGAGGGCTTGCGCGTACCAGGCGGCAGAAACCTCAGAGCATTTGGCCGTGATACCGCCGATCACTTTCGGCGTATTCTTGGTAGTCCAGTCTTCACGTCCGGGGTCAACACGCTCGGGAGAGAAGGCGATAAACAGGTTTTCGCCGGCCACCAAGCCACTCTTTTCGGTCAGGGCGGGCAGCACCAGCTCGCGTGTGGTGCCGGGGTAAGTGCTGGATTCCAGTACCACCACCATCCCCGCGTGTACGTAAGGCGCAAGCCCTTCAGTGGCATTTATAATGAAGGAAAGGTCCGGGTCACCCGTTTGGCGCAAGGGCGTGGGAACGCAGATGGCTACCGCGTCGATCTCTTTCAACACGGAATAATCGCTGGTGCCTTTCAATTTGCCAGTGCTGACCAGGCGTTTGACCTGCTCAGTCGGGACATCCATAATGTAGCTCTCACCCTGGTTTAATTTTTCCATTTTTTCAGGGATTGGATCGATGCCGGTAACGTTAAATCCGGCTTCTGCGAAAACGGTCGCGAATGGCAGACCTACATAACCCATTCCCAAGACAGCCACACGGGCGGTTTTGTTCTGCAATTTCTCGATTAATTGCTTGGCAATATCCATTTTTTCACCTGAGGAAATAAGATTAGAAAAGACTTAGTTGTTGTGCGGAGTCATCTACAGCTGCATTTTTCTCCGCTTCGATTTTCATTTGGACCTGTTCGTTCTTTTTCGTTTGTGCCTGTTCGATGGCGCGCGGCAGGCTCGTGAAATCAGAAATTACACTACCTTTTAATGCCGGCTGGTGTAAAGCGGCAGCCGGGTGGAACATCGGAATGACCAGGCGTTCACCCACCCAGGCGGGTTTGCCGTGGATGGCGCTGATGCGGGCCAGAGGGAAGAACTTGGCCATTGAAAATCTGCCCAGGGTCACGATCACGCAGGGGTCGATGGTCTCGATTTGCCTGTCCAAATAAGCAGCGCAAGCGCTCAACTCTTCGGGCAGGGGATCGCGATTCTCGGGAGGACGGCATTTTACCACGTTTGTGATGAAAACATCCTGCCTTTTATAACCAGCGTATCCGATCAACTCGTCCAGAAATTTTCCAGCCTGGCCGACAAACGGGCGGCCCATTTCGTTTTCGTTGAATCCGGGTCCTTCGCCAATGAAGAGCACCTGCGCATTGACCGGCCCTTCCCCTGGAACGGCATGCTTGCGCGAAAAATGCAGGTTGCATTTTTCACATGCAGTCACCTGCTGGGTGATCTCTTTCATGATATCTATGGCTTCCAAGGATTTGCCTCCGGAACGCGCATGCAATAAAACATGACAATTTTACCTTAGAGCAGTGATTCTAACAGGTTAATTTCCAGCTTTTCCAGATTCATCATGACAGCGTCTTCGCTGTTATCCTGATAGTATTTTTTTCGCACGCCCACCTCTTCAAAGCCAAATTTCTGATAGAGGTTTCTGGCGGCCAGGTTTCCTTTGCGCACCTCAAGGAAGGCTTTTTGTCCTCCCGACTGGCTGGCATCCAGCAGGGTATATGCCAGCAGGCGGCGTGCAATGCCATGCCGGCGATAGTGTGGATCCACGGCGAAGGTGGCAATGTGAACCTCGTCCACGATCAACCACAAGACGATCATCCCCACCAGAGTTGGTTGGTTCTCTTCATCTAATATCTCAGCCACCCAGCATCTGGAAGCTTCGTTCTCTGTGATCTCAAAGCGAAACGATCGTTCAGGCCAGGGTAAAGTGAACGATGCCTGGTCGAGTCGGACCACCGATTCGAGGTCCTCGAGGGTCATCCGCCTAAAAGTTATTGAATTCTGAATGTCCAATGGGTTATCCGGGAATGCCGCCCGCTACGTGCAGGTAAATGGGCGATAACAAAACGGGATCGTCGCGCTGGCCGGCTGTGTAACGCTGCCATCCCAACTCTGCCAGCATGGAGGGATGCCTGACGGATTGGGCTGGCGAGGTCAGCAGGGCGTTCTTCCATTTTCGGCCAAGGATCTGTCTTTCGCTGGCTGACAGCTCTCCGCACAGGATGGTTGCCCCGTTGATCTTTTCTGAAAGTTCTTCAGGTGTTGCTACTTCAGGGGTTGAGGTAGATTGCCATCGGCCGTCTTTCACAGCGAACCAACCCACAGCCAGGCGGCTGCGTCCGGCTGGCAGGATGATGGCCATGGGGTGTTCTGAAAGCGGTTGGGCAGCAGCCATGGTTTCAAAGGTGGGTACGCCAATGATCGGCAGGCGCAGTGAAAGTGCCAGCCCCTTGGCAAAGGCCAGTCCGATGCGCAGGCCGGTGAAGGTGCCAGGCCCGAGCGCGACCACCAGCAGGGATAATTGCTGCGGCTGCAGGTTGCAGCGCTTCATTAATTGTTCTACTGCAGTGGTCAGTTCAACAGTGTGATGGTTGGCAGAGGTCCACTGCATTTCGCCGATCACCACCGGGTCGTCGTAGAGCGCGATGCCCATGCTCTGTGTAGAGGTATCAATGGCCAATAACATGTCAACCTCCAAAAACCAGGCGTTTGAAATCGGCGACCAGCTGTTGATTGCGTTTGCCAACAGGGGTGATCACCAGGCTGCGGTGTTCGTCGGCCACCCAACTCATATTGATCCATAGAATTTCTCTGGGCAGCGCGGCGCTGATGCGCTCCGCCCACTCCACGATCAACGGACCGCTTGAGATCATGGCGTCCAGGTCGAGGTCCTCGGCTTCCAGCGCGGATTCCACGCGATAGGCGTCCATATGATGCAGCCAGGCACCATCCGGGCGGCGGTAGACGTTCACCAGCACGAAGGTGGGACTTGAGA
>CAZRHZ010000218.1:0-303 GCA_964599995.1 uncultured Anaerolinea sp. | reverse complement strand
CCCCCAGCCCTGGGCGATGCCCTGCACCAGCGTGGTCTTACCCGAGCCCAGGTCGCCGCTCAACGCCAGGATGTCGCCGGTTTGCAGCAGCGTACCAAGGCGCATACCGAGGCGGCGCGTTTGTTCCGCGCTGCGGCTGATGAAATCCATGGAGTTTGAGGTCAAGATCGGCATGCTTGAGAAATTATACGGCACACCTGCCATCTGAACAAGTCGGAGGAGGCAAACTGGAGGATTGGCTTGACTGCCCCTTGTGGACGTGGTATTATTGTGACTCTTGATGCGGGGTAGAGCAGTGGCAGC
>CAZRHZ010000217.1:0-3245 GCA_964599995.1 uncultured Anaerolinea sp. | reverse complement strand
GAAAACTGCGGCGCTCCCCTTCCCATTAAAAAAAGCACAACTACCCCTGTTGAAATAATGGCTCATTGTGCAAATTGCAATCACGATAATCGTCCGGGAGTGAAATTTTGTGAGAAATGCGGATCTCAAATTACACAACCAGCTCCAATAGAGAAAAAGACTTTTTGTGCGAACTGCGGCTACCAAACCCGGTCAGGGGTGAAATTTTGCGAGAATTGCGGATCGCAAATTACACAACCAGCTCCCATAGAGAAAAAGATTTTTTGCGCGAACTGCGGTCACCAGACGCGGCCAGGGATTAAATTTTGCGAAAATTGCGGATCACCAATAACGCAACCTCTACCTGTAGAAACGAGAGCAGTTTGCTCAAATTGCGGGGTCGAGATTCCACCAGGCATGAAGTTTTGCGGCAACTGCGGAAAAACATTGGAGACCCAAATGCCTGCCGCCCCAAGCCTGGTTTGCGTAGAATGCGGCGCAGAGAATCGTGAGGGGATTCGGTTCTGTGAACAATGCGGCGCCGAGATCAACCCAAAAAGCCGAAAAAAATCCCGCAGCAAACGAAAACCCTTGTTGCCTCCACGAATTTCACGTCCTCTCATAAAAACAGGGCTCAGCCTGCTGGGCATCCTGGGTGTTTTGTTTGTCATCGGCTTGCTTACGAATGAAAAACAACCCGTGCCTGGTTTTGAAAGCGAATCTGGTCCGTTGGTTTTTGCCAGCGGATATGCTGAAGATTCAACCTCCGATACCTATTCGCCGGGTGATTTTCAGGTGACTGTCTATGACGAAACCGGAATTGATCGGGTCGAAATCTATGCGGACGGTTATGTGGTGGCCGCTCAAAATTTTGACGGAACGGGTCAAACCAATGTCGAATATACTGCACCGCTTGAAAACCTACCCATCGGGGAACATGAGGTGATCGTTAATGCGATCAATACCGACGGTCAATCCAACCGCTCACAAGCCATCCCCATCGTGGTCACTTCAGAATCTCAAGAGATCTCTGCCAGCACAGTGCCTCTCTCAGTCGAACCTGCCGCCAACTCGCTCCCACCTCCGACCATCACCTCCAGTGTGATCAATGGAAATAATCGATCCATTAGTATCGAATGGGACCCTGTTCAAAATGCAGGTGGTTATGAGATCCATGTTAAATCACCCAATTCACCTGGTTTGATCTTTATCGAAACCGTTGATGCGAGCGTCACTACCTATCGCCTGCCGATCAATGATTCAGGTATCTGGGAGATTTTTATCATCCCTGTCGATCAAAATGGCCGGCAAGGAGGCATGGGATCCTGTAGTGTGTTTGTTCCTGAATATGCGGGTCAGGAGGTTGAAGTATCCTCTGTCGAAGAAACGATCTCTTATGCCACCCTATTCTTTACCACCCCTGATTCAGAAATTGATTCAGTCTATGCCTATGTTCGTCTCGGTGGTGACCAAAATCTATATGAAAGGATTCCAGAAGACCAAAATACATTTTTAGAGAAAAAAAACGGAGGGTTCAGTGCCACTGTCTCAGGTTATGAGTGGTCTGTTTCTCAGGATCTGAAACTCGAGGTCTTCTTATATGGTTGGGCAGATCAGGAACTGATCCGGATCGGGTATTTCGAAAGAACTTTGACCGCACAGGAACTTCAAAGCAAAACCATACAGATCAGCAATAACCAGCTGAGTGGAGTTCTGTCACTGACCACCCATATCCTTGGAACACCAAAAGTATCGAGCAGTGGTACTTTACGTGGTTTTACCCGACCTGAAACACTTCCCCCACCCTACGGTCTGCGCCTGGCAATCTCTACTCAAGATTGCGCCCACTCGGCCAATCAACTCGGTGACCTGAGAAATGTGTTGACCCAGTTGTGCCAGACCAGCCTGATGTGGAACACGCGGAATTTCTTGATGTGGAAATGGCCTGAAGAGGGTGAGGCATATCAAGGCATTTCTGAACAAGATATCACCGGGTTTGAGATCCAGTATCAAGTAATCGGTCCCAACGGGACACCCACAGACGAGAAGACCACATCCATCCCTTACCCTGAAGCCAGGAGTTATTTTATTTCACTAACCGAAATCAAACAGGAAATACCCTGCTGGCACTCAAAAGCCTGGAGGATGAGGGCTGTCGGACCTTATGCCGTCTCTCCGTGGGTAGTAATCGGCAGCACCAGCCCGGTCAACTGCACCCCACCGGCGCCCACCCCACCTTCCACACCCCAAGAACCGATACCAAACGGCTGTGGTGGAGACAACTGGACCGGTGAAGCGGTCTATGACGGAATCTTCCACGAAGCCTGCAATAGCCACGACAAATGCTACGTCAGTGAATGGTCGGGGAAGAGCAAGGTGACTTGCGACAATGAGTTTTATGATGCCATGGTTGAAACTTGCGATCGCGAGTACTCGGGAGCATGGAATGATGCGTGCAAAACACGAGCCATGGCCTATTATGAAGCAGTGAATATTGCCGGCGGTCATTTTTATAACGGGGATATTGCTTTTCTGGATTGCTGGAGGGATAACGCATACGAACCCTTTGTTTGTTCGGTCGCGGCAATCCCAGGTGTTCAAACCGTTATCGATGGCATTGCTTACGGGATCAGTGAGACCGGTGAGTTGGTCAAACTTGGCGCAATCGAAGTGAAAGATGGCATAGTTCATCTGGGCGGCATGACCTGGGATGGCTTGAAATGGACCGGCAACCTGTTTTGCGAAATTCCCTTTATTGGAAATGTTTGTGATTGAGAAGGAGGAAACCATGAACTCCAAATCTCGTTTGATTTTCATCGTTTCGATCTTTATCATACTCGCCTTGTTTTTCACGTCTTGCGATGGTTTTGCAGGGGAACCAGTGATGAAGGTTTGGCTGGACGAACCTCTCAATAACAGCACTTATGCTTCCGGCTCACTCATTGATATTATTTGCCACGCCCGCGATACCGACGGCCCGGGTATTAAAGAAGTTCAGATCTGGATCAACGGCGAACTATATAACACCGTTCGTGCAGATGCCAATGAACCCCTTGACATGATCCCGTGTCAATGGGAACCCGATCCGGGTAATTATGTCGTCAAGGTTACCGCAGTGAGTGTGGGAGGCGGCACGGTCAGCACATTCGCAACCGTGCATGTGCTGGGACAGGCTTCTAGCGAAGAAGTACCCGACTTGTGCAGTACGGTCAGCAGCCAGGATGTGAGCGTCATGCTGCTCGGATGGCAGTCAGATGGTGATTACT
>CAZRHZ010000216.1:0-3323 GCA_964599995.1 uncultured Anaerolinea sp. | reverse complement strand
TCCCTTTTTGGGGAGTTTTTGTTAATAAAACGCATATTCACTGTTAATCTTTTCTAAAATTACTAATGTTACAATGTGCATAATGAATTGTTAATTGTCCAGGAGGCAATATGTATTACGGCGGTGGTTATCTGCTATATCTTCTTTTCAGCCTTCCAGCCCTGCTGCTCGGTTTCTGGGCGCAGATGAAAGTAAAGAGCGCTTTTGCAAAGTATTCCAAAGTGGGCACCACCACCGGCTTGACCGGAGCCGAGGTGGCACGGCGCATGCTTGACAGCCATGGATTGCGTTCCGTGGCGATCGAAGAAACCAGCGGCACCTTGAGCGACCATTATGACCCATCCAAGAAGGTCTTGCGCTTGAGTTCAGGTGTTTACCGCAGCCCAAGTGTGGCGGCAGCCGGTGTGGCGGCTCACGAAAGCGGTCACGCAGTGCAAGATATGGAAAACTACGGCCCTCTGAAGATTAGGTCACTGATGGTTCCCACAGTTCAGATCGGCAGCTGGCTGGGTCCGATCATCTTCATGCTCGGCATGTTCATGGCGACTCAAACCGGCACGACCATCGCCTGGATCGGCCTGGCGCTGTTCACCGCGACCGCGGTTTTCGCGCTGGTCACCCTGCCAGTCGAGATCGACGCCAGTAATCGCGCCAAAGCCTGGCTGTCCACTTCGGGCATTGTCTATTCGGCTGAAAATGAAGGCGTGGAAAAGGTGCTAAGCGCTGCAGCCTGGACCTATGTGGCAGGCGCGGCACAGGCCATCAGCACAGTGCTTTATTACGCGTTTTTACTGCTTGGAAGATCATCCAGAAGAGATTAACTAAAAAGCCTGCTGGTGACAGCAGGCTTTTTTTGTTTATCCGGAAGTCAAACTGCGCTTGAGCTGATCCTTCATCTCGAGCGCTTTTACTGCGCCTTCCACGGTGCAGGTCAGCGGGTTGTCGACCATGTAAACGGGAATACCAATCGAACGGGTCAGGAACTTGTCAATTCCGCGCAGGAGAGAGCCTCCACCACAGATGGCCGCGCCGCGGTCGATGATATCGGATACCAGTTCTGGCGGGGTCTTTTCAAGCACTTTCTTGATGACTTTCACCAATTCGGTCAGGGGTTCCTGAACCGCCTCTACGATGTCGTCCGTGGTCAAGACCACAGGCCGCGGCAGGCTGGTCACCTGATCTTGCCCCTGCACTTCAATGGATAGCTGCTGATCCTGCGGGATGGCTGCCCCAACCGTGATCTTGGCGTGTTCGGCGGTCGGCGACCCGATGATAACGCCAAAACGCTTGCGCACATAATTGACAATGGCTTCGTCCAGCTCCATGCCACCGGTGCGGGCTGAATCACCTGAGACAATGCCATTCAGGCTGACGATGGCCACCTGATTAACGCCGCCACCCAGGCAAATTACCATGTTGCCAGAGGGTGTTCCGATCGGTAGGTCGATGCCGAGGGCTGCGGCCAGCGGCTGCGGTACCAGATAGACCTCGCGGCTGCCCGCGCCAATGCCGGCTTCATGTACTGCGCGGCCTTCCACGCTGGTCACGCCGTAAGGGATGGTGATCATCATGCGCGGTCTGAACATGCGCATTGGACCGCAAACTTTCTTGGTCAAATAGGCCAGCAGGGTTTCGGTAATCTCGTATTCGGCGATCACGCCGTGACGCAAAGGGCGGATTACGTCAATGCCCTCCGGAACGCGACCTTCCATATTCTTGGCGGCCTGTCCCCACTCCACCATCTTGTCTTCATCGGTAACAATGGCAACAATGGTGGGTTCCTGTAAAAGAATTAGAGATCCCTCAGCAAAAATGGTATTGGTTGTCCCTAGGTCGATGCCTAGATCCCGGGTTAAACCTGGCATAAAATGATGTCCTTAATGAATGTCTTTATTCTTGAAATCTGCTCTGTACTTACTGGCCGCTCTAAGCCGCATGTCTGATCGTTTTAATGCAGAGAGCATGATCATATAGCGGTCTTTATCTACCGTCTGCAATTCTTTTAATCGTTCTTCGGCCTTTTGCCGCGCCAGGGTGGCGCGCTGGATGTCGATCTCTTCCACGTTCTCAGCGGCGTCTGCCAAAACAGTGACCTGGTCAGGCTGGACTTCAGCCACGCCTCCCGCCACCGTAAAATGCTCTTCGTTGCCAGATTGTTTCACCGTGATGATGCCGTAATTAAGCACGCTCAAGACTGGCGAATGGTGAGGCAGGATGCCCATTTCACCGGCGGCGCCGGGCAGCACCACCATATCCACGTCGCCCTGAAAAACGATTCGGTCTTGAGAAACGATCTCACATCGGATGGTCATTGAATCCTCATTACGCGGCTAACGCTTTGGCTTTGGCGAAAGCGTCTTCCACCGTCCCAACCATGGAGAAAGCGGCTTCAGGCAGTTCGTCGCATTTACCGTCCAGAATATCTCTGAAGCTCCTGACGGTGTCTTTCAACGTCACATAAGTGCCAGGGATGCTGGTAAACTGCTCAGCCACGAACATGGGCTGCGAGAAGAAGCGCTCGATCTTTCGTGCGCGTGATACGGTCACCTTGTCATCCTCACCAAGTTCGTCAATGCCCAAAATGGCGATGATGTCTTGCAGGTCTTTGTAGCGCTGCAAAATGCGCTGCACTTCGCGTGCAGTATTGTAATGCTCCTCGCCCACGATCTGAGGATCGAGAATACGCGATGTCGAAACCAGCGGATCCACTGCGGGGTAAATGGCTTTTTCAGCTATGGAGCGTTCGAGCGCGATGGTCGCATCCAGGTGGGTAAAGGTCGCGACCGGCGCAGGGTCGGAATAATCGTCTGCGGGCACGTAGACCGCCTGCATGGAGGTGATGGAGCCGTGCCGTGTTGAGGTGATGCGTTCCTGCAGCTCACCCATTTCAGAGGCCAGGGTCGGCTGGTAACCCACCGCGGAGGGTAAACGCCCAAGCAGCGCGGAGACTTCAGAGCCTGACATGGTGAAACGGAAAATATTGTCGATAAATAAGAGCACATCCATGCCCTGGTCGCGGAAATATTCCGACATGGCCAAAGCAGAAAGCGCGACGCGCAAGCGCACACCGGAGGTCTCGTTCATTTGACCGAAGACCATCACGGTGTCTTTCATGACGCCGGATTCGAGCATTTCACGATAGAGCTGGGTTCCTTCACGGGTGCGTTCACCCACACCGGCAAAAACGGATTTTCCTTTGTGCACGGTGGCAATGGAACGAATCAGCTCCTGAATGATAACGGTTTTACCCACGCCGGCACCGCCAAAGATGCCCGTCTTGCCACCTTTGGTGAACGGAGCGATCAGGTCAATGACTTTCAAGC
>CAZRHZ010000215.1:0-3377 GCA_964599995.1 uncultured Anaerolinea sp. | reverse complement strand
AGCGCGGTGGATGATCTCCAACCCATGCGCGGTGTCGCGGGCCTGGATGGCGTCGATCAGGTCGATCACCAGTTGGTTGGTGGCCGTGCCCAGCACTTGCTGGGCGAGTTCAAGCGTAATGCGCTCACCGGTGGAAGCCAGTTGATCCAAGAGCGAGATGCCGTCGCGCATGGCGCCGGTGGATTGCCGTGCGATCAAGATCAGGGCATCTTCATCAGCTTCGATCTTTTCCTGTTCGCATAAATGCTTGAGCGTGGCAACAATATCCATGACTGGAATACGACGGAACTCGTGCCGTTGGCAGCGTGAGAGCACTGTGGCCGGGATCTTGTGCACCTCGGTGGTCGCCAGAATAAAGATGGCATGCGCAGGCGGTTCTTCCAGCGTTTTCAAAATAGCATTAAAAGCCGCCGTGGAAAGCATGTGAACTTCATCGATGATATAGACTTTGTACTTACCGTCAGACGGAGAAAAATTGATCTTGTCCCGCAGGTCGCGGATGTCTTCCACGCTGGTGTTGGAGGCCGCGTCAATCTCGATCAGGTCAAGGTATCTGCTTTCGTTCACCGCCAGACAGTTCTTGCATTCATCGCAAGGTCGATTGGACAGGTCAGGTGACAGGCAGTTTACGGCTTTTGCCAGCAAACGCGCCGTGGTAGTTTTGCCGGTTCCACGCGGACCTGAGAACAGGTAAGCGTGTCCCACCTTGTCCGCCTGAATGGCATTGCGCAGGGTCTTGGTAACGTGTTCCTGTGCGATCACCTGGTCCCATTTTCTTGGACGCCACTTGCGATAGAGTGCCTGGGTCATTTTTTCTTTCCTCGATCATCGTTTACTTTTTTCAAAACTACCAACAAATCCCATTTTACCTGATTCGGGCAGTCATATTGGTTTTCTTAATTTATGGGATCAAATAACTAGAACGCTGGTTGCCCGCGCTATCCAACAAAACCGCGCTCTCCCCTGATTGCCAGCAAGGGGTGGTCTGGTTCCAGAACAACTCGACCGCGGTATTGATGCCCGTGTGTGTGTAAATATCGATCGCGCCCTCAGGGTAGAGCGTCAAAGCAGGAAAAACGAAATCATCCTCCTTCGCGTTTACCAATTTCCACCCGGTTAGGTCGACCGGCTCGTCGCTCACGTTCTTCAGACTTATCTTTTCATACTGGGCTTCACCCGGTAGGAACACAGATTGGATCTCGATGATTTTATCGTCAAGGGGAGGTAGTGGAGCGGCGCTGGTCTGTGTTGGATCGAGGAGCAGGTTATCCAGGTTCGTTTTGGATGTCACCGAAGGGTGAAATGCATTCCAGATCAGAATGACCCCCAGCATGGTCAAAGCTGATACGAAGACATTGAGCAGCAAAAAAGGAAGGATCTTCTTCATTGGCCTGATTCGTTTAAATCATAGCATAATTTGGAAGTAAAATGTTCTGAGCGAAGATGAAAACACTGATCATTGATGGACACAACCTGATCCCCAATGTGCCCGGCCTTCACCTGACCGAGATGGATGATGAAACGCGCCTGATCGAGATCGTCCAGGAATACTGCCGGTTGGCACGCATGAGCGCGGAATTGTTCTTTGATGGCTCTCGGGACTCCAGCCCCAACCGCAAAAAAAGTGGAATGGTGCATGTCCATTTTGTGAGTGCGAGTTCCACGGCAGACGATGCCATCATCCAGTTCCTGCGCCACCTTGCCGGACCGAAAGATCGCTATAAAGTGGTCTCCTCCGATCACCGTGTGCAAAACGCGGCGCTGGCTGCAGGGGTTCAAACCATCAGTTCCGAAACTTTTTCCAGGAACATGCGCGCGGCCTTTCAAAGCGATACCGCCATCCAACAGACCAGAGAGAAGGTCCCCTCCACATCTGAGGTCGATGAATGGCTCGCCTTGTTTGAAGGCGAAGGACGTAAACGTAAAAATCAATGATTTTCTAACGAATATCTGATAATTTTGGTGTATATTATCCAATAGACACGTTTACTGGTTGAACAACGAGTGTCTTCCATCCGATAAGGTGGAGTTCAAGACAAAATTGAAAGGCAGACATGCCCTCCCCATGTCTGCCTTTCGTTATAGTAAGAGATAGTTATTCTTAGGTTGAAGGCAGATCAGATTCGAGAATGATCGTATTTCCGCCCTTGGCCTTGGCTTCGTACAATGCCTCGTCCGCTCGGATGATGGTTTCTTCAAGGTTGCGCAATGTTTGAACATAACACGCGATCCCAGCGCTCAGAGAGCACTCAATGAATTTCCCTTTGAAAGAAACTTTCTCGATCTTTACTGCCTGAGAGATCCTTTGCGCGACCTCCATGGCCCCGGCTTCAGCGGTGTCTTTAAGCATGATAAGGAATTCATCCCCACCCCAGCGGCTATGCATGTCTTCAGCCCGCAGATTCCTGCGCATGATGTCCGAGAGCTGTTCAAGTACTGCGTCACCAGCAGTGTGCCCATGATGATCATTGATCTCTTTAAATCGATCCAGGTCGATGAGGATGATCGAAAAATAGCTGCCCTTGCGTTCACAGTATTTGCATTCCTCGTGCAAACGCTCTTGGGCAGCGCGCCGGTTCAAAGTTTTGGTCAGGTAGTCAACACGCGCGGTTTCTGCCAATTCCACAGACAAACGTTGGGTAACCATGAATACCGAGGCAACCACCCAGACCACGGCAAACGCCACCGTAACCGAGGCATTCACTCCCATTACCCACGAATCCATTTGCTTGCCCGGCTCGGTCCCATTGAAAATAAGGGTGATCCCGTGGAATAATTCAAAAAGACCCATGAGCAAAAACATGAATCCTGCAGACCAATGTGAAAATCGAAGCGCTTTTGGAGAATTCATGAACAACGTGGTACTGATGACAAGCATTAACGCGGCAGCTGCAATCGCGCTGATCATGGACTGCACGGCCGGATTGTTCTCGATATAGGTGAAATAGAGATAAAGCACAAATAGAATACCCACTAAATAATAGGTAATGTTCATCGTACGCGGTCTACCGGCAAAATTAACGATACCAAGATATATGATCAGTAACCCGAACGCGGCTAACAGGTTGGCCAACACCATCGACAAGTGAAAGGGAAATTCGAGTTTAACAGAGAGTAGACTGAATGCCAAAGCACAAACTGCGTTTCCCACTGCCCAATAGATGGTTGCTGGATAATGCTTTTTAAGTAATGATAGGAATAACATGATCACAGCGCCGGCCAAACAGGTCACGAACAGAGAAAATTCCAAAGTTTTCATATCCAGGGGCATGATTTACCTCACTTCACGACTAAACGACCGATTAACAATTATTTACATTATATAGTTGTCAGTAGAAAAAACGATAAAGAAGATGTGAATAATTGTGAAGGATTTT
>CAZRHZ010000214.1:0-3421 GCA_964599995.1 uncultured Anaerolinea sp. | reverse complement strand
CGGTGGGTTGGGTGACTCCGGTCTGGCTGACAATATCGCTCACGCTCATTTCCTGACAGCAGCAAATCTGCATGATCTTTTGGCGGGTATCGTCAGCTATTGCCTTTGCAAAGATTACCAGTTTCATATTTCCAATTATATATAGACGTTCGTCTATTTGTCAAGAGTGATTGTAAACCAGTCCAAAAAAGAAGGTTACCCCTTTGATTGTTCTTCCGGTGGCAAGTCAAGAAACCGCTCAAGATCATGAAAAAGGGTTCGTACCTCAGCAGCAACCACCTCATGTCTGACCGATCGCCCCACTTCGTAGGTTTTGATCAAACCGGTTTCACGTAATTGTTTGGCATGGACACTCACCGTTGGTCTGGAGAGATTTAAAAAGCTGGCCAATTCTGTGTTGTCCCGTGAGGAACCGCGCACGATCCGCATGATCATGAGTCGATTTGGGTCTGACAATGCTTTGAGTCTTTCTGAAAGGTGGTTTACGAATCCATAGAAATGTTCGTGTGATTCTTGATTATCTGTGAAAGTAACTACGATACCACCTTCAAAAATAAACCAGGTATCCGGCATCTCAAAAGGTTCAACAAGAAAAGTCACATTAAGAAGATGATTTTCTCTGGCTTTGACCAATTCGAGTGAATTGCGTAACGGATTAATTTGGGGCAGCCAATCGACTACCAATTGATCTTTAAGTGCGCCCAGAGCCATGTTTGCCCTGGTTTCTTCGGCTGCCATTTGAGTGATCCGTTCATTTCGCCAGGGTTGGTAGATCTGGTAAAAAAACCGATCCAACCAATGCCAAAAACGGTCATGCAAATCTCCATCCGCAAGGAATCTTGTGATCAATGGGATATCCATAAGAAGGGAGGCGTCTATTGTATCAATGAGCTGCTGGTCGATTCCAAGTTTTTCTCGATCTAAGAATAAAAGTGTTCTCATCACCCGTTCGAATTGCTCATCTAGTGGAATGCTGGTGTCGAACTGAGTCTCTACACCGCCTTTCTGTGCACGGGTTAATAAAGAGAGAATCGCCTCGTGCAGGTGCATTTGCCGGATAGGCATGGTTGCCAGGCTGTAATCTTCTTCATACTCTGTATGGGCAGCCAAACCAATTGGAAAGAGAATGTTGAAGTAATGCTTTCCTGTCCCCAGCATGCTCGTTAGTTCTGCACTCATTTCCGGGGGAATACTGTCAAGGAGTTGATTGATGGGAACGGACAAACTCGCTCGTGGAAGGTAATCGCCAAGAAAAGTAAAAAGGGTATCCAATTCAAATAATATCGACCGTTTTATTTCCCATGAGTTTTTCGGCATATGCTACTCCTGCTTTGAGTTTACTATGGAAATCTGGTTGTATCTGGTTTTTCGCAGGTAAGCCAAACCAAACAATGCCACTGACAAGATCAGCAAAGTGACCAGAATAAAATACGTTTTGGCAGGCATCAAGGCTGGAACAACGGCCGAGGTGAGCAGAGTTCCAAATAGTTGAGCGGCAATAATGATGCTTTGGTAGAGGCCGCTAACACGCCCAAGTATGTTGGGTGGTGACAAGGTCTGTAGTAGAGTGCTATCTTGCACCATTTTTCTGCCCATCCCGTACCCAGCCAGCAAACAAACCAGAACGGTTAAACCGCGCGCAAGGATCATGTTATTCATGTGATAACCTATTGCCATTGCAGCGGGAAGAACAGCCATTAAAACCATTCCTCCGATCACGTCCTCCCATGGACGAGATTCCCTCTTACTGAGCATCAGAATTGCAGATCCTGTCAATGTGCCAAAACCAATGATCCCAATCACAAGGCCAAAAAAACTCTCTCCACCCTGTAGTATATCCCGCGTGAAAATGGAAGCCAGGATGTCGACACTGGTGATGCCAAGAATTGCCATGAAGGCCATACCAAACAACAACTTCAATTGATTATCCAAATGAAGGAACTCGTTCATCGAATTAAGCCATTTTTGTTTTCGCCCCAAGCCCTGATTTTCTTCTTTTTTCTGTTGCGGTGGGAGTAACTTGGGTAACAAGAACAGCAATCCTCCTGAGATGAAATACGAAATTACGTCCAAAATAACCGCCTGGTGCGGATTCATGATAGCGAGGACGGCTCCGGCAAGTATAGGACCAAAGATCTTGACCACTGATGATAGTTGCTGCAGCAATGCATTGGCCTGGGTCAACTGCTCACGTTCCACAAGCATCGGAACCGAGGATTGGCGGGCTGGTGTCATAATGGAGCTGGTCATTGCTTGAATTGCCAATAAAACATATAACAATTCGATCGATTCTGTAAAGATTATGCCGCTGACGGCTAATCCGGAGAGGATTTCACTCATGATCATCAGTTTTTTGCGATCAAAATGGTCACACAACCAGCCTGCAATGGGACTGAAAAGCAAGGAGGGCAATAATCCCGCCAGATATATCAATCCGCTTTGAGTGACGTTTCCCTCGCCGCGG
Source organism: uncultured Anaerolinea sp. (assembly GCA_964599995.1). Taxonomy (GTDB): domain Bacteria; phylum Chloroflexota; class Anaerolineae; order Anaerolineales; family Anaerolineaceae; genus UBA6107. The sequence goes on along the minus strand of CAZRHZ010000214.1, from coordinate 957 downwards.
AAAATCACCAAACCGAAAATTGCCATCATGGTTACCCAGGAACCCACATTCGAAATCGCTTCTGAAATCGCGATCAGCACCAATGACCGATTCTTCAACACAGAACCCATCGTTGTTATTCTCCTATTTGTTTATCGTAGTTATTTGTCTACTATAATAACAAGGTTTTACAATTTGTCAAGACATCGATCACAGCTGATGGTTTTCTTTTTAGGTTCAGCTTGCCTTCACTATGTTAGAATTCACTGATCTTTTAATAACAAGAACAAAGACCGGTCATTATGAATAACACAATACGATCACGCCTCTCAAATATTTCCCGTGAACTGCTCCTGTTCATCGTAGCCTCTTTTTCGGTCGGTATGGCCGCCAGCCTGGTGGATTCGACCCTCAATAATTTCCTGAATGACAGTTTTTCGCTTTCGGGGTTCCAGCGCTCCTTCCTTGAACTACCGCGCGAATTTCCAGGGTTTATCGTGGTGTTCGTGTCGGCCATCTTCTGGTTCCTCGGCAGCCGAAAAATGGGCTCGCTGGCGCTCTTGTTCTGCGCGGTGGGATGTGTGGTGCTGGGATTCACCGCCAATTCTTACTATTTAATGGTGCTTTTCCTGTTCCTGTTGAGTATGGGGCAGCACCTGTTCATCCCGGTTTCGACCACCATCGGCATGGAACTGGCCAAAGACGGCCGCACCGGCCACCGCCTGGGACAATTGAACGCCATCCGCAACCTGGCCGTGATCGTGGGCAGCGGACTGGTCTTTGTGGGCTACAAGTATCTCGGGTTCCAATATCGCACCACCTTCATCATCGCAGCGGCAATTTACTCGGTCGGCATGATCATGATGGCTTTGATCAAGCCCTCAAACCTGGTAAAAGTGGACAAGAAGACCTATCTCAAATTACACAAGGAATACACCCTGTACTACGTGATGTCCGTTCTGTACGGCTCGCGCAAAC
>CAZRHZ010000213.1:0-3433 GCA_964599995.1 uncultured Anaerolinea sp. | reverse complement strand
TTGTCGCGGATCGGCCCATACGGCAGTTTATCGAGGGCCTGCTCAATGATGCGCAGAGATTGCCTCATCTCTTCAACCCTGACCTGGTATCGTGCGTAGATGTCTCCCGTGGTTTGGGTAGGAATCTCGAAATCATACTGCTCGATCCCGCAGTAAGGATTGGCTTTACGCATGTCATGAGCCATGCCTGTAGCCCTTAAGGTCGGTCCGGTCACATCCCATGCCAGGGCGGTTTTGGTATCGATTTTGCCGATCCCTTTGGTGCGATCCATGAAGATCGGATTCTTGGTTAGCAGCGCTTCGTATTGGTCAATGCGCTTCGGAAAAACTTTGAGGATTTCGCGAACGGCTGCTTCAAACTCAATGGGCACGTCACGCCACAACCCTCCTGGCCGGATATAAGTGGTCATCATGCGCTGACCTGAGATCAACTCAAACACATCCAGGATCATTTCGCGTTCGCGCATCGAGTAAAGAAAAACCGACATGGCACCCAGGTCCAACGCGGAGGTTCCAATCCACAAAAGATGAGATTGGATGCGGGAGAATTCCGCCAGGATGACACGGATGGCATCTGCGCGCGGAGTGGATTTGAGGCCGGTCAACTTTTCAACCGCCAGGCAGTACACCAAATTATTGCCCATGGTATACATGTAATCCAAACGGTCGGTCAGTGTCTCGGCTTTCTGATAAGTCTTGGCTTCCATGTTCTTTTCGATGCCGGTATGCAGGTAACCAATGTCCGGCACACAGTTGACCACGATCTCACCATCCAGCTCAAGGATCAATCGCAACACACCGTGTGTGCTGGGATGCTGCGGACCCATGTTGAGCACCATGGTCTCGCCAGTCAGTGCGCGTGGGCTGAATAAGTGTTTCAGCTCATCGAGGGTGAATTCCTGGATTTCTCGCATTATTTCACCCCCTTCGGTTTGCGCGCGTCGATCTCATCAAAATTAAAAGTATATTGAACCTCTTCATATCCAAGTGGATAATCCTTGCGCAGCGGATGCCCAACCCATTGGGGGGGCATCAAGATGCGGCGCAGGTCTGAATGTCCGTTGAAATGGATGCCAAACAGGTCCCAAATTTCACGTTCGCGCCAGTTCGCGTTGGGGTAGACCCTTTCGAGTGTATCGATCTTGGGATCGTCACCATCCAGAGGGGCTCTAAAGGTCAGGTAAACCTTGTTTTTGGTCGAGTAAAAGATGTAGATCACGTGAAAACGCGGATGGGTCTGGGGGTAGTAATCCACAGCGGTTTCAGCGGAGAGAAGGTCGAAGTCGAATTCGTCTCGCAGAACAGCAGCCGCCGCGGTGACCTTGTCGGCGTCGATGAGCAAAGTTATTTCTTCGCGAAACTCAGAGGGACTGGCTGAAAACCGTTCCTGGATGGCTTTTACAGCGGGAGAAAGAAGTTCGTTCATGGTTTACCCTATACCCATTTGTCAAATGCTTCGGTTTTGATCTTTTTATGCAGGGCGACCACCCCGTTGATCAGACCCTCCGGGCGGGGTGGGCAACCCGAAATGTAAATATCCACTGGCACGATCTCATCCACACCTTGCAGGATGGCGTAGTTATTGTAAATGCCACCGCTGCAGGCGCAGTCTCCCAGCGCAATCACCCATTTGGGGTCCGGCATCTGGTCGTACAGGTTGCGCAGCACGGGCGCCATTTTTTGTGAGACGCGACCTGCCACGATCATCAGATCAGCTTGACGCGGACTGGCACGCATCAGTTCCATTCCAAAACGGCTCATATCATAATTGGCAGCCTGGGCTGCCATCATTTCGATCGCGCAGCAGGATAAGCCGAAAAGCATCGGCCACATCGAACCGGTACGCGACCAGTTGATTGCGTTCTTTAAGGTAGTGGTCACCACTCCCAGATTGCCTGCTTTTTGTTCTAGTCCCATTCAAGGGCTCCCTTTTTCCAAATATAAATGAAACCAACCAACAAGATCGCGACAAAGACGAACATTTCGATCAGGCCGAAAACGCCCAATTGATTGAAAGCCACTGCCCAGGGTAGGAAGAAGATCACCTCAACATCGAAGAGAATGAACAGCACGGCCACCAGGTAGTAGCGCACCGTCATCTGGCGCGTACCGGGTCCATAGGGGATCATTCCGGATTCGTAAGGTTGTGATTTTTTTATCGTGGGGCGGTGTGGGCCAAAAAAACGTCCAAGAAAGAGGACCAAAAGCCCGACCAGGGTGGCAAGAACGATCAAGACCAGAAGGGGAAGGTATTCCAGCAACATTGATTGGCTCTCCATTTTCACGAATAATCTAAGATATTAGATAATATTCGTCTTTAATAGTTCCTTATTGTACAACAGAACGAGTTAGTCTCCAATGATTTATAGTAAACAAAAGGATACTATTGTTTACTATAAAAGAAAACCCCAGTCTCACGACTGGGGTATGAAAGTGAGGCTGTCTCGCGAGGTTGTTTTGAACTGATCCTCTTTTTCTTTGGTTTGCCCACTTCCCCCTGGTTGGGGTCGCCGAAAGAACTGACAGGATCCGGGTTATTCCTCGCAAGCGTCTCATCGACTTACCGGTTCTTGTTATACTCGCTTTCCACGAAACTCCAGTTGACCACAGACCAAAAAGCTTTGATGTAATCTATCCGACGGTTCTGATAGTTCAAGTAATAGGCGTGTTCCCAAACATCCAGTGTGAGGATGGGGGTGTGACCTTCACTCAATGGGCTGTCTTGATTGGCCGTGGAATAAACCTGCAGCTTTTTCTCTCGATCAAGTACCAGCCAGGCCCAACCGGAACCAAAGCGAGTAGCGGCAGTCGTGCTGAATATTTCCATGAAAGTATCCAGCGAGCCGAACGTCTCGATCATGCTTTTGAGCAAAAAACCTTGCGGTGATCTATTACCACCCGGGGCCAAGACCTCCCAGAAAAGGGTGTGGTTGGCGTGTCCGCCACCATTGTTGCATACGGCCGAACGAATGGATTCGGGAACTTTATTGATCTCGCGCAGAATCTTCTCAATGGACCGTCCGTAATACTCCGGGGCAGATTCAAGCGCCTTGTTCAAATTATTGACATAAGCGGCGTGGTGTTTATCATGGTGAATTTCCATGGTTTTTGCGTCAATCGCGGGTTCCAGCGCGGCGTAATCAAACTTGAGTGGAGGTAGTTCGAAAAGGTTGTTCATGATGGAGTTCCTTTCAAGTCATAGTAAATTGTATTATTAAGATAATAATACTCTTATTTGCGATAAATACAAGCCCTTTTTATATGAATTCTGTAAGAGTTTTATTCGTAGTACAATTGCGCTCATCATGAACGCTGACAACGAAACCACAACATCCGGTCAGGAGAAATTTCAAGCCGCGAACGTCACGGCCTTATCGCTCGGCCATGGGATCCATGATACTTACCAGGCTTTTTTTCCTGTTTTTCTGCCCAT
>CAZRHZ010000212.1:0-3447 GCA_964599995.1 uncultured Anaerolinea sp. | reverse complement strand
TCCCATGGCCAGCGCAACGTTGAAGGGCAGCTTCAAGGAGGGCGGCTTGACCCCCGCGATCTCGGCGATCAGGTGCAGATACTCTCGCACGGTCATGTTGCGGTTGCCGAGCAGGTAGCGTTCGCCCACCCTGCCTTTTTTGGCGGCCAGCACGTGGCCGCGCGCCACGTCTTCCACGTCGATCAGGTTGATACCGCCGTCCACGTAACCGGGCATCTTGCCGGTGGCGGTGTCGATGATCATTTGGCCGGATGGGGTGGGTTTGATGTCGTTCACCCCTATCACCAGCGTGGGGTTGACGATCACCACGTGCAACCCGCGTGTGATGAAGATGCGCGCTTCGTTCTCGGCAATGTATTTGGACATCGAGTAATGATCGCCGGCTTCCCAGTAGTTGAAGATCTTCTCTTCATTGGCGGGGGTGGGTCCGCTGGCGGCGATGGCGTTGTTGGTGCTGGTATAGACCACCTTCTTGATGCCCGCTTCAAGCGCGGCCTGCAGGGTGGCCTTGGTGCCGCCCACGTTCACCTCGTAAAGTTGTTTTGGATCGCGCGCCCAATGGGCAAAATAGGCCGCCGTCAGGAACAGGGTGTCGCAGCCTTTGAGCGCGGCTTTCATCGATGCCGTGTCGCGAATATCCCCGGTTACTTTTTCCACATCGAGTGCGTTGATGTTACGGGTATTGCTGCTCGGCCTGACCAGCACCTTGACCTCTTCGCCGTCTTTGAGCAGCTCTCTGGCAATGGCAGAGCCGATAAAACCGGTCGCGCCGGTGACCAATTTCTTCATTTTCTAACTCCTGTGGATCCTCTGCGTAACACGGAAGACGTTCATGGTTAATTAAATCTCGGCATTTCCAGATGTCAATTGAAATGAAGTGTTCATTTCGCCATAGAATATTGGATAATGGAAAGGGGATGATGGAATATGAGCCCTGATCCTGATCGAGCCTTAAGCGGGATTGGCGTTCTACATTGGCTTGTAAACCACCTGGAATTTCCGTATAGTATGGGTAGATTTATCACCGGGATTGAAAGGCACAGAGATTTTTATGAGACGGTCATTATTGGTGGTCAGGGTTTGGGGTAACAAAGACGCAGGCAAAAATGCCTGAACACGGAAAAGCGCTTCAGGATCAGGGATTGCAGAAGCCATCCTCCGATAAAAACGCGATCATTCAGGACGTTGCTGAAATACTCCCTGGCATGATCTTTCAGCTTGTCGTGGACGGCAAAGACAGATTCACGACTTCCTTTGTCAGCCAGCAGGCTGAGCGCATCTTCGGGCTGGACCCTAGCTCACAGGATTTCTTTGCCTGCTTTCTGGCAGGCATTGACTCTGCAGACCGTGAACGGATTCTCCAATTCCTCTCTAAAAAGACAAAGGTCCAACAATCTCTTGATTTCTCCGGCCGCTTCACGAGCACAGAGGGTACCGAGATCTTCTTCCGTGGGATATTGGCTCCTTCCAAAACCGGAGTGGAAAAACCCACCTACAACGGGATTATTTTTGATGCCTCATTCATTCAAAGGCTTGAGAATAACCTCAACGAAAAAGCAGAAACCTTGCAGGCGATCTTGAACAATCCCCTGGTTGGGGTAATGTTCGCCAACAGTGAGGGGCGCATCATTGAATGGAACGAGGTTTTCGAAAGTTATACCGGTCTGCAGAAGCACCAGGTCGCAGAGATGACGATCTGGGATTTGATGGGCAGGTATTTTCCCCTGGAAAACCAGGCTGAGATCCGCCAACAGATCAAAACAAAATATCAGCAGAGTTTTAAAGCCGGCGTTCTTCAGTTTTCTCCGATCGGTGTTTTTCCGTTTGAACTGCCAGATGGGAAGAAAATGCTCCTCCAACAGTACGGCTTTCTGGTAAAAACTGGTAAGGGGCTGTTATGGGGCGCTTTGATCGTGGATATCACAGAACAAGAAAACGCCCGGCGCACCCTGGCTGATCGCGAGGCGATCTACCGCTCGATCTTTGAACAAAGCCCCAGCGAGATCTCGGTTACAAAACTATCTGGTGAGTTCATTGACGTGAACGAAAAATTCCTGGAAGCCATGGGGATGAAACGCGAAGAGGTGATCGGCAGAACCACTCAAGAACTGGGGCGTTTCACTGATCAACAGATCGAAGGCATGCGCAAGATCGCTGAGAAGAACCAGGGCAAGGTGGATGGATTCGAGTTTGATTCCATGGCAAACGGCAAGAAAAGGACGGTGCTTCTCTCCGGCCGCATGATCAACCTACAGGAGTACCCGATCGCTCTCACCGTCATCACGGATATCACGGAAAGGAAACGGGTCGAGGAACTGCAAAGGGAAAACGAGCAATTCCGGCGCAGGGTGTTTGAGGCTTCAACCGTTCCCATCGTGATCATGGATTTGCAGACCCACCAAATTATTGATTGTAATCCCGCGGCAGTCGAGATCTATCAATACGGAACGCGCGAGAACACGCTTGGCAAAAAACCCATGGATGCGGCTCCGAAATTACAGTATGAACTGGATTCTTCAGAAGAACGAGCTGAGTATTACATCAACAAGGCCGTTGAAGAAGGCTCGGTGGTTTTTGAGTGGCAGCATCAGCGGCCTAGCGGTGAATTGTGGGACGCAGAAGTGCACCTGATGAGTTTTGAGTCTGGTGGAAAACCCTATCTTCAATTCATGCTGCAGGATATCAGCGAGAGAAAACGGTTCCAACAGGAAATCATCCAGATGAACGCGACACTCGAAGCGCGGGTTGAAGAAAGGACACGTGAACTAGAAACCGCCAAGCGTGAGTTGGAATCTTTTTCATATACCGTGTCGCACGATCTAAATTCACCGCTGCGCCACATTAATGGATACGTCAGCGTGTTAAAAGAAAGTTTTGTTCCTCAAGAGCTGAATCCAGAACGAACCCGTATTTTGGATATGTTGGATCGTGAGACCAAGCGCATGGGGCAGCTCATCTCAGACTTGTTATCGTTTTCTCGCATGAATCGCAAAGAACTTTCAAGAGTTAAAGTGAATATGCAGGCATTGGTTGATGAAGTCATCAAGGATTTTAGCTTTGAGATCAAGGACCGTCAGATCGTATGGCAGGTCTCTGACCTGCCGAAAGTGGTGGGGGATGAGGCCATGCTTAAGGTGGTGTGGCAAAATCTGATCTCCAATGCCATTAAATATTCCTCTCTTCGCGAAGTTTCTGAGATCACGATTGGAATACAACCCGATCCGCAAGAGCCCCCCGTCTTTTTTATCCGTGATAACGGGGTGGGGTTCGACATGAAATACGTCGACAAACTGTTCGGCGTTTTCTCTCGTCTTCATACAGAAGACCAGTTTGAAGGAACTGGCATCGGATTGGCGACGGTGAAACAAATTGTTTCCCGGCATGGCGGCCGAGTGTGGGTGGACTCAGTAAAAGACGTAGGCACTACGTTTTATTTCATGTTTGGCA
>CAZRHZ010000211.1:0-3458 GCA_964599995.1 uncultured Anaerolinea sp. | reverse complement strand
CAGGTTGAAAATGATCAATCCAAGCGTTACAAAGGTATAGGTGGCCGCAAGCGCGGTGAAGATGCGGGGGGCGTTTATCTCAGTCAGCACCACCCACCCAATCGGGTAACTGACCATCATCAAGATGAAGCTCGCCACACGTTGGCGATGTTGGGTCACCTGCGTTTCTTCATTCTTGACCGGGATGTAAAAGAACAGGCTGGTCAGTGGGAGCAGGCAGACACAAACCATCGCCCACAGGAACCCACTGAGCGCATTGACTTCCCCTGCGGGAAGTCTGAAAAACAAATAGGTGATCATCAACCCCGAAAGAACCGGCACGTTCAACAACTGAGATAAAATCTCCCCCGTGGTACGTTTGATGCTGCGTTTGCTTGCGTCCATGTCGCCTCGATGTGATTTTGAATGATGCAAGTTTACTGCGGTCAATCGAGCTTGTGATGTGACAGAAGAAATAATACAGCGAACCCTTGCTGCATACTTCGGGTATGACCAGACACAAAAGTCATGCTGGAAGTGATGGATCGGTACCTTTGGCCTGTTTCTTGCATTCTATTAGCTCGGTGGAATTAACGCGTTTTTTACTCGATTCTGCCTGATGTGTGCCGATAATATCCTTGCGGGATAAGTCCGGGGATTTTTATTGGTAATTTTTTAGTGTTTAAATCAGCCCGTCGACCAGTAAGCCATCCTTTTGGCTTAATTAAATGTCGGAAAGTGATCTGGATTTGAGTCGCTATTTGTGCATCGCCTGTGAAGTACTCGCCCGCCCGCTTTATCACCTGGCGGCAACCTGTCCGAATATCATCGATATTCAGCTGGTTAAACGCGGCTTGCACGACGAACCGGATCGCATGCGCGCCAAACTTCAGAAAAAGATCGACCTGATGGAAAACAACGATTACGAAGCCGTGCTGCTTGGCTTTGGCTTGTGCGGCGGCGGCACGATCGGGCTACAAGCGCGCAGTGTGCCGCTGGTCATCCCACGCGTACACGACTGTGTGGCCTTGCTGTTGGGCGACCCCAAACGCTACCAGGATGAATTCCACAAGACGCCGGCAACTTTTTGGTCTTCTCAAGATTTCGCGGAGCGTTCGGATGAGACAGGCAAGTTCTGCAGCATGGGTCCCATCCCTGACGAAGCGCTGGCCAAACAGTTCGATGTCTTTGTTGCCCAGTACGGCCGGGAAAACGCGGAGTATTTGATCGAAACTCTAGGTGCGTGGCGCAGACATTACAAACGCGCCGCCTTCATCGATATGGGCATCCTGCAGCCCGATGGCTACAAAGACAGGCTTCACGACGACGCGGATCACTTCGATTGGACGTTCGAGGTGCTGGCAGGCGACCTTTTGCTCTTGCGAGATCTTTTTAACGGTACCTGGTCGAAATTGGGGCAGAAGAACTTCGTCTTGATTCCCCCCAACCACAGTGTGGACATCACTTACGACAAACACATCTTTCGCTGCACACCCGGATAGCCCGCTGTTGTTACAAGGTTTCAACGCGCTTTTCTTCCCAATAACCCCTTCTATACCAAATCTAAACCGTCCAAAGCAGACGCGCACGTACAATTCGGATACTAAGATCAGTCGAAGAACTTAACTATTACTTTATCTTCGGCTGCAGGAGAATTCGATGAACAAAAGTGTCGCCATTTTACTTGCCACGCTGTTATTTCTTTCACTGACCGGCTGCGCTGGAAACAACAACTCAGTGCCAACCACCAACAATAGTCAATCCATTGACAGCACAACCACACAAGCCACGGCCATCCCCATTGAAACCGCGGCAGCCAATGATGCATCTGCCAACACTGCCTACGATCCAGCCAGTGCCGTGTCCATCGCTCTCAACGGCGACAGCGCCGTGGTGAGTGGCGAAGGCGCTTCAGTTGCGGGTTCAATCATCACCATCAGTTCTGCTGGAACTTATATTCTCAGCGGCACGCTGAACAACGGCCAAATCGTGGTCGATACGGAAGACGAAGGGCTGGTGCAGGTTATTTTGAATGGTGTGAACATCAGCAATTCAAGCAGCGCTGCCATCAACCTTCTTAACGCTGAAAGCGTTGCTTTGATCCTGGCGGAGAACACCCAAAACACAGTTTCAGACGCTTCAACTTACATCTATGCCTCCGCCGAAGAGGACGAGCCCAACGCAGCCATCTTCAGCAAGGTCGACCTGACCCTCTTCGGCAGCGGATCTTTGACCGTTAACGCCAATTACAACGACGGCATCACCAGCAAAGACGGGTTGGTCATCGCGGGCGGCACGATCAACGTGACCGCTGTGGATGACGGCATCCGCGGCAAGGATTACCTGGTGGTCAAGGACGGGATCATCACGGTTGTATCAGGTGGAGACGGTCTGAAATCTGATAATGAAGAAGACACCAGCCTGGGTTATATCTCGGTCGAATCCGGTTCGTTGAATATTACTTCGGGCGGCGACGGCATGGATGCCACAGTGAATGCGCTCATCAGCGGCGGCCAGATCAACATCCTCGCGGGCGGCGGCAGCGGACACGCAGTGAACGAAGACAATTCGACCAAGGGCATCAAGGGTACCGCCAATGTGCTCATTAGCGGCGGTACGATTAGCATCAACTCCTCTGACGACGCGATCCATACCAACGGCGCCCTGGTCATCGGAGGTGGCACATATACCCTTGCTACGGGTGACGATGGCATGCACGCGGATGCCACCCTGACCATCAACAATGGAGACATTCAGATCACGCAATGCTATGAAGGCCTCGAAAGCGCCATTATTACCATCAACGACGGCACCATCCATATCACCTCCAGCGATGACGGCATCAACGTGGCCGGCGGTAACGATGGCTCAGCCGAAATGAATCCTGGTATGGGTGGCGGGCCTGGAGGTGGACCTGGAGGTCATGGCGGTCAAGGTGGACAAGGTGGCCAGGGTGGACAAGGAGACTCGTTCAGCGGCACTTCAACCAGTTACTACTTGTACATCAATGGCGGTACCATCGCGGTCAACGCGGGCGGTGACGGGCTCGACTCGAACGGCGGGATCGCGATGACCGGAGGTACCGCGCTGGTCAACGGCCCCACCAACGATGGCAATGGCGCGCTGGATTACAACGCTGGGTTCTCAATGTCAGGCGGCTTATTGGTGGCAACGGGCAGCGCTGGCATGGCGCAAGCCCCCGACAGCACTTCAACCCAAAATTCATTGCTGTTGAACTTCTCCAGTTCCATGCAGGCTGGTACGATCATCAATATTCAAAACAGCGCAGGCGAAACCATCCTGACCTACGCGCCTGTCAAGCAGTTCCAGTCCATCGCCTTCTCGTCACCGGATCTGGTGATGGGCGAGGAATACACCGTTTCCGTTGGCGGCAGCTCGACCGGAACCGCAGTGGACAGCCTGATCGAGGACGGCAGTTACTCAGGTGGCACCGTTTATACCACTTTCACCGTGTCAGG
>CAZRHZ010000210.1:0-3489 GCA_964599995.1 uncultured Anaerolinea sp. | reverse complement strand
TCTTGAAAGATTGGCTGGTGAATCACATCCAGGGAACGGACAAACAGTACAGCTCATTCTTGAACAAGAACGGGGTGGTCTAGTCATTTTCAACCTGCTGTTTTTTCCTGGTTAAAACTCATTAATCGGAATACGTGATGGAGATTCCACCGCGTATTGTTTTCGATACAGATGCATGCCCTCACTCGAACGACATACCGAAAACATCAAGTTGAACTAAAATCGTAAACAAACGGGCCATTATTCCCGTGGCTTGAAGGGCAGCAGTCAAGTCACTCAAAGGATCGATGACCAAAGTGGTTTTTAATAAGGACTCACAATGGATATTGAATTTCTTGAAGTGCCTTTCATTGAAATACGCACCCAACTGATCGAGAGTCTTCAAAGCTATTCGTCGCCGGTCGATTCTTATTATGAGGATCACGTGATCGAATCGAAGCACTACCGGATCCATTGCGACCGCCAGGCGGTAGGTTACGCGTCCATTTTTGAAGATTCAATGCTGACGCAATTTGCACTCGCTCCATCGAAAAAAGCCCTTGGCGCAGAGGTCTTTCAGTTCCTGATCCAACAAAAAGCGCTCAAAGAAGCCTACCTATCCACTGCCGATGCGTTCTTTCTGTGTTGCGCACTCGACCAACAGCAATCCGTCAGCGTTCAGGATTGGGTTTTTCAGGCTGCCCAAGAGATTCCACAAACAATTCCAGGATTTTCTCTCACCCAGGCAAGAACGGACGACCACGACCTGATCCGGCAGAAGGACGAAGGCTTCTTTCAAAACCTGCCGGGTAACCTGCAAAAGGGAGAGATTGTTGTTGGTAGAATGAACGGCCAGGTGGTGTCTTTTGGCATCCTTGAAAAAAGCAAGCTGTTGGCTGAACAGGCCAGTCTGGGTATTTTCGTTGTCAAAGAGCAGCGCGGCAAGCATTACGGTTCAGAAACGATCAGGGGTTTGATCCACGTTTGTCGAATGAAACAGATCATGCCGGTCGCAGGATGTTTTGCCAGAAATGAGTATTCGCGTAATGCCCTTTTGCGCGCAGGCATGTTCAGCAGTGCGCGCCTGTTGAAAGTGAAGTTTTCGCCTGAAATCAGATAAACTCCATCAGAAAACGTGCCTCGACACATCCTGTTCGACCTGAATAATTCAAAAAATCCCATCCAGTGGTGGCTGAATGAAGAATACGCCAGGCATCGAAAAATCCAATGCCTGGCGTTTGTCTGCTGATGTGTCGACAATCACTCAATAAACTTAATCGGTTAAGGGTTCCTTTGACAGACCACACCATACATCGTGTCAGTGTTGGTAAATTCCTCACATGCAACAAGACAGTGGGTATAAAAATAGAATTTGCTCTCATCTGAAACATCCGGCATGTCTGCCACAAAGGTGATCGATTTTGCATCCCGATCCACCTGGATCGGGTATTTGGAAATGGTGTATCCAAATTCCCCTTCAAACCCAATCAGTTCAGCAAAAAAGTATTCATCGACAACAACCTCCTTGGGGGGTTCCTCCCAACTGGTGTAATTTTTCACATTAAACCAGTATTCGATGCCCGGAGCCTCAGCAGAACGCCAATCACTGGTCGGGCTAGGACTTCTACCGGTTTCTGGATCTCCGTCCGCATCGATATAAAGCCCCCAAACATTTTCATGATTTCCCTTCACTCCAGAAATATTCACCTGTAGCGTTTCAGGCAGGGCTCCATATAAATAAAGAGTCGCGGTCACGATTCCATCTTTGATGGAAATTTGGCCTTTCTTGATGTTGAAGTAATCCACGGACGGCTTGAGTTCCAATGGGGAGTCGACCGCCTCACAGGTCACGTCCACCTGGTCCCCCACCATCACGGGGGCATCCGGATCGGATTCTGCGGCTGACTTGTTGCGCTCGACCTCCTTCGCGCCACACGAGGTTAATAAAAATAACGCGATGATCAAGAATAAAGCCATTTTTTTATGCATGTTGTCCTCAAACAGTGTATGGAGAATGTTGACTTGCCTCTGTGTCTAATTTTAACTCTAAAAAATAACCTGACCAAAGAACTTGCTTATCCCGATTCCAGTCAATTGGGTTTACGCGCGAAGATGTAAGCCCTGCGGCTTTGATGTTCGACCTCCGGCGCGTAAGGGTCACGGACGGTTGTTTCAATGCGCTCATACCCCGCCTCTTTGAGATAGGCTTCCATTTCAGTTGGTTCAAAGTAGAGGAAATCCATCGAGACGTCCTGCTCGAAGAAGCGCTCGACATGCACCCCCTCCGTGCCAATATGGAAGGTGAGCAGCAGCACCCCGCCGGGTTTAAGTGTCCGATTGATCTCTTTGAGCGCGTCCACGACCCCTTTGCGCGGGATATGGATGAGGCAGTAGAAAGCCGTGACGCCCGCGAAGGTCTCATCCGCGATCTCGAGATGGAGCATGTCTCCCTGCCGGAATTCGATGGAGGGATGGAGTTTTTGAGCCTCTTCGATGAAGCGGGGAGAAAGGTCGATACCCATGACCTGATCGAGATCGCAATGCTCGTTGAGCCAGGCCGCGATCTGTCCGGGTCCGCAGCCCAGGTCGCAGACCAAGCCTTTTCCGCGCACTTCATCCGCGAAACGGGAGAGCATTTCGCGATCCATGGGTTTTTGAGTCTGCTCATCGAGAAAATGCTGCGCGTACTCCGCAGCGACTTTGTCGTAACCAGATTGGATGTCTTTTTGTATGGGTTCCATAGTGTAATGTAAGGGCGACCTGCAGGTCGCCCTTACGAAAATTCCTATTCGTATTTCAAGGCGGTGACGGGCACCAGGGTGGCAGCGCGCAGTGCGGGATAAAGACCCGACATCAAGCCAATCACAGTGGCAAAGAACAGGGCAAAAATCGGCAGCCAAAAGGGGGTGGACGCGACCTGCGAAAGGTTCGACATGCCCATACCATCCGAGGCCTGGCTGGCATAATACGAGACAGCCACCACGTTGAGGATGGCACTGGCCAGCCAGCCCACCAGCACACCGCCCAAACCGCCGATAAAGCCGATGCCGGCCGCCTCCCCCAGGAAGATGCTCATCACGTTGCGATTGGTGGCACCCACGGCTTTCATCAAACCAATCTCGCGGGTGCGCTCCAGAATGGCCATGGCCATGGTGTTGGCGATGCCAATGGCGGCCACCAGCAGGGCAATGGCGCCCACGCCGCCAAAGATGACCTGCAGGACGGTGAAGAACGAGTTGATGCCCTCCACGGTGGATTGCGGGGTGTAGGCCATGTAGCCCATTTCGTTGATCTGGTCGGCGATCTCGATGACCGACTCGGGGCTTTCGGCTTTGACGATGATATAAGAATAGCCTTCCTTGTTGCGGTTGATGCGGGTGCCGCGCACCCACTCGTTCCAGGCGGTGACGTCTTCCAGGCGCATATAGATGCTGCCATCGGCCTCTCCGCGTGTCTCTTCGAGCACACCCACGATCTTGACCGTAACGGTCTTTTTAACTTCGACCCCGT
>CAZRHZ010000209.1:0-3511 GCA_964599995.1 uncultured Anaerolinea sp. | reverse complement strand
ATTTGCAGGGAGAGATCATTTCTGCAGATTCGCGTCTGTTATATCGCGGCATGGATATTGGGACGGCCAAACCCTCCAATGAGGAAATGGCGATGGTTTCCCACCATTTGATCGACCTGGCTGAACCGGATGAGATCTGGTCGCTGGCCCTCTTTCAAAAAAGATTGCTTGAAACGATCCAGGACATCCATGATCGTCATAAATTACCCATCATCGCGGGAGGTACCGGGCAATACATCCGCTCCCTGATGGAAGGTTGGACGATCCCTGCGATGCAGCCCAATGTCGAGCTTCGAAAGATCCTCGAAATGTGGGGACGGGAACTTGGCCCGATTGAACTGCACAGAAAACTGGCTCTCATCGATCCGTTGGCAGCTCAAAAGATCGACACCAATAACCTCAGGCGCACCATCCGCGCGCTGGAGGTCATTTTTGGAACAGGAGAGTTGTTTTCCTCGCAAAAAGAAAAACTACCCCCTAATCTGGATTTCAAACTGATCGGTCTGAGTCGTTCGCGCGAGGAATTGTACAAGCGCATCGATGCACGCATCGAGGGGATGTTCCAGAACGGATTTGTGGAGGAAGTGCAAGAACTGCTGGCAAAGGGTTATTCAATGGACCTGCCGACCCTTTCTGCCATTGGCTACCGCGAAGTATGCTTGTACTTGCAAGGGGAATGTACGCTTGAAGAAGCCAAAACACAAATGCGGCGGAAAACGCGTGAATTTGTACGGCGGCAGGCCAATTGGTTCAAGCCGACGGATCCACAAATCGAATGGTTCGAAATGACCCCGGATCCACTCGAAATAATCCTTAGATCAGTTAAAGAATGGTTGACGCATGGTAAATAAACCTTGGTTGAAATATTATGATGCGGGAGTTCCGGCACACTTGGATTACCCGGATAGCCTGATCCAGGATTTCCTGATCCAACAGGCGCAGAAACATCCATCACGGATTGCGCTGGTTTGCGAAAAAACAGCCATTAGCTATCAAGAACTGTATGAAAAAGCCAACTTCTTCGCAAAACGACTCGTAAATTTGGGAGTCCAACCCGGTGACCGGGTGGCCATTTGTTTGCCAAACTCGATCGAATTCGTGGTGGCCTTTTTTGGTACGTTAATGGCAGGCGGGGTTGTGGCAGCCATGAATCCAATTTATCCTTATCCAGAATGGCGCTATCAAGGCGAGATCGCCCGACCGTGCATTCTTGTCGGGCCCAAATCCAGACAGGATGATTTGCAGCGTTTGCAAACAGAAGCTGGAATTATAGATCTGATCCTGGTGGATCTCTCCGTGATGGGGAGTTGTCGTATTGAAGGTTTTTCATCTCCAAAATCAGCAGACGAGGGGAAAACCCGCTTTCAACTACAACAAGAAATGGAACTGCCGCGACTCATAACCGAGCACCCTGCTGTGCTGCAATTTAGCGGCGGAACGACGGGTTCACCCAAAGCCGCAATGGCTTTACATCGAAACGTGGTGGCGAACATCCTGCAGTTCAAAAACTGGTTGACCACCATGAAAGAGGGCGAAGAGGTTTTTCTTACCGCCATCCCGCTTTACCACGTATACGGCATGGTGATTGGACTCAATGTTGGGATTGCCATGGGGGCGACCCTTGTTCTGGTACCCGATGCGAGGGACCTGGATACCTTGCTGAACCTGGCGGAGGAACACGCAGTAACCTTTTTCCCGGGTGTTCCTTCCATGTACAACGCCATCGCGCACAACCCGAGAGCGCTGGCTGGAAAAGTCTCGCTACATTCCATCAAAGCTTGTATCTCGGGTTCAGCACCACTTCACCGGGAAACCCGCCTGCAATTTGAGAAGCTCACTGGCGGCAAGTTGGTCGAAGGTTATGGGCTTTCAGAAGCGCCAACCGCCACTCATTGCAACCCACTCCAGGGCGAGAATCGGGACGGTTCGATCGGGTTGCCCTTGCCTGACGTGGAGTGCCGGATCATGGATCTTGAGGAAGAGGAGAAGGAAGTTCCCATTGGCGGCACTGGCGAGCTTCAAATCCGCAGCCCGCAGGTGATGCAAGGTTATTTTGGTTCTCAGGAAGAGACCGCGATCGCTTTGCAGGGCAGCTGGCTGCGCACCGGAGATATCGCCAAAATGGACGAGGACGGTTATTTCTACATTTCCGGCCGCTGCAAGGATTTAATCAAGGTCAACGGACTGCAGGTATGGCCGGTCGAAGTGGAAAACGTGCTGGTTCAATTCCCTGGCATTCGCGAGGCTGCGGTAGCAGGCGTCCCTGATGATGTCACAGGCGAAGCCGTATATGCCTGGTTGGTGGTGGATGGAACCAAACTGGATCATGAGAAGCTGAATGAATTCTGTCGGCGGTATTTGGCAAGCTATAAAATTCCCAAAGGAATTCAAATTATCGAAAAACTGCCCAGATCCCCCGTTGGCAAGTTACTGCGACGGGAACTGGTCGCTGACTTTACATCGAAAAAGAAAACGGGAGCGTAGGGCTCCCGTTTTGTGTCATTTTTCCTGATAGGCAGGGGTTGCATTTTTATGCGGTACCGGTGGCGGGAAAATGGCTTCAAATTCATCTTTTGAAAGGGTTTCCACTTCCAAGAGTTTCTGAGCCACCGCGTCCAGTTCTGCGCGATATTTGGTCAGAATGGCATGGGCATTCGTGTAGGCGTCATTCACCAGACTGCGGACTTCCTTGTCGATCTTCTCTGCGACCGCTTCTGAATAGTCGCGCTGCTCAGAGATCTCGCGTCCCAGGAAGATCATTTCTTCCTTTTGTCCATAGACCATCGGTCCAAGTTCAGTGCTCATACCCAGGCGTGTGACCATGGTTTTGGCCAGTTGGGTGACGCGCTCGATATCGTTCGAAGCGCCTGAAGTGATATCATCGAAGATGATCTCTTCAGCGGCTCGTCCACCCAGCAGTCCGACCATGTCTGCCAGCATTTTCTTGCGGGGCATCAGGGTACGGTCATCGATCGGCAGGGCAAGTGTGTAACCAGCGGCCATGCCTCTGGCGATGATGGATACTTTTTGTACTGGATCTGCTTCAGGCAGAGCGTTCATGACCACGGCATGGCCGGCTTCATGATAAGCGACGATGCGCTTCTCTTCCTGGCTGATCAAGCGGCTCTTGCGTTCAGGACCTGCAATAACGCGCTCGATGGATTCTTCAAATTCACTCTGGCCGATGCTTTTCTTGTTGCGTCTGGCAGCCAAAATGGCGGCTTCGTTGACGAGATTTTCAATGTCTGCTCCCACAAAACCAGGGGTAGATTTGGCCACCACGGGCAGGGTCACTTCTGGATCAACGGGTTTGCCCTTGATATGTACTTTGAGTATTTCCTCACGTCCGCGTACATCCGGGCGATCGAGCACAACCCGGCGGTCAAAACGTCCGGGTCGCAGGAGCGCTGGATCGAGAATATCAGGGCGGTTGGTGGCGGCCATGATGATGATGTTGGTGTCGGTGTCAAAACCGTCCATTTCAACCAGCATCTGATTCAAGGTCTGTTCG
>CAZRHZ010000208.1:0-3530 GCA_964599995.1 uncultured Anaerolinea sp. | reverse complement strand
ATTATACAACAGGACGAGTTTTTCTCTGTTGCGTCATTGGCCCTTTTTCCAATTCAGCACAAATTCCACCTGTTTATCTGCTTCCGGGCTGCGCGCCCAACTGCTTGGAATATTGGCACGAAGTTCAGCGATCCTCTGCAAAGCCTCTTTTGGCTGCAGGCCATGTCTGACCAGGTAACAACCCACGACCATGCCTGTTCTGCCCCGGCCTGCGTAACAGTGCACATAAACTGGATGATAAAGATCGACTTCTGCATCAATGGCATCCAGGATCTTGGCCATTTGTTCTTCAGAAGAAACTTCAAAATCTCTGATCGGAAAATTCGCATATTTTACAATTTTCAGATATTCGTCGGCTTCCGCAGAAAGGATACCGGCATAGCTTGGTTTTGTATCTTCATGTGTGGTCAGATCGATAAAACTGGAGATGCCGCAACGGATCAAAGCCTGTATGCGCCGGCGGGTTTCGTTTTCGTCATAATTCGAGGGATGTTCCCCGGCCATCAAGAGATTCGGGATCACCCAATAGGATTCGGGGTACGGTAATGAAGCGGTGGTGTTTTCCATGGTCGTCCTTGTAAATTAAGATAAAAAGCGTTGTTTGTAGCGAAACAAGAGGAGTAATAACAAGAATTGAAGCGAAGCCACGGTGATCGTGGAGAATTGCTCGAAATAAAACACCAGCAAATTCACCACGGTCAGTGAAACCAGCAGCCCCACGATTCCCACCAAGAATCCTGGTTTTTCACGTTTTAAGAGTATCAAGATCGCCGCGATCCAACCCAGCAAGCCAAAACCGCCTTCAAGGAGCACCCTGGCTTCGAACCAGTTCAACCCGCTGGCGCTGACTAAAAGGTTGTTGGTGATCAAGCGATCAAGAAAACTCTGAAGGGCGACCGGATCACTGGCTGTTGAAAAGAAAAAAATCGGAGAAAGGAGCGCCCAGACTCCCCACGCAAACAAACCAAACACCACAATGGATCTGAGCCGGGCTTGTTTCAGGAATTTTCGTTCAAAGGTAAACAACCTGATCCGTATACGATCCAGCAAGTTGGGCCGCTCTGTGTCGATCTCACTTTTTTGATCGATTAAGAACTTTTGCAAGCTTGCCGCCAGCACCTCCAGATCTTGATTCTCTGTCGTACGTTTGATCTCTGCCAGTGATTTCAACAGGTCTTCGCGCTCATACGCAGAAAGGTCGCGATCCAACACTTCTGAGAACCGTTCCAGGATCTCATACATTTTGGCCCGGTCAGGCTTGGGCTTACCAAGCCGCACGCGCGAGGCGAGCAGCACGGTAAGTAAAAAGAAAACGTAAACGATCGGTGCCGCGGAGGGGAAGAAGTAATCGTTGTTGCTGGTGATGAACTTGCCCACTTCGTCAATGAACAGCCCTACCCCCAAACCCGAGATCAACGCTGCCAGACTGGCTGCCCACTCGTTCATCCACAGCGTCGGGATCAAGGCAGCTGCGAAAAGCAGCACTCCCCCCCACAGCACGTGCGCGATATGCAGTTCGCCGCCGCCAAGCTGCGGGTAACCCGTGAGTTCAAGGAAAAGCCGGGTCGCAGATACGGAAAAGGCGAAACTCAACAACGTGATCACGATGTTTTGACCCGCACGATAGCGTAATACCGGCCTGCGGTCTTTCAAAATGTTGTGTGGGATCCTTTTTTTTCGTTCGCCTGACACTATCGCCTTCTTAATACTTCAAACTTGATCCACCGATAAATTCGCGGATCACCGAATCTGAGGGAATACAGCTTTCATCTTCCACAGGCTGGATGGTCTTTAAGAGTTCCGCTACGCGATTGGCGCGCATGAAGGCATCCTCGCGCAGCGGATCCCCTTGATAACGCTGCTGCCAATCCAGAAAATTCGTCAGCAGCCTGTGAACGTATACCGGCAGCTCATAGGGCATGGCGGAATTGATGATCACGTCCGCCCTGACATTATTGGGGATGATATTGCGCATTTCACTGCTGCGAACATAATGCCAATGTTCCAACGTTCGCCGCGGATCGTAGGCGCGGTGCGCGGCGTCGCGCAGCATGCGGCGCATCATGCGGATGTCTGTCCAGTGCACATACTCGCCGTCATTGCCCTTCATTTGCAGCAGCGGTTCGAGGTAGAGTTTGAATTTCTTATCTTCATTCACCTGGCTGGTCAACCCCGGGAAAAGTCCGTGCAGCGAATCGATCAGGATCAACTCGTCTTCATTAATATGCATGGCAGTCTTCTGCTCGGTCCGCCGCCCAAGTTTGAAATCGTAGAATGGCACCTGTACTTCGCGGCCTGCCACCAGGTCGGATAACTGTTGGTTGATTAAAAGCAGATCCAATGCGTGCGGCGTTTCGAAATCGTAATCCCCGAATTCATCTTTGGGATGCATGTCCAGGTTCAAAAAATAATTATCGACGTTCAGGGTGACCAGCTTGAGTCCTTGGTCTTTGAGCTTTTCATTGATCTTAAGGGTCGTGGTGGTCTTGCCAGAGGAAGAAGGCCCGGTTATGAGCACGATTTTGAGTTCGGTCTTGCGGTCTAATATGCCCTTGACTGCTTTTTCAACATCCACCCTGTAGGCAGCCTCGGATTCCGTGATGATCTGCGAGAATTCACCCGCGCGCACCCGTTGATTTAAGCCTTCAACCGTGTTCACGCCGTGAGAGACTGCCCAATCCAGAACATGCCAGATTTTGGCCCATGGGATGTTCTGCGAAGGTTTGTTGGAAAATTCAGAAAGCATTTCCTGCTGTTTGCGATGGTTGGCGCGTTCATTTCGGTAAAGGATATACGCCTTGGCCACTTTTGCGTGTCCATTTTCAATCAACACTTTTTCCACCACATCCTGGATCTCTTCGATGTGAGGTCGATAGCCAGGATCAGGATTCTTTTCCAGAATCGCGACTACCTGCCGGGCGAGATCTTCTGCGATCGTTCTGTCTCTGCCGCCTACCTCCACCGCGGCGCGGTAGATGGCATTGCTGATGCGTTCAGGCGTGAACGGCACGATCGCACCGGATCTTTTGACCACGAATTGTATTTTTCCCATATGCCCCTCGATCAAGCCACATGATTGAATATATGAATTATACAAATAAAATCGATATCTCAGGAAGTGTAAACAAAAACCGCAGCGCTGGGTTGGCATGCTGCGGTTTCGTTATTTCATTTTTCAAACCATTATGGGGTTGGCGTTAGCGTGGGGGTTGCCGCAAGATCGGCGCTTCCTTCTGTCGCAGCTGCCTTGAACAGGGTCACCTGGCCTGCCCTGGCCACAAACACGTTGCCGCTCACATTGTATATACCCTCCGGGCAGGTTTGACTGGTGATCGCTGTTTGAATGGCAGCCAGCATCACGTCCAGGTTCGCAGACTGCGTTTCATCCAGGGGTCCAAGCTTGCACAACGCGGCGGTTGGGATGCTGTTTTTTTGTTCAACCACCCAGTTGACAGAGGAAATGTTCGCCATGATACGCGGCATCTTGTAAGCGTCAAAACTGTCTGAGAAAATGGATGGGGTCATTTCCT
>CAZRHZ010000207.1:0-3535 GCA_964599995.1 uncultured Anaerolinea sp. | reverse complement strand
GCCAATTTGATGAACTCTTCCGTTGGGATCGCTCCGGGATTCTCTCCGTTGCGCAGACGCAGGGCCACCTGATTGTTTTCCATCTCTTTGTCGCCCACCACCAGCATGTAGGGGATCTTCTGGTTCTGGGCGTCGCGGATCTTGGCGTTCATGCGTTCATTGCGGCTGTCGACTGTGACGCGAATGCCTTTGGCTTTAAGCTGCGAAGCCACCGATTTGGCGTAATCGATGTGGCGATCGGCAATGGGGATGAGTACGGCCTGCACAGGGCAGAGCCAGACCGGGAAGGCCCCCGCGTAGTGTTCGATGAGCACACCGAAAAATCGTTCGAGGCTGCCCAACAGGGCGCGGTGTACCATGAATGGCCGGTGGGGCTGGCCGTCTTCACCAATGTAGGTCAGGTCAAAGCGTTCAGGCAGGTTGAAGTCGAACTGGATGGTGGAAAGCTGCCATTCACGCCCGATGGCGTCGCTGACCTTGAGGTCGATCTTCGGTCCGTAGAATGCACCGCCGCCTTCATCCACCTGATACTTCACACCCGCGCGTTTCAGCGAGTCTTCCAGAGCGGATTCAGCCGCAGTCCAATACTCGGGATCGCCGACCGATTTTTCAGGTTTAGTGCTCAGGTAGGCGTGAATGTCGGTGAAGCCAAAGCTGCGTAGAATATGCAAGCTGAAATTCAAGACAAAGTCGATCTCTTCCGGCATCTGGTCGGGACGGCAGAAATGATGGGCGTCGTCTTGTGTGAAGCCGCGCACGCGCATCAACCCGTGCATCACGCCGCTGCGTTCGTAACGATAGACTGTGCCTTCTTCTGCGTAGCGGATCGGCAGGTCGCGGTAGGAACGCGTGTTGGTCTTGTATATATGCAGATGGAACGGGCAGTTCATGGGTTTCAAGAAATATTGCTGCCCATCGATATCCACGGGGGAGTACATGTTTTCTTTATAGAACCCGAGATGTCCGCTGGTCTCCCAAAGTTGAGCCTTGCCGATATGGGGTGTGAACACGAACTCATAATCGTTCTTCTCGTGTTCTTCAGACCAGAAGTTCTCAATGATCTTGCGCATTTTTGCGCCTTTGGGGTGCCAGAGGATCAAGCCCGCGCCAATTTCGTCGTTCGAGCTATATAGATCAAGGTCTTGTCCAATTTTACGATGATCGCGTTTCTTGGCCTCTTCAATACGCCACAAGTAATCCTTGAGCTCGTCTGCGTTGTTCCAGGCGGTGCCGTAGATGCGCTGCAGCATGGGACGTTTTTCGTCGCCACGCCAATAGGC
This sequence comes from uncultured Anaerolinea sp., assembly GCA_964599995.1. Taxonomy (GTDB): domain Bacteria; phylum Chloroflexota; class Anaerolineae; order Anaerolineales; family Anaerolineaceae; genus UBA6107. Next base: position 2,255 of record CAZRHZ010000207.1, on the reverse strand, counting down.
TCCAGCCACGTGCAGCAGCTTGATGGCATCAGCGTTGATGCGAGCGGTGGAATCTACATGAGGGCCGCGGCACAGGTCGGTGAATTTACCTGACGTATAAGTCGAAATTTCGGGTTTTACTGAAACTGGATTGCCGTCTTCATCCACGGTGCCGCTTTCGAGCCCTTCGATCAACTCGATCTTGTAGGGTTGGTCGTGAAAGAGCTTCTTGGCCTCATCCGCGCTGAGTACTTTCCGTTCGAATTTCAAACCTGATTTGATGATCTCGCGCATGCGTTTTTCAAGGCTTTCGAGATCTTCGGGGGTCAGGGGGCGGGGCAGGTCAAAATCATAGTAGAAACCGTCATCAATGGCCGGGCCGATGGCGATCTTGGCGGTGGGGAACTCCTCCAATACGGCTTCAGCCATGATGTGAGCGGTGGAGTGACGGATCTTATAAAGCTCACTTTTTTCGTACTCTTCCTTGTTCGTGTTTGCCATTTCTTCCTCCGATTTACTGGCGCTGCCGGCTAACCACCGGCAACTGTGGGTTGAGTTTGGGGAGGTTTAAACAAAAACCCGCCCCAGCACTGGGGCGGGAGGTTACTCTCGCGGTTCCACCCAGATTCATCTGCGGAGCGAACTCCACAAACGATCTCGTTTGACTGCTATCGGGGTCAACCGTTTTCCGTACTAGGCGTTCAGCGGTTCAGGAAAAAGCTCGCGGGTGGTTTTCTCTGGCGGGTTTGAGAGACTTTCAACCGATGGTCTCTACTTTCTGTCTTGGAACCAGATACTCGTCCCGGTCATTGCCTTGGTTCTGGTGGGCGGTATAGGACTCGAAAATCTGCACCCGCTGCCCTTGCGGGGGTACGACCTTAGCGATACTGTTGAGTCCTTGTGGGCGGTATAGGACTCGAACCTACGACCTTTGCGATGTCAACGCAACGCTCTAACCAACTGAGCTAACCGCCCAACGACGGATATTATAACGGCGATTTTTCAGGTTGACAATAGTATTGCGAACAACCCGAAAGATCAGGCGATGTTCACCACCCCCGCCCACAGGACAGTGAATTTTGGCTGTGGAAGATCCGCTTTGGGTGGTGAGAGATGCCCAATGGCCACGATCAATTTCGTTCCCTTTTGAAAACCCTCGAACGGGCGTGAGCCGTACATCGGCACCAGGTTGGCTTGATCGATGGTGTACAATGTGCAGCCCTTCTCGTAAGCCGCAGCGTAAAGCTGTTCCTTGCCGGCCACAATTTGGATGATGTTCGGGCCCGAAAAATCCACGCCTTCCGGAATGGGAAAATCGAATTCGCTGGTGGAGATCTGAAAACCGCTGCGGGTTGTGATCGAATACTCCAGCGCTTCAACGCTGTCAGCATGGACTTTTTGCCAGTGGGCTTCGTCCACCACCAAAATGGGCAGTTCGAGGTCAGGGACGATGGATGACATTTTTATTCTATGACGGGTTTCTTGATGAAGGAGCGGATCAGCATGATCAGACCGGTCGCCACCAGAATGCCGGCTCCGATGGATTTGATCACAATATTGCTGAACATGGCCGCGAAAAGGGCGAACAGGCTCATGCTGACCACCAGCAGCCAGCCACCCACCTGTTTGACGGATTTATCCCATTTGCCAACGTCAGCAGACACGATCAGTCCGAGCCCAACACTGGCGGGGATCAACATCCACGCGATAGCCCAGATCTCCCAAATGCCGGTCAGGGTATTGAAGAGGAAGATCCCGCCCAACACAAGAAAGATGCAGCCGGGGATGAAAAGGCCTGCCAGCGTTTCGCGCGATTTGTACCAGATGAAGGCAGGCAGGCAAAAACCAATGCCCGTGACCACCAGGATCAGAGGCCAGGTTTTCGCGGCGTCAATGCCAGGGATCAGATTCAAGGCAAAGAAGACGCCGCCAAGCACCACCAGCACCAAGCCGGCGATCATTGTTCCACGATTGGATTCATTCATTGAGACACCTCCTTACAACTCTATAAATTTATTATAGAAGGAAAATCTAAAATGGAGAAGTAAAAAACAGGGGGTGGAAGTTTTATGAAGGATCAAGAAAAATATGGACGATTTAGTGGGTCAAATGATATAATACGAACGCTTCAATTGAAAGGCCTTGGAGAGGTAGCGCAGTTGGCCTAACGCGCCCGCTTGGAAAGCGGGTATACCGCAAGGTATCGTGGGTTCGAATCCCACTCTCTCCGCCTCGACCTCCTCTATTTACAGAGGAGGTTTTTTTATTGGGTTCTC
>CAZRHZ010000206.1:0-3566 GCA_964599995.1 uncultured Anaerolinea sp. | reverse complement strand
TCATCAGTGTGCAAATGCCAAAATATTTGTCCCCGCTGCCAAACTGTTCGATGGCTGTGCGCTCATCCGGATTGTTCATGAAGTTCACAAAGCGTTTCAAGATCTCGGGATCGAATTCGATGGTGTTCTTCATGAGCGTACGATAGCCGGCGTTATCTTCATTGCGCAGCATGTGCATGAAGGCGCTGTTGTAGACGCGGTGCATTCCCAGGGTGCGGACGAAGTACCCTTCCATAAGCCAGAAAGCCTCAGCCAGAAGCAGCGTGTCGGGAACCTCCGCTTCGATGCGCTCAACCACCTCGCGCCAGAATTCCTTGGGGATGGCGCGATCAAAATCGAGCTTGGAAAGTGCGTGTTCTGACCTGGAAGGGATGGCGCCGCCAGACCCAGGTTCGGGGTACCACAGGCGTTGAATGTGCTTCTTGGCCAATGTCATAGCCGCGTCGAAGCGGATGATTGGAAAGCGGCGAGCCACGCCCAGGATGGTCTGGATAACCACCTCACGTACAGCGGGATCCAGGTAGTTCAACTGGGCGGTATCGTTCCAGGGCATGGAAGTGCCGTCATTACCGTGATAGATGAATTTGGTCTGGTTTGTTCTCTTGTCATAGCGCTTGAAAACCACTGCGGCGTCCGAGCGGTCGTAATAATGGTCTTCGATTTGGATCACCACATTTGGATCGGAGGAGAGATCAGGACCGGTGAACGTGTAGGAAGGAAAGGGACATTGATCCACTGACAGGAACCATTCGGGGTGTTGGATGACCCATTCAGAGTCGATGCCCATGTGGTTGGGCACCATGTCGCTCGCCAGACGGATGCCATAATGGGCGGCTCTTTGTTTCAATCGCTCACAGGCTTCGTCGCCGCCGAGGACATCCGCGATGCGATAAGTGTAGAGCGAATAGGCAGACGAGACCGCCTCAGGATTGCCGCACAACTGTTTGATGCGCGCAGAAGCCGGACTGCGCTGCCACAGGCCGATCAACCACAAGCCAGTGATGCCCATGCGACCTAGATCTTCCAGTTCGCTTTCCGGGATCTGGTCGAGTCTTGTGATGGAAGTGTTGTGTTTTTTGGATAATTGATCCAGCCAGACAAAGATGTTCTTTGCCATCAACACCAGGCGCGGCATCCAGTCCTTGTCTTCGCTGAAGGCCTCAACATCCAGCCATTCACCCGAGGTACCCATCCATTCCTTTTCATCGTAGATCGGGATGATGACGGGGCCGGGTCCCATGAACCCTAATTTTTCTTCCTCTTTGGCGAGGTCAAGGCTGGTGAGGAGTTTGTAAAGAATGTCGCCCAGCAGAAAACCCCAATGTTCGCGGATGTATTCAAGCTGGCTGGTGATGGAATGGGGGGCATGCCTGGCGGGGGATTTGAACATCTCGATCAGGCTTTGATTCCCGGGTCCGAAACCTGGCAGACTTGCGAAGGTGTTTTCCACGTGCTTCATAGCCGGTTCAAGCAGGGGAGAATTCAAAAGGGCAGGTTCCCAGATCAATTCTGCGAAAGGCTGAAGCGCCGGGTTGCTGGTGGAAATCCACAAAAGGATGAGGTCCTCGATCAGGAGTTCGCGGTTGGACAAGCCCTGAACTGTTGAATTGAGGTATTCAGAAGCAGATCTCTTGCCCTGAAAAACTTCAAGCGGTGGATATTGATCCACAAAAATCCCAAGCAGTTCGTCAATCTTGGGAGCGCTGAATTCGTTTTGCAGGGATCCCAACAGTGTTGCCAAAACCGTCTGATGCTTGTCTCTTCGATAGAGCGAAAAAACATAATGGAAGATCTCATCGATCAACCCCATGCCGTTGAACTGGCCGGTGCTGATGGCTTTTTCGGGGTGGGTGGCAATGTTGTTTGATTGATTAACCTTGAACACAAACTCGCGCACCGACCGAAAATCGGCAAAGATCAGACTGCCATTGTAAGAAAAGAGGGATTGATCGAAGCTGTATCTTTCACGAGCCTGCCGGGTAAGGTGAAATTCCATTTCAATCTCCGCCGAATCGAAGAGGAACCGATATTCAAATTATAACCTTCATGGAATTGGAAGACCAATTGGAATTTCGATCTGCACATTAAGAGAGCAGCTGAGGCAAACAGATCACAGGTTCCTTTTCGTTTTCCAGTGGAACATCCTCAACGATCAAATCGTTCGTGATCAGAGTGGAAAGGGCTTTTTCGACATGCTCCATCTTCCAGCCAAAAAGGGAGTGGATGCCTTTTTTGGTTGCAGCACCCACAGATTTCATGTAACGTTCCAGGATCTGAACACGGGATTCGTTCTCAGACAAGAAGCGGCTTTTCTCAAGCAATTCAGGGTAGTAGCGATGGGTCAGATCATAAACGAAGGCGTAATGCCAGGTCCCGGCATCCGCGATGGCGGTGGGCAGCACCTTGAGATCCTTCTGCAAAATATCCAAGGCTCGGGTGAACGGACCATTCGAACTCGGGCCGGACAGGTGGGCTTCACGGCGTAAAGCAAGCGAATCCAGGGGACCTTTTTCGAGCAGCGTCTCGAAGATCATTTTTACTTCCACGGGGATCAAGCCCATGTGGTATTGATCCTCGATCTCGTTCTCAGGATCACCAAAATTGGGCGAGAGCGCGTAAAAGTAGGGGATGGTTTCGAGTGAGATGATGGTATTGCGTTTTTTCAGGATCCGGGCGTAATACCAGACACGTTTGTCGAGAAGCTGGTCTTTCCAGGTCCATGAAATTTGACCCGGATCGTCGTGCTCGTCGGGTACCGGGCGGTCGCCGGCGACCGCACACCACAGACTGGGCATGACCACTCCCTTGGATGGCCAGAATAAAACGAAACCGCGTTCTTCAACAAAATCAATGGCTTCCTGGCGCTTGCTTAACCTCAGGGAAGGAGGGGTGCGCCAGATTTTTTCACGGTATTGCTGCAATTGTTGGGTGGAGAGTATTTTCATCTCGATCAGGACGGTGCAAACAGGGATTATGCGAGAATGATTATACCGTCTGCAGGATGTGGGTGATGATATTGGAACCGCTGCCGCCGATGTTCTGCGCCATGCCGATACGCGCATTCTCGACCTGGGTTCCTTTGGCTTCACCACGCAATTGTTGAACCACCTCGACGATCTGATACATGCCGGTCGCGCCTACCGGATGGCCGCGCGCTTTGAGCCCTCCCCGGGTGGCGATGGGAATCTTGCCCGCAGGGGTGATCTCACCATCCAAAGCGAGGCGCGGACCCTGACCTCGCTCTGCGAAACCGTTGGCTTCAAGAGACAAGACCGCCATGATCGAGAAGGCGTCGTGCAGTTCGAAAACGTCAATATCTGCAGAAGTAATTTGGGCCTGCAAATATGCTTTTTTGGAGGATTGAAACGCCGCGGTCAGCCACAGCGGGTCTTTACGCTGGTCGACCGCAATGGTATCAGTGGCAGCCGTGGAAGCAGCTACCTTGATGACTTTGCGGCTGGCACTTTTTAGCAATTCAAGCGGAACCACCACAGCCGCGGCGGCACCATCCCCGATGGCCGAGGCGTCCATTAAGTTGATCGGATCGGCGACCATGCCGGCTTTGA
>CAZRHZ010000205.1:0-3572 GCA_964599995.1 uncultured Anaerolinea sp. | reverse complement strand
TGACCGCGATCTCGAAATTGGTGAGATAGATTTCGCGATAGGTGCGTTCATCCATTACAGCTTCAACCACAACGCGCCTTTTTTCCTGATTGTTGGCGGCGTAATGTTTGAGGGAGACCCCCACATTCTGGTTTTGAACACCGTCGATGAAAGCAGCGGCCATTTCACCCGCCAGTAGGGGATCTTCGCTGAAATATTCAAAATTACGGCCGCATAAGGGGGAGCGCTTGATGTTCACGCCTGGCCCAAGCAGCACTGCCACGTTTTCCTGTTTGCATTCCTCGGCAATAGCGCTTCCCACTTCCTTTAGCAAGCCGCGATCAAACGAACAGGCCGTTGCAGAAGCGGTCGGGAAGCATACCGCTGGAACACTTTGATTTAAGTTGGCTTCTTCTGTTTTTTCGGATTGTTTTCTCAATCCGTGCGGTCCGTCGGTCACCATGATCTGCGGGATCTCCAAACGTTCGATCCCTTTGAGGTGCCAAAAATCCTTGCCTCCACAGAGTGAAGCTTTTTCTTCCAGGGTCATCTGAGAGACGAGTTTTTTTGCGTTAGCTTTGTGATCCATCAGGTCCTCCAATATTAGCAAAATCTCGATTCATGCTCACCATGAATCGGAAAAATCTTCTAGTCTTACTATTCTAGCAATTTGCTTCAAATGGATATATCAAAATATTGATATATATTGTAAAATATTGTCCAGTTGCGAAACTTGGAGAAAACAAAACATGAAAGAGACCCGCATGACCAATTTTGAGGTGGTTCAAGGCTCCAACAAGGATTGGATCTTTGAACAGCGTGAAACACAGATACACCATTCCCCATACGCGCGGGAGCAAATGGTTTTTGACTGTATCCGTGATGGAAACCTCGCGCGGCTGGATCAGATGCTGCAGGATGCATCTCAGACGCAATTATTTGTGGGCAAGTTATCCTCCAATAGTCTGCGCCAGGCGCAATACCTGGCAGTGGCATTTATGACCCTCGCCACGCGGGCCGCTATTCAGGGCGGGATGTTCGAAATGGATGCCTACAACAAGAGTGATGCCTTTATCCAAAAGGTCGATCAACAGGTGGATGCGCAGGAGGTGCTGCGTTTGACCTCCGAGATGACGCGTTCGATGGCAGAAGAAATGCATTTGTTACAGGTTCGCAAAACTTACTCGCCACAGATCAGGGCTTGCCTTGAATTCATCTATCAGAACCTTCACAGCCGCATCGATCTGCCAAGGCTTGCGCAAAAGGTCAATCTGTCTACTTCGTATTTATGTCGATTGTTTAAAAAAGAAGTTGGAGTCAATCTTTCCAACTATATCATTGCGCAGAAGATTCAAGCTGCCAAGGCGATGATGAAGGATTCGCGCATGTCGGTCAAAGAGATCAGCAATTACCTTGAATTCAGTTCGCAAAGTTATTTCATCAATTGTTTTAAACGGGAATGCGGGGTGACGCCTGGAGTTTTCATGCGTCAGGCTGGTTTTCGTTCATAGAAGTTGGTTTAATATGATGAGGTTGGTTGGAATTCCTCTTGTAACATGAAGAGGTCGATCTCTTCGCCGTTTTCCCGACGCTCGTGCCACATTTTTGCCAGGTCTTTCCCCACATAGAAGTAATGCCAGTCTTCATTCATCAGTCCATCGTGTTGATTCGTATAGGCAAGCACGAAGCCGTATTCATAGGCGTGTTCAGCCAGCCAAATTCCTGCTTCAGACTGGCCGAAACCGGTATAGATGCCCACCACATTCCCGACTTCGGGTGAGGTGAAATCGATTGCCAGCCCGGTATGATGTTGCGACTGCCCGGGTTTGTTGACCGAGGTCTTGTCTGTGGCTTGATCGTAGGCTACCTGCTGCTGGTAATAAGACCGAAAAGCGGAGCGCACTGTGATTTCCACTCCATCAGATTCAGCGGCCTGGATCAGGTCGATGAGATCGCCCACACACACATCCAAAACCTGTATGTTCTCATTGATCACGGCGATTTGCGGATAGACCTCACGCAAAACCACCAGTTTGGGAACGACAACGCTGTTGATGTACTCCTCTGTCAAAGGGTGTTCAGAATCCACAATGGTCAGGGATTCGGTCGGGATCACGAGGGTTGTTGGAGTTGCGGCTGCGGTTGGTTCGAAGCTTGCTGTCGGCGTGACTTGTTGAACCTCTGGAACCGTGGTTGTTTCTTCGATTTCCGCACTTACTGTCTGTGTTGAAGTAGGGGAGGGGTTCGTTGAAAGCCCCACGGTCTTCATAAAATAGGCAACGGCCACCAGCAGAAAGAAAACTGCTGCCAGCGTGATCTTTGGAGCGGAAGGAAATTTCTCAAAGGAGAAGCGCATAAGATAAGTTTAATTGTAACGCCATTGGACTATTCAGATTGAGGAGTCTCAGCGACCGGGGTTACTTTTTGGATCTTTGGCAGCACAAATTTGATCCAACCGATCGGAATGCAGATCGCGCAGGCCACAGCGGTCAACCAGAAGGGGAACTGCGGCGTGAAGCGCTCCCATAACTGAGCACCGATCCAGGGCATGGGCAGGGAGAGGATGCCCAATGAGGTTCCAAAGAACCCAAACGCCAGCCCACGTTTGTCTTCAGGCACCACCTTGGAGATCAGTGAATTGTAAGAGGGCATCAACACACCATCCCCCAATCCCATCAACACGCGTGAAAGCAGGAACATGCCAGTTGAATCCGCGATTACCATGATCACCAGCCCGCAGGTGAGTAGAAAAAACCCGATCGCCAGCAAGACGTGCTCAGACCACTTGTCGGTCAACCAGCCGCCCAAAAAATTCCCCAGGATGCACGCGCCCCCGAAAAAGGAGCCGAACAGCCCGATCTGTTCCACGGTTAAACCGCCAATGTCTGAAAGATAGATCGGAAAGAGCTGACCGGTCAGGTTGAAGGAGGTATCCAGAATCCCGTCCGTGATCCAGATCCAGGTCAATATTCCACCGGCAAAAAGCAGGCCGAAGATCGCTTTCAGTTGGGTGGTCAAGCCTTTCAGGGTGGGTTTTTCAGCTGGGCGTTCTGATTTGAAGCGTTCAGAAAGCGCCATCCACACGCGCAGCAGCGTTGCTAGCAAATAAAAGACAAAGGCGGTGATTAGCATGACCTTGAAATTCAACCTGTAAGCCAGAACACCTGCCAGCAGCGGACCGATCACCGAGACCACCATATAGATACCACTGGTAAGGCCAAACACCCTGCCGCGCACTTCTTCATTGCATTGTTCAGCGATGTACGCGTTGAAACTTGGTCCGACAAACGATGAGGACACGTATTCCACACACAACCCGACCATCACCCATTCCCATGAGGGAGAGACGAAAAACAACAGGTAGCCAAAAACCGAGATCGAGCTGCCAATGGCGATGGCTTTCAATCGGCCTACTGTGTCAGACAACCAGCCTCCGAAGATTTGCAGGATGATCGGTATCAGCGCGGCTACCGTAAAAGTCAATCCAACCTGGCTGACGCTGGCCCCCCGCTCGACCAGATAGAGCGACATCATGCTGTAAAGCATTTCGCCAGCGATATTGGCCAGGATCATGTTCACCATGAACCAGCGTA
>CAZRHZ010000204.1:3195-3593 GCA_964599995.1 uncultured Anaerolinea sp. | reverse complement strand
GATCGAGGCAGGCAACGCAAGACGTCTTTGATCTTTCAAGTTATTATCCATTTTTCCATCCTTTCGTTTGGCTCTGAGGGCGCCATCTCGCAAGGCAGCCTCCACCGAAGGCCAGAGGTTCGTCTTCTTCGGGATCGAAACCTCTTCGACCAGGTGGGTCAATACAGATTGGATCAACACATTGGGCTTATTCATCCTTCTCTTCCTGCCTTCCCTTCACGCTTTCCACTCGCTCCCGCTGCCACATCGGAGACAATAGTTCTCTCAAACGGTCACGCGCTGTCCGGCTCCACCAACGGATGGTGGTGTGCGGCTTGCCCAACTCGCTGACGATCTGCTCCTCGCTCATCTCGAGAAAATGGCGCATCACGATCACCGCCCGCTGCTGCCCGCTCAGC
>CAZRHZ010000204.1:884-3185 GCA_964599995.1 uncultured Anaerolinea sp. | reverse complement strand
CTCAGCTCTCCCATGGCTTTCCAGACCATCCTGCGCATCTCTTCGGTTTCTACCTGATGGTCCAGCCCGGGGGCCGGATCCAACAGCCAGAGTGATGTTTTCTGCAACTCGTCATCGCAGTTTTCTTCCAATGAGACCAGTCGCTTCTGCCGGTCGGCGTACCGGATGGAAGCGTTGATCACACTGCGCAGGAACCACGGCCCAAACGGTTTTTCCTCGTCATACTGATGGATCTTCCTGGCCGCCTGGATGAACGCGTCTTGTACAATGTCTTCTGCGTTGGATTGATCCCGAACGATCAAATACGAAACCGAGACCGCCTGAACTTCATACCCCTTCACCAGCGTTTCCAACCCTGACAGGTCATGCTGTTTCAATTTCGCAACAGCCTGTCTATCTTCAATGTTTTGAGTGTTCATTTTTTTCAAAGGCCCTCTATTAAGTAATATACCTTACTCCGCTAAATTGAGAGTGGATGTTGATGAAATTTCGAAAAGATCTTGATTATCTATCTTACTGAAGCAACATGATTCCAAAACCACTCATGATCAATGAGGTGAGAAGTTTTCAATCGATCATTTATTGGGAATAGCCACGTCCTCAAAAAAGTGGTGAAATTATTAAAAAAAGAACACCATAAAATGTCGGTACTAATTTAATTCAAAACAAACATAAAATTGTTTTTCAAGATCAACGGTATACTTATTAGGTGTTTTTTTGGATAAGCTTTTCACAACACTACAGGAGCAAAAATGCCGATTTGTGAAGGATGCGGTTCAAGTTTCGAGGATTCATTTCAGTTTTGTCCCCATTGTGGAAGAGTCAAAGAGAAAAAAGAACCAATAGAAGTAGTAGTCTCGGTAAAACCACAATTATCAGGAATAGAATGCCCCAGGTGTCATCATGACGATAAAGTGGCTAAAGTTACTGTCCTTATTCACCAGGGCACTCATGTAATTACTGGAAAGATGCCTGTCACTACAACCCATTACGATAGCGATGGACATCAACACTCAACGACAGATTGGTCTGAATTTTCAGGTACTCAAAAATCAGATCTTGCACTACTTCTTTCCCCTCCTCAAAAACCCTCTCACGGATGGATCAGTATTTGGAATGGCTCATTTATCCCCATTGCAATATTTATTGGTTTAATTTCCATTAGCCCAATTGTTATGGCTTTCCAACAAGACAAATTTATTTATGGCCTTGGCCTTTTTTTGCTGGGTTTAGTAATGATGGCGGTTGCAATAGGTGTTTGGAAATTCAACAAAACATATCGACAAAAGGCCAAGGAAGCTCTACAACCCAAAATGGATATTTGGAATCATGCAATGAGTCGATGGGAAAAACTGTATTATTGTTCAAGAGATGATTGTGTATATATTCCTGGTGAGAATGAGAGTGCATCGATTCATGATATGAATGAGTTAATTCATAAATAATTGTAAACATGGTCAATTTTTAGGCTTGATAACGAAAATTCTTAGGTCAGTAAGTTTAATCATAATTGAGAAACATAAGGGACTTCTGAGTTCGCTGGTGGTTTCTTAACAAATCAAAACTTCTCTAGACAAGCTTCGCCAGACCCTACTGACACCCTTGTCATCCGTTTGAGACTGTGCTAAAATAAGTGCGTTAGTGGTACGAAAATCAAGGAGATTTCAACACCGAAAAGTGGGTAACCCCCACTTTTCTTATTATCAAACAAGCACACAAACACAGGCGGAGAAAACAGGATGAAGAACGAATTTACACTCGCTTTCAACGAAGTTCTCGAAGACAAAGGACTTCCCAAAGAAATTATCTTAAAGGCGCTCGAATCGGCCATGGTGTCAGCCTACCGCCGCTCGGTGAACGCCTCTGCCCAACAAAGCATTGAGGCAGTGGTCGACACGGAAACCGGCAAGGTTACCCTCTACGCCGAAAAAGAGGTGGTGGAGTCGGTTGAAAACGACATCACCGAGGTATCGCTGGAAGACGCCCGCAAAGTCAACCCGGAAATCGAACTGGGTGGATTGATCACGGTGGAAACCACGCCGGGCGATTTTGGCCGCGTGGCCGCGCAAACCGCGCGCCAGGTGATCCAGCAGAGGATCCGCGATGCCGAACGCGCCGCACAGATCCAGTTCTACGAAAAGCAGTTGGGCGAGATCGTCAACGGCACCATCCAGTCAGTGAATGGCATGGGCTTGACCGTGGGTCTCGAAATGAAAACCGAAGCCAGCATGCCGCGCAAAGAAATGATCCCCGGCGAGCGCTTCCACATCCACGACCGCGTACGCGCCCTGGTGGCCGAAG
>CAZRHZ010000204.1:0-874 GCA_964599995.1 uncultured Anaerolinea sp. | reverse complement strand
AGCGCGGACCACAGATCATCCTGTCACGCACCCATCGCAATTTCTTGCGCCGCCTGCTTGAGAACGAAGTTCCCGAGATCTTCCACGGTATCGTTGAGATCCGCTCCATCGCACGCGAACCCGGTCAACGCGCCAAAGTAGCCGTGTCGGCCACCCAGCAGGGCATCGACCCGGTGGGAGCCTGCGTGGGCATCCGCGGCGTGCGCATCCAGGCCATCGTGCGCGAGTTGCATGACGAAAAGATCGACGTAATTGAATGGAATAACGATCCGGCGGTGTTCATTTCCAAAGCCATCAGCCCGGCCCGCGTGAGCGGTGTTTATCTGAATGAACAAAAAGTCGGCGGCGGAAAAACAGCCACCGTGGTTGTGCCCGAAGATCAGTTAAGCCTGGCAATCGGCCGCGACGGGCAGAACGCCCGCCTGGCTGCCAAGCTGACCAGCTGGCGCATCGACATCAAGAGCCTGCCCGAAGCCGCGTCTGAATCGCTCTTCAAACTCAAGAACGATGCCGCTTTTGCAGTAATGCTCGAGAATGAAAAAGATAATATCGCGAAGATGGAAGAGTTCCTCGGACGCAAGGCTGAAGGACGACCGCTGGCCCCCGAAGAATTCGACGTGATGGCCAAATTCGTCGACCGCGTGGAACGCAAAGCCACCGCCAAGACCGATGAACAAAAGAAGGCCGAAGAAAGCCAGTTCGCAGAACTCAAGAAACTGGTTCCCGCCAATACCTTCAATCTCAACATCCTCGACAGCGGGCTGCCCGAACATGTGGCCTACATTCTGCAGGAAGCCGGCTTCTCCAGCCTGGGCGAACTGGCCGTGCAAATGAAACTGCAGCCAGATCATATCCTGCGTTTGCAGGGCATTGG
>CAZRHZ010000203.1:0-3630 GCA_964599995.1 uncultured Anaerolinea sp. | reverse complement strand
TGTGTATTATTGATTTAATTGTTCAAGAGAGACTTCATGGCCAAGACTTCTTATTCCCGTTCGACCTACACAAAAAAAAGCAGCACGCCCGCACGGCGCGGAAACCGGCGCTCTTCGAAAGGGATGGCCGCCAGTAACCTGACACCCGATCAAAAGGCGGATTTCATCGGCGTGATGCTGGCGGTCATTGGACTCTTGAGCCTGGTGGCTTTCTTTGCCCGCAACAATGGCAGTCTGGCGGGCTGGGTGGCCAAGGCCATCGGCCAGATCGCAGGCTGGGGCGGATTCATCCTGCCCGTAGCGCTTATCATTGGCGGGATGGCCTTGCTGCTGCGCCGTCTTGACCAGCTTCCACGACTGTCGGGTGGGCGCATTGCCGGCATCATACTGCTCTACCTGAACATTCTGTCCTGGATGCAATTTGGAGCGGGCGGCGGCCTGCCCACCGCGCTTGCAGAACGCGGCGGTGGCTTGATCGGCGCAGCTTTCGATTCGCTGCTCGACAGCACCCTCGGACCGGCTGGTGAGGTGGCCGCGCTGGCGGTCTGGTCGATCATCGCGGTGCTGTTTGTAATTGGTCTGCCGTTGACCGAACTGGTGCGTTCCATCAGCGGTAATCGGCCGCAAATAGCCACCCAGCAGAGCATTCCCTTCCCGCGCGAGCGTGTTTCAAGACCCTACACTGCTCCTGTTCCACTTGACTCTGACGAACCCGTCACGCTGCCCGAGGGGTTCAATTCTTTCACCACATCCACAGAACCATCCCCCGTTGCCACGCTTCGACCTCGGCGCGAAGAATCTGTAAAGCCCGTTTCTCCCAAAACCGTTTCTCAAACAGGTCATGCCGGGTCTGGCGAGTCAGACACGAACATCCCTGTGGTGCACGTGGGCATAAGCCCAACAAAAAACACCAAACCCTGGCCGATCCCGTCCGTTGCGGAAATCCTCGACCCGGCTTCCCCCGCGGGAGTGCAGTCGCACTATGACAAGGATCGCGCGCGCATCATTGAGGAGACGCTGGGTTCTTTCGGCGCACCCTCGCACATCGTCGAGATCCACCGCGGACCAGCCATCACTCAGTTTGGGGTGGAACCTGATTTCATTGAGAATCGTGCGGGGCGTACCCGTGTGCGGGTTGCAAAAATCGTCAGCCTGGCTGATGACCTGGCATTAGCACTGGCCGCGCCCAGCATTCGCATCCAGGCTCCCGTGCCTGGCAAAGCCTACGTGGGCATCGAAGTGCCCAATTTTGAACTGACCCTTGTCTCGCTGCGTGAGCTGATCGAAAATGAGGCTTTCCGCAAGATCAAGTCCACTTTGCGCTTCGCGCTCGGCAAAGACGTAGCTGGCAAGCCGGTGTGCGCTGATCTGACCTCCATGCCACACCTGCTGGTGGCGGGCACGACCAATTCAGGCAAATCCGTGTTGGTGAACGCCATTCTCACCAGCCTGCTGCTCAACAATACCCCTGATGATCTGCGTCTGCTGCTGGTGGATCCCAAGCGGGTGGAGTTGACCGGTTATAACGGAATTCCGCACCTGCTTGCACCTGTGGTGGTCGAACACGACCGCGTAACCGGCGCGCTGCAGTGGGTGCTGCGCGAAATGGACTCGCGCTACAAGAAATTCGCCAAGGTTGGTGCACGCAATATCGTGGATTACAACCGCAAGGGCGAGGAACACATCCCCTACCTGGTGATCGTGATCGATGAATTGGCTGACTTGATGATGCTGGCGCCCGACGAAACGGAGCGCAGCATCACGCGTCTGGCGCAATTGGCGCGCGCCACCGGTATCCATTTGATCATTGCCACTCAGCGTCCCTCGGTGGATGTGGTGACCGGTCTGATCAAGGCCAACTTCCCGGCCAGGGTGGCCTTCATGGTGGCTTCCAACCAAGACAGCCGCGTCATCCTCGACCAGCCGGGCGCAGAGAAGCTGCTCGGCAAGGGAGACATGCTTTACCAGGCTCCTGACGCGCCCGCCGCGGTGCGTTTGCAGGGCGTGTATGTTTCGGACCCCGAGATCACTCGTTTGGTGGATTCTTGGCGCGTGATCGCCATGAACCGAGAGGCCGAGGGCGGCAGTACGCCCACCAGCCTTGAACTGGAAATGTACACACCAGGCACACCGCTCAAGCAGGGTGAACTTTTTGACGACGAGGGGCAGGGGGGTGATCCTTTGCTTAACAAAGCCCTCGAGATCGTTCGCCACGAGCACAAGGCCAGCATCTCGATGCTGCAGCGCAAGATGAGCATTGGTTACAACCGGGCGGCGCGTCTGATCGACAAACTTGAGGAACAAGGTGTGATCGGCAAACAGCAGCAGATTTCAGGGGTACGCGAGGTTTTGGATTACGGTGATGTCAATCCCGTTCAAGAGTCGGTCGAAGAGGAAGAGGAAGTGTAGATTTAGGCACTTCGCAAATAAGTTGTCGTAAATATCATTTGAAAGCTGTCTGTGTCAATGGGCAGCTTTATTGATAATAATCATTTTTGCTATAATATTCGTTGTGGGGTCGTAAGAAAAAGGGAGGGTCAGTATGTCAAAAAATGAGAATCGCGGATGTTTATCCATTTTTTTTGGATGGGAATCCCCATCTGAGAAAAAGATCACGTACCCATACAAGGTAAGTCAACATTTCTTAACCCCATCTGAACACTCCTTTTTTCTGGTGGCGAGAAAAGTACTTGGAGATCAATACATGATCTGCCCACAGGTTGCCTTGTCGGCTATTTTCTTCATCACAGGGCGATACTTTCGAGTGCCATTCCAGCGCATCTCTCAAAAAAGGATCGATTTTCTGGTCTGCGACGCGGTAACGATGAAAAGTCTGTTCGGAATCGAACTGGATGATTCATCGCACAAAAAAGCCGAACGTACCGAACGCGACGATTTCATCAATAACGTATTTCAGGCTGCAGGACTACCTCTCTTGCGGGTACCCGCGAAGAATAGCTATAACACCGAAGATCTTCAAAATTTATTTCGGAGTGCCCTTCACGGAGAAACCAATCGTGGAGAGGTGAAACCGGTTGTAACTGTTTCTCTTGAGCAGACCAAACCAGAGAAGCCATCTGAGGTTTGTCCAAAATGCGGCGCAATGCTCTCTATTCGCGTTTCAACTTCGGGCCCAAATCAGGGTCGCCGTTTTCAGGTGTGCACCAAGTATCCAGAATGTAAGACTGCAATATTAGTTGAGTAGAAACGTCCTTCTCAGGGGCAAAAAGGAATTCAGTAAGGATTGTGTTCCCTTGATAAAAGGGGTGTCGACCATCTACCTTAAGTGATCTTACTTTGGCGCGATCTACGAGGATCTGACGCTGATCCTGCCCAGTTCGGATGAGTGAAAAACTGGAATCAGTAACGAGTAATCACAGAAAAGGAAACCGGGTGTCTGTCATTCAGACACCCGGTTTTACGGTTCTCAATTTTCAGTTCACGGTTCTCAGATTTTATAAACCCGCTGCTTTTTTCAGGGCTGCGGCTTTATTCGTTCTCTCCCAAGAGAAATCGACATCGTCGCGGCCGAAGTGACCGTAAGCGGCGGTCTTCTGGTAGATGGGTTTGCGCAAGTCGAGGTCGCGGATGATGGCGCCCGGGCGCAGATCGAAGTTCTCAGAGATCAAT
>CAZRHZ010000202.1:0-3634 GCA_964599995.1 uncultured Anaerolinea sp. | reverse complement strand
TCGAGTGTGGCGGCTACGCCCGCTCCGGCAATCGCGCCGGCCAGCAGGCGCAGGGTGGTGGCGGAATTACCGCAATCGATGGGGAAGGTCGGGTTTTTCAATCCGCGCAAGCCGTGGCTTTCGACGGTAAGTCGCTGTCCATCCAGCTTCCACGAGACGCCCAGCGAAGTTAAGGCCTGGAGCATGGGGCGGGTGACGCCAGAGACCTGAAAATTCTCAATGATGCTGGTACCCGTGGCCAGGGCGGCAAACAAAGCCGCGCGGTGCGAGATGGATTTATCACCCGGGAGTTCGCTTTCGATGGTTCCTTTAAGTGAGTTACCCGGCGCTGCGATCAGATTCATGATGCGCCTCCTTTTTGGAATGCATTTATAATCTCGATGCGTTGTGCAGACCCGGCCTGGAATAATCCGGTCAGAGCTGCGTAATCTTCCACCTCAAGGCGGGTTTCCATCTCTTCAAGCTGGCAGCGAAAAGCACGCAGCGAATCCAGCACGTTCGTGCGATTATTCTTGAGGATGTCGATCATCATTTCCACGGATTCGACCGCCAGGCGGGTGGTGCTGCGGTAGCCCGGACCGACCAGGGGAGAAGCCTCAAGAGGCGTGACTGCAGAAAGGCAGTTAGAAACCAGATAAGGCAGGTGACTGATGGAAGCTACCCAGCGATCGTGACTAGCCGTATCCATCCAGATGGGGCGAGCGTCAGTTGCTTCCACCAACTGCTGTGCGAGACAGCGGGCAGGCTGTGGAGTGCGCTGGAGTGGCAGAAGAGCAAAACTGGCATTCTGATAAAGGTCGGCACAGGCTTCGGAGAGGGTGCGCACTTCCTTGCCGCACATGGGATGCCCGCCAAGCGGGGCGAACCGATCGGGGAGATCCTCCATGACTTGCAGGATGCCGGTCTTGGTGGAGCCAATATCCATCACGACTGCGCTGCCGGGGTGCAAACCGGGCAGATCACGGATCAGGGTTGGGAGCACTCCCAATGGCGCGCAAAGCACGATCAGGTCAGCCTTTGACAGCAGTTCGCACGGATCGGTACTGACGTGATCGAAAAGCTGCATGGATGCTGCCTGAGCGCAGACCGCCGGATCGGGATCGATGCCGTATAGTGCGGCAGCTTTGCCACTCAGCGCCATGGCCAGCGAACCTCCCATCAATCCAATGCCCCAGACCGCGACTCTCGCGGCGGAAAGGCTCTGCGGGATCCAGGCAGTTTCGGAAGCAGGTTTATTCGTGGACATCGACTAAGTCCGGTCGTAGCTTGATCGCCTCGCGCAGATAGACGTGCCTGACCGCGTTCTGCGGCAGGTTGGTGTTCCAGTGGATCAAAACGCGCACGCAGTGCGGCAGGCTGCCTGGAATGTTGATCTCCAGCGCGTCCATCAGGGGCACATCGGTCCAACCCAGTTCACGGGCGGCTTTGGCGGGAAAGGCCACCTGCAGGTCGTCTGTCACGGTGAACCAGACACTGGCGATATCGACCGGGACGAGAGTCGGATTGGCCTGTAAAATCGCCTCAAGCAGCTCCCTGGTGGCTGAAAGAAGGCCTTCTGGGGTCGCTTCACAGGTGGTCGCGCCGCGGACGCCTCTTAGCGGCATGCCAGCACCTCCGCGTTCTTTTGCGGCACCTTGCTGGGCGGCACAAACCGTCCGACCGCCTCGGCGATGCCGCGAATCTGCCGCACGAGTTCAGCGAATTTTTCAGGTTTGAGCGATTGCCCGCCATCCGACATGGCCTGTTCCGGTCGCGGGTGAACCTCAATGATCAATCCGTCTGCACCAGCAGCGATGGCGGCACGCGCCACGGCGGTGACGTATTGCCATTGACCTGTGCTGTGGCTGGGATCGAGCATGACCGGCAGGTGGGTGAGGGATTTGAGAACAGGGATGGCGTTGATATCGGTGGTGTTGCGGGTGGAGGTCTCGAAGGTGCGGATGCCGCGCTCACACAAGATGACGTGACGGTTGCCGTGCGAGAGGATGTATTCCGCGGCCATGAGCAGGTCTTCGATGGTGGCGGCCAATCCGCGCTTGAGCAGCACGGGATGCTGGCTTTCTCCAGCGGCATTGAGCAGGTTGTAGTTTTGCATGTTGCGAGCGCCGATCTGAATCACGTCTGCGTAACGGGCGACCAGGGGCACCTGATCCTCAGACATGGCTTCGGTTACTATGGGCATGCCGGTGATCTCACGGATCTCGGCCAACATCTCAAGGGCTTTCTCGCCCAGACCTTGAAAAGCATAAGGAGAAGTGCGGGGTTTAAAGGCTCCCCCGCGCAGGGCGTGGGCACCGGCTTCCTGAACGGCGAGGGCAGTCTCGATAAGCAGACCGCGGTCTTCCACGGCGCAGGGGCCAGCGATCAGCACAACACCGTCTCCGCCAACCTGTACACCATCCAGCGGAAAGGTCGAGTTCTGAGGGATGAGTTCGCGTGAGGCCAGTTTATAAGGGCGTGAAATGGGCAGGATGCGGTCGACACCTTCCATTTGCATGAAAGTGGCCTGGGCATTGAGGGGGTGATCTCCCACCACTCCGATCACCGTGCGCTCAGATCCCGTCACAGTGTGCGGTTGAAATCCGAGCACGCTGATCTTTTCCATGACCGCTTCGATTTGTTTCTCAGTTGCTTCTGTTCTCATAATGACCATCATAACGATTCTCCCAAAAAGAAAATGAAAAGAGCGAGGCCGTTGACCTCGCTCTTTGTGTGTTTCTATTTTCGTTCCAGTTCTACTTAAGCGACATCAGCGGTCTTTGGGTTTCCAAAACCGTAAAAATAAAAATACGCAAAATAGAAGTTGGAACTAATCTGTTTCATTGATTTCTCGTTAATCTATATTAGGTAATATCATAGCGACGAAAAAAGACAAAGTCAACTAGGAAATCTTAAAATTTCTCATTTTTTAATTTACGTAGGTCAACCATTCCGCGGAGTGGCTGCCTTTACCACGCACGGTCTCGTGAAAAAGGGTCTGGATCTTGCGGGTGATCGGACCAGTCTGGCCATTCCCAATGACCCTGAAATCCACTTCACGCACCGCAACACATTCTGCAGCGGTACCGCACATGAACAATTCATCTGCAACGTATAGTTGATCGCGCGAGATGGGCTGCTGCACGGTTTTCAACCCCAGATCCTGGCAGAGGGTGAGGAGGGAGTCGCGCGTGATGCCTTCCAGGATGGCGGCGGTGTGGGTGGTATAGAGTTTGCCATTGCGAATGAGAAAGAGATTCTCGCCGGCGCATTCCGCCACGTAACCCTGGGGATCCAGCAGAATGGCCTCATCAAAACCCAACCGGATGGATTCGGTCTTGGCCAGAATGCTGTTGGAATAGTTGCCAGAAACCTTGGCTTTGGTCATCATCACATTGGGGTGATGGCGGGTGAACGAAGACACGTTGGCGCGGATGCCCTTTTCCTGCGCTTCCTTGCCCAGGTAGGCGCCCATATCCCATACGGCGATGCCCACCTTGGGTTCGGTGACATCCAGATTCAAGCTCAGATTGGGCCCGCCGCTGTAGATCAGGGGGCGGATGTAGCATTCCTCAAATCCGTTGGCCTTGATGGTTTCGCAGACGGCCTGGATCAATTGGTCCACAGAATAGGGCAGGGAGCGGAATCCGATCAC
>CAZRHZ010000201.1:2836-3652 GCA_964599995.1 uncultured Anaerolinea sp. | reverse complement strand
CAGTATGTTGCCCGATTTGATGAGCGCACGGGACAGTTCACTCTTAGAAAATGCGTCGCTCAGAATCTGGACACATGGCCGACTTCCTCGAAATATATTCTTTCAGGAAACAGCGACAGTGAGAATTTCTCCGTTACCTTTAATGACTGGCCCATTAACACACAGCGCACCGCATCGGAAAATTTTGATATTCCCGGCACTTGGACAAACGCATCCGGGACGACCGATTATACCTTCAAAACAAAATGGTATGGAGGATTGAGCGGATGGGGCATTTATTCCGGCCAGGTCACCAATCACGGGTCCCCATATGGCTTGGGAGTTATTCTGTCCGAAACCGAAGGCTATGTTATTAATGCAAACACTTACTCTTCTTTAGAAGGAGTCGGCACAATTTCATTTGCGTACAAAAATTATCATAACAACACATATGACCCCGTATCAGGTTGGTCGCCAAGCACCCCTGTACCTGGTGAGATCAAGGTGTATTTATCGCCCACAAATGAATATGAAAGTCCATTAAGCCCCACATGGACCAATATCGCCACAATCACAAACATCATGTTCAATTCTTTCAGCACCTTTACAACCAATGTGAATATCGGAGAATACAGGTCCGTTATAATCAAGCATTCCGCCGGCACAACCAGGCTCGCGCTGGACAACATAAGCTTTTCTGACAATGCGGGCACCTACTTCTCGTCAAATGGATGGAAGGGCTCGGAAATATGGATCCGTCCAAATTCAGGCAACGATAAGGTAAATACGAACGGCGCTAATAGTGTTTCCATAGAATTCGATCCACGACGATTCAAT
>CAZRHZ010000201.1:2466-2826 GCA_964599995.1 uncultured Anaerolinea sp. | reverse complement strand
ACACCCATCCTGACCAACGGCATCGGCTTTTTTGACTTCTACTACAAGAGCGCAACCAACACGCAGTCGGTTTCGTTTGAAGTCTGGTACCACAGGGGAACTGAAGAAGCTAATGAACCTATAAAAATCGGCGCTGCCACAAATTCGTCCTCGGTTTTCACACAGTATTCTGTTGCCTTGATGACCAACGAAGCCGGCTTCATCCGCATTGTTCCCACATCAACCAACAGACTGTTTGTCGACGATGTGCATCTAACAGGCTTGCCATCCGCGGCATCCTGGGAAGCCAATAACGCCATGGTTGCTAACCTCGATGGTTTCCGATTCCGTCAAAACGCAGTGCATTTGAATGACAGCTTG
>CAZRHZ010000201.1:0-2418 GCA_964599995.1 uncultured Anaerolinea sp. | reverse complement strand
ATCGGTGAAATCAGCTTCTGGTACAGGAATCAATCGACATTGGCAACCCCTACCGGCGCAACCATCAGAGTTCAGAAGTCTCAAACGGGACTTACCGGTCAGTGGACGGATATTCTGACCATAACAAACATAGTGAATAAGGAATTTGTATATTTCCAGACAGACGTATTTGATTATGACAATCATTATATCCGCATTATCAACGACACCAACAAAGTCAACAAATCAAGAGTCGTTCTGGATGAGATTCTTGTGACAGAGCCAATGTCAACCGACCTTAAATTGACAAACCTCAGGATATCACCTGAATTCCCTCTCCCAACCAACACCGTCCATGTTTTTGTTGATGTTGTCGAACCCTTCCTGTTCCCGTCTAATTTATCGGTCTGGTGCGACTTCAGCGTAGGCACCAACTATGGCGCATGGTACACAACAAATTCCGGAAATCCGATGATACTTGTGGACAGCAATCCGGCTCTCCGATCCTTAACATATCGCAGCCAATATCCGATTCCAGCTCAGGCAGCCGATAAGTTTATCATGTATCAGACCAGGGCTTACTTCGACGGGTTGAACGCTCAATTTACGTCGCCAAAGCTTTGCAGGGATTTCACGACCCCTCCGGAATACTACCCGCTTAACTTCGGCACGAATTTGCCTTACTATATTGTTTATTCCGTTGCTCCGACAGATGTCTGGATTAACGAAATTGACCCTGGAAACATGGATTATGGATGGGAAGAACATCAATTTGACTTTGTGGAGATTGCAGGAAAGGCCTTCACGGATATTTCTAACTGGAAAGTCATATTTGTAAACAACAGCAATCCTGACCAGGTTGTTTTTTCCTGCACAATTCCGAATGGGACAATCCTCCCTAACACAACAAATGGCATCGGGCTATATTTGATTGCCAAGGATAGCGTCAACGTATCGCCTAAACAGCTGCTGCCCCAAGACATCCCTTATGCCGGAGGCTGTGCAATTCAACGACCTTCAGGTCCCTATACAAGCAAAATCTGCTACGGCTCAATCAATCAGGTCGGGCAGTTGACCCAGGCTCCCAGATCTTATCTCTACATAGGGTATGATTCTGATGATGAATGGTCAGAGAATCCTGTGAGCATCAAAATGTACGGTTCCGGCAACTCATCCACTTCGTTCGTCTGGCGAACAGTAGATGCATATGAATATGAGTATGCCACTCCGCTGGCGCCAAACATCGATCAGGAATTCACATATTCAGGCGGCCCTGTCAATGATCCCCCATCGGAAGTGGAAATACTCGACTTCTGGCTGGATGGAACGGATGCCTGGATGATCGTGACAGGAACAAATTCCTGGGTGCCCAGCCCCTGGTTCTCCACCAACCACCTGGTTCCTGAATCATGGACAAACCTTGTGCCGTTTGACAGGTATGACTTGAACACGCAGAACTGGACTTATACGATCCGATTCACCAATCCAACCAATAACCCGGTATACTTCAAGGTAATTACCGAAGAACCTTAACTCTGATATTATGGCCGCGGTTTTACACCGCGGCCTTTTCTTGTGGAGCACCGATGATTGAAGTATCCGTTGTAGTTCCCGTTTACAATGAAGTCGAAAGTGTTGGAGTTCTTGTTGAAAAACTTCAGGAAGCCCTTCACCGGTTAAACAAAACATGGGAAATTGTTCTCATAGACGATGGCAGCTCTGACGGCACCTGGGAAAAAATGAAAGAGTTGTCATTTTCCAATAAAGGCATGCGCATAGTAAGGTTGCGAAGAAATTTCGGCCAGACCGCAGCCATGTCCGCGGGATTCGATCACGCAAGAGGACAAATTATCGTCACACTCGACGCTGATCTTCAAAATGATCCCGCAGACATACCACGACTGATTGAGACACTTGATAACAATAATCTCGACGTTGTAAGCGGCTGGCGTAAAAACAGAAAAGACCCTTTTATAAACAGGCGCCTGCCTTCGATGCTGGCAAACGAACTCATCAGCAGATTCACCGGTGTGCCTCTTCATGATTATGGATGCACCCTCAAGGCGTACCGGCAGGAAGTGGTCCGTAATCTTTCTCTTTATGGCGAAATGCACCGTTTCATTCCGGCTCTCGCAAGCTGGGTCGGAGGTTCAATAGGTGAAATTCCTGTAATGCACCACCCGCGCCGTTTCGGAAGATCAAAATACGGAATTTCCCGGACCTTATAACTGTGAACTTCCTTCTTCGTTACAGCACAAGACCTATTCAGATTTTTGGACGCATAGGTTTGTATTCACTGCTGGCTGGACTGCTGCTGATGGCTGTCATGGTGGCTCCTCATATTTTGTATCTGTTTTGGGAAAACAGTTTTCTTTCCGATCTTGTCGGGCTTGCAAAAAGGCCATTCTGGGTTACGACTCCATTCATGCTGATATTTTT
>CAZRHZ010000200.1:0-3703 GCA_964599995.1 uncultured Anaerolinea sp. | reverse complement strand
AAGATCGCGTATTTTCCAGCTGCCGGGGCGTAAGCCGCAGACATGATCCTGCCCTCAGTGGTTGGAGCCCACCCAGTGGTGGTTTCTAGCGGAGCCCAGGTTTTGCTGGCGGTAAGTTGGAAGATCTTGCAATACCAACCGTATCGAGCGCCGGGGCAGGGTGCTGCGATCACTCCCGCGCCTGAAACGATCACGCCATCCGCGACCACCTGCCAATCGGTGGTTGGCGGTTTTGGCAGCCAGGTGTCGCTCACGGCTTCGAAGTCGCCTTCCGCGATCCAGTTTAGCAGAACCGGTTTCGGTGTGGGTGGGAGCTTTTGCGCATCGACTGTGCCCTGAACTGACATCAGGCTGAGTCCAAAAACAAACGACAAGAATAAAACAATACAGATAACCTTTTTCATATGATCTCTCCTTGTCTGGTCACAATACCCCAATTTCGATCAGTGAACAATAAATTTTCACTAAAATCTCAGGAGAAAATTATTCGTAGATCTTTCTATTACTTTGTGGAGATCATTTTCTGGAAAGCCGTTGGGGATGGCAGACGACCCATTAAATCAATGATTTGTGCCGCGCACTCCTCCGCGCTGAAGAGGGAGGTATCCACCTCCAGGTCGTAAACGGCGTGCACGTGGACGCGTTCGAATTGGTAGCGCGCCAGGCCGAGACTCCGGTCACCGCGCTCTTTCTCACGTTTCTCCAGGACGTCCAACGGGCATTTCACCCCCACGAAAATCACGTCCAGCCCTGCCCATTGCTCGAGGCACTCCTCGAGCCACGCCTTCTCCTCCAGCACGTGGTCGAGCAGGACGTTGCTGCCCGCGCGTGCCAGCGCACCCACACACGTGTGCAGACCCGAGACCACCACAGGGACGAGGTGGGAAAATTGTTCGGCCTCCTGTTGCGTGGTCGGGTTGAGGGTCTTTTCGGGCAGCATGTGAAAGAAATCATCCACGGAGAGGTAAAGAAAGGGCTCCGACAGGCGCTCATGCAGCACGCGTGCGATGCTGGTCTTGCCAGAACTGGAAGTGCCGTTGAGAAAAAGGATGCGTCCGTGGTTCTGCGTCATGATGAAACCCAATTCTTGCGGGATGACTCAATTGAATTATTTCTTGAAATAATTAAGCTTATCGATCCGCAGCTTTACCCACCGGGTGCGGCGGGCTATCGTAGCAGCCGACCACGGATTGATCGAAGTCAATGATGGCGCCGGTCATCATGCCGGATTCCTCGCTGCACAGGAAGGCAATGGTACGCGCGATCTCTTCGGGTTTCAAGAGGCGCCCGAAGGGCTGCTGGCGTTCAGCATCTTGCAGCCATGTGGCATCAGCGCCGTCACTTTTTTGGATGCGGTGTTCGCCCGGGGTGTCCATCCAGCCGATATCCAGCCCGTTGACGCGGATGCGGTCGTTCAACAGGGAGTAGGCCGCGTTCCTGGTCAGGGTGGCCAGCGCCCCCTTGGACGTGCTGTAAGCACTCAAAAAAGGCTGCCCGCCGTGCGCCGACATGCTGAGGGTGTTGACGATCGCGCCGGGAGTTTTCTCGCGCAGCATGACCTTGACCGCCCCTTGCATCAGAAAGAAGGGGGCGCGCACATTAACTGCCATCATGCGGTCGAACAGCTCGGGGGTGGTGTTAAGCAGCGTACCGCGGTCCGTGATGCCGGCCGCGTTGACCAGCACGTCGAGCCTGCCGAAACGCTGATCGGCCTGATCGATGACCGCCTGGCAATCTTCGAGTTTGGCCAGGTCGCCCTTCACGAAGTGGGTTGGGCAGCCTTTGGCAGTCAACTCGCTAGCTACGGCCTGCCCATTGGATGCGTTCCGTCCGCAGATCACCAGCCCGGCCACGCCGCGTTCAGCGAAAAGGCGGGCGGTGGCTTCTCCCAGCCCCTGGGTGCCGCCCGTGATGACGGCGTATTTTCCATCCATGTTAGACATGCCAAGCTCCTATGACTGAAATTCTACAGGGTTATGAACGTCTTGAATTACTTATATTTTCTCAGCAGTTAAAAGGCAGTGGGTTCCGTTGACCTTTCCGATCACCTTGCCTTCCGAATCAGTAAAAAACCTGTATTCAAGATCTTTAGCACTTTGGTGATCGATCAGACGCAATCCTAAACCATTTAAAAAAGTATTGATTTGTTCAGGTTCAATACCAAATTTCCATCCCTCGCCAGCCCTTGAGACGGTCTTCAAGATCGACTTTGCTCCATAGGCATTACTTTCATTGCTCAATACTGATGCGTCAACATAGTCAAAGATCACCCAACTGTTCTTCCCTGCATAAGCGCACAGACACTGGAAGGTTTCGTTCACCGATTCTGGTTTCAGGTACATGGTCAAACCTTCCAGAATGAACAGACTTTTCACTTCCTTCTTGAATCCCGCATGATCCAATTTCGCTGCCAGAGAATCCTTATCAAAATCAATGCTGATGAAAGTTAGATTATCAGGAATGGTAAGCTTTCGTTCATGATATTGTCCGATCTTGGCCAGCTGAGTAATGGATATATCAAGTTCGAAAACCTGAGTTTTGCCCGTTTCACGTTGGAAGCGTAGCGCACGGGTGTCAAAACCAGCCCCAAAGATCAAGATTTGATCAAACCCTTCGAGCAATGCTTGATTATACAGATCGTCAATGTATTTGGTCCGTGCGATGACATATTCATAGATACCGCTTGGAGCTACCAACCGGGTGAAGATTTTTCTAACCAGCGATACGCGCAACAAAGAGCACAACTTGTCTGGCAGTAGTATAGGAGCTATCACATCGCCGCTCTTATAGTGAGGGTCCGTCTCAAAAGTTGAACAGGCTCGAGAGACACAAGTCATTTGTGCCGTTTGTGAGGTTTGGGTTTCGATCCTTCTTTTCATCTTTTTGTCACACTGTCAATTAATAAACAGAATCATCATATTGTATCCTGCTTGAGGACCACATCTTACCATTATACTGAAACCCTGATGAAACCCGCTCGAAAAGAAGGCTTTCTCCATGATGCCATCGAAGAGATAGGCAAGAAATATCTGCCAACCAGGGTTGGTGACGAAGGATTCGATCTTCTACGGCTAAAAAATTCAAGCCATCTTTTTTGACATATTCAATCCCGTTTTTTAGATGGGCATTAATTGTTCTTTCGTCTTAATACAGATCTGATTCCACCCAACTCAACCTAACGGTTTCACGGCTGTTACCTTGATCCAACCCGGTTTCCTCGTAACGTCCAGGCTTATTTCGCTAAATCCTGCCTGCTGCAAGAACGAGCGATATTCATGCGCGGAGTGAATTTGCAACATGGCCGCCCATTTCGCGTCTTTACCCTCCAGATCAGGGTAACGATTCGCGATAAGCAGCTTGCCCCCGGGCTTAAGCACCCGCCTGACTTCGAGCAAATCACCTTCCAAATTCGGCCAAAACTGGATGGTTTCAAACGCTGTGATCAGATGAAATTGGTCATTTTCAAATGGCAAATTTGAGACCGACCCTTGTTTGATCTCCACCTGTCCGCTTTCCACCTTCAGCTGGTTAATCTGTTTGGCAAGATCGACCATCTCGTGGGAATGATCGATACCTTGAACCTTACCTCCCAGCAGGAGTTCAGTTAAAACCTTAATTGCCGCTCCACCGCCGCAACCAATATCCAAAGCGGCTGTGCCTGGCTGCAGGTCAAGTCCTTCCAATCCCCATTGGTAAATATCTC
>CAZRHZ010000199.1:0-3726 GCA_964599995.1 uncultured Anaerolinea sp. | reverse complement strand
GCCACAGCGTTGTTGAACGAGGCGTCCCGCAGCACGATGAATTCGCGGATCCTTCCAATATCTTTGACTTGTGAATATCCGTAATCTGCCAAGTATTCAATGAACTCATCCAGTGAACGCGAATCGGTCAATTTGAAATAGGTGCTCCTGAACCCGTACATTTGCAGCACCCTTTTATCATAAGTGTTGATTTTGTAACCGGTCTCAAAAGTGGTGAGAGGTCTTCCCTCTGGGAGCTGACCTTCTTCCCACAGGAGTTCTGTGTCAAACATTAAGGAAAGTGGAATGTATATGGTGTCTTTAGCGCCCTGTTTTTCGTAACTCCCGACTACCACAAAGTCTAATTGGAGATAGATCTTCCTTGAATAGTTAGGGTCATCGTACTCATCGTTCAATGCCACGCGTACCGTGTCTCCGAGACGGATGGAATATTTCTCCATCATTGACGTGGGTACCAGACACGGAAATGAGCCGCTCTCATGCGTGTATAACTTTTTCAGGAAGGATTCATCATAGCCTTCAAGGAAATCCAGCAGGACGGTATCCGCATAGAAGAATTCAGGGGCCGTACGAATATCGTTGGCGCCGACCATGTCTGGCCCACGATCGATCATGGCTCCCACAGATTCCTTGGCATAAAAGCCGATCGGAACGTAAAGCGGTTCCACATCTTGTTCTGTTCCATCAGCCAGTTTGCTAACCCCGAGATAGTAATAGGGCATATCCAAGGATACGTTCAACGTGTCGAGATAGTCCTGGTGGTACAGGTTGGCGGTATTATATGCGTTCAAGAGGAGGTTGCCCACCTGCTTGCCGTTGAAATCTGTGAAATAGCCGTCGATCTGGGTGTTGTCATAGATCGAATTCAGTTGTTCCTGGTATCTCAGCGAAGTGGTGGCCAGTTGGCCGAAGAAGAGCGCGACGGTCGCAGCCAGAATGGGCACCACTGTGGTGCGCGCACCACCGCGAAAGATCGACAGAATCGCATATTTAAAGCTCCCCCCCTGGAGATGCGAAGTACGGTGTTCCTTACGCGGTCCCCAAAATTGTCTCTGGCTCGGCCTGTTGCGCAAAAAGGTGCCGATCACAAAACCGAGGCAGGCCAACAGGCAGAAGAGGAACACAGCCGCACCGACCCAGAGGAACAATGAATATCCAAGGCGAGGGGCGAATTCAAGCGAACGAGAGATGGATAAGTTGCCATTGCTGTAACGTGGATCAAAAAGTGCGAAGTTTTTGGCGGCACACGCGACCATTTCGATCACTGAATCGTGCAGGGTATAGCCGGTGATCCCGCCAGCCGTGCTGGCGAGCAAGGCGATCAATCCGGAACTATACAGAAAGTAAGCACATACCTTCGGCTTGCCGGTTCCCAGCATCAACATGGTCTCGCTTGTCTCACGCTGTCGATAGACAAACAGGAAGCCGAACATCAAGATCACAGAGAGTTCCATCAGAATGCAGACCGCGGTAATGATCTTGGCCACCCGCAGGATGGTGGTGAATGGGATGGCCAACGCGGCATAGCCCTGATCATACAGGGTCAGGATCAGCCGATTATCCAGCAAGGGTTCCATGCGCGCCAAGAACTCTGCGGCATCCTTGTTGCGGACCAAAACCTGACCAACGGTGTAGCCGATTGGGATTGTAGACCAGGGTATCCCGCTGTCTTTGGGAACATACACGTACCAGCTTTTCTCAGGGATGGTGTTAATAATACCGACCACTTTATAGGTGGAACTGCTCGAAAAATCATCTCCAGACCAGAAGTTGGCGTACAACCCTAAAGAATTCGGCTCAATTGTGGCGAGTTGAATGATATCCCCCACGCCAATCTTCAAGCGTGCGGCCATTAACTCTGAAATGACCGCAACATGTTCTCCTTGAACGTATTCTTCTTCGGTAAAAGCGCGTCCCTGAACAAAGAACAATTCTTCCTGGTGGAAGGGAAGCAAAGACATGAGGTTGTCGGTGCCGTTCACCAGCACACTATTGTTGATCAGCGGCAGCGTGGCGGCGATTTGGCGCAGCACGGTTTCTTCAGGGATGGTAAAGAATACTCCGTCTTTACCATCCGCGGTGATATCGGTGATGCGTGGAACCTCAACCCCCAGCGCTTTGGATGCGGTTGCTTCCAGTTCAGCCACCCGTAAATGCAGCATAGGTGACTCCAGTTGATAGAGTTCGCCAAACACCAGGTAATAACGATCCGGTTCAAACTCACCAAAATCGCGATCGATGTAGATCACAGCACTTTTGGGGATCTTAAATGAGTACAGTGATTTCATCACGATCCCGCTGTACATATCGTCTTCTTCATTATAAGAAACGTTTCCAAGAACAAACACCGAGAGCATACGGCTCGGCATATACAGATCGGTGCGCCAGAAACCATCCACGTAACCCAGCGTACGGGCTGAATTGTCCCACAGCAGGGTTGCATCGTCCGCCTTGATCACTTCTGAATCCAGCGATTTCAACACCTTGGCCATGGACGGATCGTAAGCCAGGTCATTGGGATATTCCGTGCCCATGTACTCGATCAAACCGATGGTGGTGAAGTAATCGTCGCAGTCTTCAAGGAATTGGGCGACAGAAGCCCACACACTGATGCCTAAAGCAAGCGCCAGGGTGAGGGCGAAAATGAGCAGCGTGAAAAGGGCTGTTTTCCCTTTGGAACGAAAAATGCTTGACAGGCTGTTGCGAAGGATCATCTCAATGCTCTTGGGTGCGCGTTGTACGGTTCATGCAGAACACCGGCTTTGTTGGAGCCCCGATCCGAGTGTTCACAAGATACCGCCTTGCCTTGCAGTCAAGTAAACCGCAATTCACTTTATTATAGCCATTAGTTTTGAAGTTGTAACGTGATGAATGCCACCGGATTGACTAGAAAACATCGTCATTGGTTGATTAATCAGAACGCATTGTGACGTGCGTCACACATTGATATGCTTAAACGCCAAGCCAGACTTCAACCAGGTTCTGTTCGTGCAGTTCACTCTCAAGAAGCAGGTTGCCCTCGATTGGCCTGCCATTTAGGAGGATCTTTGCGACTCCATGGTTTACTCCCTGTGGATTGTGTACTTTGATCTCCAGGCGGTGTCCTCTATACTTACGCTGTAGCGAATATTCTTTCCAGGTGGAAGGGATGCACGGGTCAACGCGCAGGCCGTTCATTTCCGGTTTTAACCCCAACACATATTGCGTGGCGCTATAGTAGAACCAGGCAGCAGCCCCGGTCAGCCATGAGGTGCGCGTGTTGCCTGCCCGCGGCGACCAGGTGGAATAGGTGGTTTGAGCCTGCACGTAGGGTTCGCACTGCCTGATCTCAGCGTGAGTGTTGTAGGCGGCCGGCATGGCCGCTCTCAGATATTCATATGCGCGGTCGCCGTTCCCCTGCAGGCATTCCGCCATCACGCCCCAGCCCTGCGTGTGGTTGAAGATGCCGGCATTCTCTTTGATGCCGTGGTTATAAACCACAGCGCGCATGACTTCGATGGAAGTTTTGTGAAAAGGAGGCGAAGCCAGCATCAACCCATAGGGGGTCGCCAGGTGTTCTTGCATGGCTTCGAGGCATGTTTTGGCTTGTTCATCCGTAGCGGCACCGCTGATCACCGCCCAGACCTGGGTGTTGAAATAGATCTGGCCTTCTGAATAGTCTTTCGTTCCATAAACGGTGCCGTCTTCGCCGATCGCCCAGATGAACCATTGCCCATCCCAGGCGCA
>CAZRHZ010000198.1:2339-3731 GCA_964599995.1 uncultured Anaerolinea sp. | reverse complement strand
GAGAGGGGGACAGGCTGAGGGATTGTGTATAAAAACTTGAACTCCACTCAAGTACCCAGATCGAAATTGTGGCGGACCTCAACTTTTTCTTTTTTTGGAAAATAAGGCGAGTCTGTTGGCCTTGTTTTGATCGGTTCACAAGTGCCTGAACATGGGTTAGAATGCGGGTATGAACGATAACGCTTCCAAGTATCCAATTGAACCGGATGACAGCCAATCGCGCTTGATGCCTGTGGTGCGGCACAGCCCGGTGGAATCCTTCCAAACCCAACCGATCGAACCAACCGGACCGGTCTATAATAGTCCGATCACCACACCTCCCTTCAAAACTGAATTCGAACAAGGCACACCGGTGATTCATCCACCCGTTGCTCCGCTTCCTGCCGAGATGGTGAAGGAAACCAAAAGCCCCAAGCCTAAAAATCGCAAACTCAAGTTTTGGGTGATCAGCTTCGTGGCCTTGTTGATCCTGCTGATCTTTTTCACCCCTTTCAGGGTGACCCTGCTGGTACTCGGCATTGACCGTCCACCCAAAGACACCTGGATCGGCCGCAGCGATACCATGATCCTCACCACCCTGCCCCCGGTGCTGCCCCAGGTATCGATGCTTTCGATCCCACGCGACCTGTGGGTGACCATCCCCAATCAATATGACAACCGCGTCAACACCGCGCATTACTTCGCGGAGCTCGAAACCCCCAACACGGGCATGCAGGCTGCCAGGCAGGTGGTGGAGGTGAATTTCCGCATCAACGTGGACTATGTGGTGCGCATCAAGTTTGATGGTTTCATTGACGTCATCGACGCGATGGGCGGGGTCACAGTTGACCTGCCTTCCGACATGTCAGGCCTGACGGCGGGCAAAAACCATCTCGACGGCACACAGGCGCTGGCTTTCGTGCGAGATCGCACAGGCAGCGATGATTTCTTCCGCCAGCAACGCGGGCAGTTGCTGATCGTTTCTGCTATTAAACAAATGCTCAATCCTTTAAAGTGGCCGCGCATCCCGGCAGTGCTGGTAGCGGCTTCCAAAGCCATTGAAACCGACCTGCCCCTGCCCCTGTGGCCGCGAATGGCCTATGGGATGCTGTTCTCGGCAGTGAACGGTTTTGACAGCCATACCTTTGACCGCAACGCGGTCACGCCTTGGGTGACGGATGAAGGAGCCCAGGTGCTGTTACCCAACTGGGAGTTGATCAACCCGATGATGGAAGAAATCTTCAAGTAACGTAATTAACGCGCAGAGCGTCTGGCGCAGATCACCAGAATCAATGCGATGCCAAGCAAGATCAATCCCCCACCATCAAACAGAATAAACCTCAGAACACTCGCCTCGATCAGCGGGTGTTCGCCTTTTAATTGGAATAACAGAATGGTCTCGCCAATCACCCC
>CAZRHZ010000198.1:0-2239 GCA_964599995.1 uncultured Anaerolinea sp. | reverse complement strand
AATTGCGTATATATGTGTGGATAAATGTCACCTTTCTTCCGATTTTCAAGATTGAGTACTTGAATTGTCAAGGAAAAATCGCTACAATGAATGTAACTGGTATGACCTCTTACCAATTTCACCTTTAAAGGATTTTTCACCTCTATGGTCACCTGGGAGATCCCCCCAAAACCCGCAGAACTGGCCGAAAACAGGTTGGTTGAAGCCATCCTGAACGGCACATTTCCGATCAATTCCAACCTGCCCCCCGAACGCGAACTGGCAGAGATGCTCGGCGTCACCCGCCCCACCCTGCGTGAAACGCTGCAGCGCCTTTCACGCGACGGCTGGATCGAGATCCATCACGGCCGCTCCACTCGCGTCAAGGATTACTGGCAGGAAGGCAACCTGCTCATCCTGACCGCCATCGCCCAACACCAGAACATGGCTCCCAAAAATTTCGTGGAAAACCTGCTGCAGGTGCGCGTCTTAATGGCGCCCACTTACACGCGCATGGCCATGCAGAACTCCCTTAACGAAGTCATCCATTTGCTTGAATCCATGCAAGACATCGCCGATACTCCCGAAGAATTCGCCAGACGCGACCTCGACCTGCATAAACAACTGACTGTCCTCTCCAGGAACCCGGTTTTTACCCTGATCCTGAATGGCTTTGGCGATCTCTATCTCTCGATGGGCACGATCTATTTTGCCGCCAGTCAATCCAGAGATCATTCACGCTCTTTTTACAAAAAGCTACTTTCCGCTGTCCTTTCCAACGATTCGTACCAGGCAGAAAACATCACCCGCCAGGTCATGGAAGACAGCATCCACTTAATGCAGCAAGCATTCATCCAAAAATCTTAGGAGAAAACCATGTGGCTTAAAGGTTGGCGTCAGGAACTTTGGAAAGAAATTAATCAGAAGTGGGACATCATTGTGGTTGGCGGGGGCATCACCGGCGCTGGAGTTTTTCGCCGTGCAGTGGCGGGCGGCTATAAGACCCTACTGGTCGAGGCAGCGGATTTTGCCTTCGGCACCTCCAGCCGTTCATCCAAACTGGTGCATGGCGGGTTCCGCTATCTGCGCAACAAACAGTTCGACGTGACGCACGAATCGGTGTGTGAGCGCGAATGGCTGCTCAAGGAGGCCAAAAACCTGGTCACGCCATTGGGTTTTGTGATGCCCTACACCGACGCGAAGAAGACCAAGACCGTGTTCGGAATCGGGGTGATCCTGTATGACCTCATGGCGCCCAAATGGAAACACGCTCATTACTCAAGAGAGAAAGTGCTTAAGATGTGCCCGCAGATCGAAAAACCGGAGCTGAAGGGCGCTTATCTATATTACGATGCGGAGATGGATGATGCCAGGCTCGTGCAGCGCATCATCCGTGAAGGTGTGGCGGATGGCGGCGTTGCGCTGAATTATTGCAAAGCCATTGACGTTTTACGCACTCAAGACGGTCAGGTTTGCGGCGTGCGACTGGCTGATCAGAGTTCATCTGATCTTGGTGAAGTCGAGGTCAAGGCTTCGGTGGTGATCAACGCCGCCGGTCCGTGGAGCGACGACCTGCGCGAACAGGTGAACGCGCCTGCCCGGCTGCGCCGCCTGCGCGGATCGCACCTGATCTTCCCCTTCGAGAAGCTGCCTCTGCCTCACGCCGTCACCCTGCTGCACCCCAAGGATAACCGGGCCATGTTCGGCATCCCCTGGGAGGGAACCACCCTGATCGGCACCACCGATCTGGATCACAAATTCTCACACACCCATGGGGAACCGTTTGCGACCGAAGAGGAGATCGAATACATTCTCGAAGCCGGGCGCGCCACCTTCCCCAGCGCGAATCTGAAACGTGAAGACATCCTCTCCACTTTTTCAGGCTTGCGGCCGGTCATCAACACCGGTGCGGCGGACCCTTCAAAGGAATCCCGCGCGCACGTGGTCTGGGAAGAGGAAGGACTGATCACCGTTACCGGCGGCAAGCTGACCACCTTCCGCATCATGGCGGAGGAAGCCCTGCAGAAAGCAGCCCCTCGATTGACCGGGCAGCCCAATTTTTCAGAGCGCAAACCCTATTTCAACAACTCTGATGCGCGCCAGAATCCTGGCAAGGTGCCCCCCACCCAGCTCAACTACCTACTCGGCAGATACGGTAACGAAACAGGCAGCCTGCTCAACTGCAGCAGCGAGAACGAGAACCAACCCATCGAAAACCTGCCCAATTTGTGGTCCGAGATCCGTTGGGCAGCCCGCACGG
>CAZRHZ010000197.1:2833-3777 GCA_964599995.1 uncultured Anaerolinea sp. | reverse complement strand
ATGACGGCTCTTCTGCAGATAATGCTTGGAGAGGTAATATTTGGAGGAGCAGGTGCAGGGTTTTATTCCATGATGATATTTGTTTTCTTTACCATATTTATAATAGGTCTTATGGTAGGAAGAACTCCTGAATATCTGGGTAAAAAAATAGAAGCTTATGAGATAAAAATGGCTGTTATTGCAATAATCATCCCTTCTGTTTTCATACTTTCAGGAAGTGCCATTGCATCAATTACACAGACAGGCACATCATCGATACTTAATAAAGGATCCCATGGACTTACAGAAATATTATATGCATTCTCATCAGCATCTCAAAATAATGGCAGCGCTTTTGCAGGACTGAATGCCAATACTTTTTTTTATAATTTGTTACTTCCGGCAGCAATGCTGGCAGGCCGATTTGGAGTGATTATACCTGTACTTGCAATTTCCGGTTCAATAGCATCAAAAAGAGTTATTCCAGAGAGCACGGGCACATTTAAGACAACCAGTACTTTATTTATTTTCATGCTTATTGCGATGATCATTATCATAGGTGCACTGACCTTTCTCCCTGTACTTTCTCTTGGTCCCATAGCTGAGCACTTAAGACTTTGGGGGGAGTAACTGGTGGTTTCTATAAATCAGGAATTTTTAAATAATCTTTAAGAGGAAAAAAGAGATGAAAAACAAATTAATATGGGAAGCAATTGCAGCTTCTTTTAAAAAACTAAATCCTCTTACCTTGTGGAGAAATCCAATAATGTTTATTGTTGAAATAGGATCAATTCTCACTACTTATTTTTTTATAAGAAACCTTTCAGAAATGAGCCATGCTGAATTTATATTCATTTTACAGATAACAATCTGGCTGTGGTTTACAGTGCTTTTTGCAAATTTTGCAGAAGCAGTTGCCGAAGGCAGAGGAAGAGCCCAGGCTATGGCGCTCAGAAAAACCAGAA
>CAZRHZ010000197.1:1180-2823 GCA_964599995.1 uncultured Anaerolinea sp. | reverse complement strand
ATGGAAAAATTACCGAGATTCCATCATCAACACTTAATAAAGATGATATTGTTATTGTGAGTGCTGGCGAAATAATACCAGGTGATGGCGAAGTAATAGAAGGAATTGCATCAGTTGATGAAAGTGTTGTCACAGGTGAATCTGCGCCAGTAATACGTGAATCAGGAGGAGACAGGAGTTCAGTAATCGGAGGAACAAAAGTTTTATCAGACAGTATAAAAATCCGTATTACTGCAAATCCCGGGGATACCTTTCTTGATAAAATGATCAGTATGGTTGAAAATGCCCGCAGACAGAAAACCCCAAATGAAATTGCCCTGAGCATTCTTCTTATGGGACTGACAATAATTTTTATTCTGGTAGTTATTACACTTAAACCTTTTGCCATTTATTCCAATACAGATATTTCAATTCCGATACTTGTTTCCCTGCTTGTCTGTTTAATTCCTACAACAATAGGAGGGCTTCTGTCTGCTATTGGTATTGCAGGAATGAACAGGCTTATAAAAAGAAATGTTGTTGCTTTATCGGGTAAAGCAGTAGAAGCTGCAGGTGATGTAGATATTTTACTGCTTGATAAAACAGGAACAATTACTCTTGGCAACAGGATGGCATATGAATTCATTGCTTCTGATGAAAATGATATAAATCAACTTGCAAAAGCTGCACAGCTTTCCTCGCTTGCAGATGAGACTCCTGAAGGCCGCAGTATTGTTGCGCTATGTAAAGATAAATATGGAATAATCGCTCCTGATTTAAGCAATCACAAATATGAGTTTATTATCTTTACCGCACAGACAAGAATGAGCGGTGTAAAGCTAAACGGTAATGAAATATATAAAGGTGCAGTAGATGCTATTGAAGCTTATCTTAAAGAAAATGATTCTGTTCTGGGTGAAGATATCAGACAGGCAGCATTAAGTGTTGCCAGAAAAGGCGGTACTCCCCTTGTGGTTACTTCAGAAAGAAAAGCGTTAGGCGTCATATATTTAAAAGATATTGTAAAAGGCGGCATAAAAGAAAAATTTAATGAATTAAGAAGAATGGGTATTAAAACCATAATGATAACCGGAGATAACCCGCTTACTGCTGCTACAATTGCAGCTGAGTCAGGCTGTGATGATTTCATTTCCCAGGCAACACCTGAAAAAAAGCTTAAACTGATTAAAAAATTTCAGGATGAAGGACATCTTGTTGCAATGACGGGTGATGGCACGAATGATGCTCCTGCACTGGCACAATCTGATGTCGGCCTTGCAATGAATACTGGTACTCAGGCTGCAAAAGAAGCAGGCAATATGGTTGATCTTGACAGTAATCCCACAAAGCTGCTTGAGGTTGTTCAGGTTGGCAAACAACTGCTCATTACAAGAGGTGCGCTTACCACTTTCAGCATTGCAAATGATATTGCAAAATATTTTGCAATTATACCTGCAATATTTGCTGCTTCATTTCCAGAGCTTTCAGTATTAAATATTATGAAGCTTTCAAGCCCTCAAAGCGCAGTTTTGTCAGCAGTTATATTTAATGCATTAATAATAATTATCCTTATACCTTTGGCATTAAGAGGTGTTAAGTTTAAACCTGCAAATGCAAATCAGATAATCAGAAAAAATGTGATTATTTATGGCGTTGGAGGATTA
>CAZRHZ010000197.1:0-1170 GCA_964599995.1 uncultured Anaerolinea sp. | reverse complement strand
CCTCGGCGGACTCATTACGCCCTTTATAGGCATCAAATTGATAGATATGCTTCTTAAGTTTGCCGGTTTTTGAAAAAAGAAAGGAAACAAATGTTTAAAATTGTAACAAAATCTTTAATTTTATTAATTGTTATGATTATTATAACAGGATTTTTATACCCCTTGCTTATAACCGGTATATCAAAGCTTTTTTTTAATTATAAATCTTCCGGTTCACTTATTTATATTGATGGGAAGCTTGCGGGTTCAGAACTTATTGGTCAGAATTTTAAAGAAGAAAAATATTTTCACCCGAGATATTCTGCTGCCGGAGTAAAAGGATATGACTCTCTGAATTCTCAGGGTTCAAACTTTGCCGCAGCAAATAAGGATTACCTTTTATCTGTACAGGAAAGAGCTGGTTTGTTCAGAAAAGAAAATCAGCTGGATTCAGATATTTTAATTCCGGCAGATGCCGTTACAGCCTCCGGAAGCGGACTTGATCCAGAAATTTCAATAGAAAACGCTCTTCTTCAGGCTGAAAGGATAGCAAGGGCGAGAAATATCTCAGCAGAAACCCTCCGCTCACTTATTATTAAAAATAGTGGCAGGCAGTATGGTTTTCTTGGAGAATCTGTTGTTAATGTATTTTTACTTAATCTGATTTTGGACCGCATGAGTTAAAAGAAGTTTTAGTTAATCTGTTCTGGATATTTAAAATTAAAATAAATATTCAGTACAAGCACACCATTGAGATAAAGTGAAGAAATAGGTATATAATTTAATATTGATCATTAACAGAAGAAAACAGATATTTTAATCTTAAAACATAATAGATAAAGTGGGTTAAGATTCATGAATGAAGAAACAAGGCCGGACCCGGAAAGCCTTCTCAGGCAGGCAAATAAAATCAGCAGGGGAAAACTTACAGTTTTTTTGGGTGCTGCAGCAGGTGTTGGAAAAACTTTTGCAATGCTAAGTGCCGCAAAGGAAAGAATGAAAGAAGGCAAAAAAGTTATTGCTGGCTGGATCGACACTCATCACAGAAAAGAAACTGACGAAATTCTTAAAGGCATCCACTTGATGGAACCTTTAAAGATTAATTACAAAGGCAGAGATTACTATGAACCTGATATCGAAAGTCTTATTAAGGCAAAACCCGATGTTGTGCTTATTGATGAATTTGCTCAC
>CAZRHZ010000196.1:0-3834 GCA_964599995.1 uncultured Anaerolinea sp. | reverse complement strand
ATGCTAGTCCACTTTTGAGCTTTATATTGTCCACTTTTGAAGTTTATATAACAGGAGGAAATGGGGGGTTGACATTGGGGTTGAAATTTCATATAATCTCATTGTCAATAGGTTAAACGTTTAACTGAATTATAAACCAAAATCGGATTGCCAGGGAATAACCAAGGCATTTTTTTTTGGAGAAGAAGTTAAACGATTAACCAAAATCAAATCCTGCAGCGGAGCTCACATTAATGGAATTTGTGCCGGTAACTGACGTGAAATTGGATGATCCCCTTTGGTCAAAGCAATTTGCTCTGGTGCGGGAAGGGATGCTGCCCTATATGTGGGAAATCTTAAATGACCGGGTCAAGGATGCTGAAAAAAGCCGCTGCATCGAGAATTTCAAGATCGCAGCCGGTTTGTCGCACGAAAAATATTATGGCACGGTTTTTCTGGATACTGACCTCTATAAATGGATTGAAGCGTCAGCTTATTGTCTGTCTGTTGAAAAGAATGCGCAACTTGAACAATTGTGCGACCAGGCCATTGAGCTGATCGCCGCTGCCCAGCAGCCGGATGGCTACGTGGGTACTTATTTCACTGTGGTCGCGCCCGACAAACGCTGGACGAACCTGATGGAAGGGCACGAACTCTATTGTGCCGGGCATCTGCTTGAAGCTGGCGTTGCTTACTACAGGGCCACGGGCAAAGTAAACCTGCTCGCTGTCTGTCGCAGGTTCGCTGACCTGATCGACCAAACCTTTGGCAAAAATAAAAAACGCGGCTATCCCGGCCATCCCGAAGTGGAACTGGCTTTGATCCGTTTATACGAAGTCACGCATGAAGAACGATATCTCTCATTGGCGGGTTATTTTCTGAATGAACGCGGCACCGGAGAATACCTGTTTGGTGAGGAACTTGCCAGAGAAGGACGGCCGTACATTTTCCCCGACATGGCGCATTATGGCCCGGATTACTTTCAGGCGCACCAGCCGGTCAGGGAACAATCCGTAGCTGCCGGACATGCCGTAAGGGCAATGTATCTTTACAGCGCCATGGCTGATTACGCACGGCTTAAGAACGATCAGAAAATGCTTGAAGCTTGTGAACGCTTGTTTGAGAACACGGTCACAAAACAGATGTACGTGACCGGCGGGTTGGGTTCCGCCAGGTTGGGGGAGCGCTTCAGCGTGGATTACGATCTGCCCTCCGAAAGCGGCTACGCTGAAACCTGCGCGTCGATCGGTCTCATGCTCTTTTCCAGACGCATGTGGCTGTTAACTGGAAAGAAGAATTGTTACGACATTTGGGAACAGGCCTTGTTCAACACCGTCCTGTCAGGGATGGGCAGCGACGGTCATCATTTCTTCTACGTGAATCCGCTTGAGGTGGTTCCGCAAAACATCGCTCACAATCCGACTCTGTCTCATGTGGCAAGCCAGCGCCAAAAATGGTTCAGCGTGGCCTGCTGCCCGCCCAACCTGGCGCGCATTCTCACATCAATTCCTGGTTCGATCTATGCGTTGGACACGAACCGACTCTATATTCTCACTCACATTGGTTCATCATTTGAAAAAGGAGGTTTGTATGTAAATTTGGCAAGGAAAGGTGACACATATACGCTTACGATTGAAGGAGGCTCGTTGGAGGTTTATTTGCGGCTTCCTGAAAACTCAGTGCTGTCAGGGGATCAACTTGAAACAAACGTGGATGGCTATTTCGTCATCCATCACCCGGGTGGAAAAAAACGGTATACTTACGCTTTGAACCCTCAGGTGCGTATTCTTAAAGCCCATCCGTCTGTTTCCGCCGTAGCTGGAAAGCTCTGTGTTCAAAGAGGGCTGACCACCTATTGCGCGGAGGGAGTTGATAACATCACACCATTGAGTGCACTTAGATTGCCTGCCAACGCTGTCTTTTCTGAACATCAGGTGGAATGGCTCAGCTCATACCTACCTGCATTAAAGACCGCCGGATTTAGTGTATCGGAGAAAGACTGGGACCGAAGGCTTTACAGCTCCCAATTCAGCGTATATGAATCACAAGAAGTAACGTTCATTCCATATAGCCAATGGGGCAATCGTGGCGAAAATGAAATGCGTGTGTGGATCAATGAGAAATAACCGCTGATTTTCTAAAAAAGGAAAAGGAGTTGCTACCAATGAAAAAGCTAAGAATCGTATCGATAATCATGGTTATGGCCTTCATCCTGACTCTCGTGGCAGGATGCGCCCAACCAGCTGCAACAGAAGCACCGGTTGTCACCCAGGCACCAGCCACTGAAGCTGTTGCGACTGTGGCTGCAACTGAAGCAGTCTCCCAGGTTGAAACCACTGAGATCACCATGTGGTCTTTCATTCAACAGCATCTGGATTACTTTGAATCCATGGCTGCCAGGTGGAATGAATTGAATCCTGATCGTCCGATCAAAATTGTTCCCACCTTCTACGATTGGTCATCCATGCATGATAAACTGACCATCGCCATGACCGCAGGTGAGGGTGTTCCTGATATCGCTGATGTCGAGATCAGCAAATGGCCGAATTTCATGAACGGCGAGATTCAATTCCTCGATCTGAACAGCTTTATTGATCCTTACCGCGCCGACCTGGTGACCAACCGCCTGGATATCTACAGCAAAGACGGCGTCAATTATGGAATTCCCAGCCACGTGGGTGCCACGGTAATGTATTACAACACCGCATTGCTTGAACCTGCTGGTGTGGACTACACGACCATCAAAACCTGGGACGATTTCGAAGCTGCTTTACGCACTTATAAAGAAGCCACTGGCAACTACATGTCTTACATTGAAACCTATGGCTCTTATGAGTTTACCGTTCTGCTCGCAGAGCAGGGTGTGGATCTGATCGATGATGCTGGCATGCCCCAGCTTAACACTCCCGAAGCGTTGAAAGCCGTTCAATTGCTGCGCAAGTGGGTGGATGAAGACCTGCTTGGCACCATCCCTACCGGCAATGCCGATACACCCGAGGGGAAAGCCGCGGTCAATGCTGGTGAAGTTGCCGCGTTGATGTACCCACTCTGGTACATGAGCCGTTTCACTGATGAAATGCCTGACATCCAACCGGGCACCATTGCCATCGCACCACTGCCTGTTTTCGATGATAATTCCTACCAGTCCGTTGGTCTTGGTGGAACAGGAACCACCATCTATAAGAACAGCCCCAATGCCGCGCTGGCTGCTGAATTTGCCGCCTGGGCAAAACTTAGCGAAGAAGGCAGCACTGGATTATGGATCAACCTTGGTTTTGATCCCGTGAACAAGCTCGTTTCTCAGAATCTTGAAGTTACACGTGATCCTGGCAACAAGTTCTTGAATTACTTCAAGACCAACCCGTTCGACGTCTTAGCTCAGGTTCAGGATAATATGTTCACAGTCAAGACTATGCAAAACACTGGCATCATCAATGACTATCTGAGTGCCACTCCCTGGAATCGCATCTATGGTTCCCTGGAAGATCCCCAAACGGTATTGGATGAAACTCAAACTGAATTG
Source organism: uncultured Anaerolinea sp. (assembly GCA_964599995.1). Taxonomy (GTDB): domain Bacteria; phylum Chloroflexota; class Anaerolineae; order Anaerolineales; family Anaerolineaceae; genus UBA6107. The sequence continues at coordinate 332 of CAZRHZ010000196.1, read as the reverse complement.
ATGTCACTCTGTCACGAATAATGCAATAATGAATGAGGAATAAAGCCCTTGAAAGAATCGACAAGGGCTTTATTCCCCCCCGTAAATCCCGCATATAGGTCACTGATATTTCCATGAAAATGAAATGAAGCTGACGAGATGACAATGAAACATAAAATTAACTCACAAAAAATCGCTCCATATGTCTTTGTCTTGCCCTTTGTGGTTTTGTTTGTAGTGTTCTTCCTCTATTCAATTGGCAGCACAATTGTGATGAGTTTCCAGAGCGTCGATATTCAAGAGATCCATTTTATCGGTCTGGAAAACTTTCGTATGCTGCTCAGTAATTCCAC
>CAZRHZ010000195.1:0-3916 GCA_964599995.1 uncultured Anaerolinea sp. | reverse complement strand
AAGCCATCTTTGTTTATCAGTACTTGGCGCTGATCTATTTCGATCCAACTTCTATTGCAAGAAAACATAGGATGTTAAGTTTCTTGGAGTCTGCATGAACACAAAACTGATCATCGTTGATGGACACTGCTCGGTGGGAAAATCCACGGTATCGAAAAGCGTCTTCAAGCAGATCGCCCAGTCGCAGGATGCCTATTGGCTGCATGAAGAGTGCGAAGCCCACCCCATTCGGCAGGATGAATTCAGTTTTGGGGCATTGGACAGCGTTGCAGGCATGGAACTCAATCGGATCGGCATGCTGAAGAAATGGAAGACCTTCGCGGAGTCGATCCTTGAAGGCGGAAAAGTCTGTGTTACCGAGGGCTGCCTTTTGCACGCCTACGACCGCTATTTTATCCACAGCCTTTGGGGGGATGAGGAGATCGTGGCTTATTATGATCAGGTTCTGGAGGTCATCCAGGGGCTGAACCCGGTTATTGTGCTGCTGTACCGTCCTGACCTGCGTGCTAGCCTGGATCAGGCTTTTGCGGCGCGGGGAAAATGGTGGAGAGATCTGATCCTGCGAAGAGACGACCTGCACGTTTACTTTAAAGATCATCAGTACGTTGATGAGAACAGCATGTATGATGCCGTGGCTTTTGAGCAGCAAAAGATCTTCGAAATATTCGACCGATTAAAGTGCTCAAAGATCAAAATCGACACCACCCAAGAACAATGGGATCAGGTTGATCGCGAGATCATGCGCTTTATAAATTTACCTTATCGAAAACTGGACCCCCACCCGACCGATTTGCAGCGATACGCTGGCAGGTATCAATGGCAGAGCGGCAGCGAGACGGTTGAATGGGTCATCCACTATGACGAGAACCGCCAAAGTCTCTATACGTCGCAGTTTTGGCCTTATATGCCCATGCGCTGCTTGGCGGAGGATGTGTTTGAGCTCATCTCCTTCCCCGTGGAACTGCACTTCAAACTGGGGAAGGAAGGGCTGCAGTTTAGTGTCCACGGGAATTACGATTGGGAATTCAACGACCAGATTTTTCGAAGGGTGTAGAACGAATCCAACGTTAAACCTTGGCGCCTCAATATCACAGTGAGGTACGTTTGGTTATACGACGATTTTTCGTGTCATGAAAAGATGTGATGAAATAACGAATCTTCACCATTTATATGTTCGATAAAAAATCGTTATTCCGAATTGATTAGATTGGAATGTGAGGGGCTATTTTTATCTGATCTTTATTAATCGATATGGAAAAGCGTTTGTCGTTGAGAAGAGTAATTGATAAGTTCCGTTGGTCAAATTCTGGTCAATTTCATTTTCGACATCTTGTTCGACACCCTCTTGAACCAACAACCAACAAACCTCAGGATCGGAAATCAATTCTTGATAGAACTCAAAATCTTTAAATGAGGAATTCACCTGCATGGTCTCAAGCCCGGGGAGAAAACGAACGGGATAATTGGTAATAATCTTTTTGCAGGTTGGATCTGACCGGTCTAAAGCATAGAGTTGTTCGTTGATCTCAGGAGAGAAAATTTGTTTTTGAGCTTCGGTCCAGGATTGGATAATAACATCATCATCCAATTTGATCGCGAAAAATGCAACAGGGAGAATGACCAGAAGTGCAAGGAAAGCGGCATTAAGCCTGCCAAGTTTGATTGCTCCCAGGATTTTAAAAACATATTCCATCAAGGTCTCAAATCCAAGGCCGCAAATGATCGCTACCGGAACGAAGGTAATGGATAAATTCCTTACAGAATAGCTGACTACAATGCCCCAGAGAATTGATACGGGGAGAATAAACAAAAAGATTATCCAGCGGAAGCGGGGTTTGACCAGGAATATTGCAGGGATCATAAACAAGTAAAGTAGGAGGTACTTTTCAAGATTGAGAAAAGCCTGTCCCACGCGAAGAAATGGGGAGGTTGAATTCTGAACCCGGATGGCGTTCACGATATACTTGTCGAGACCCAGTTGTGAGAAATCTTTTAATACCGTGATCCCCATCGGTAGATACCAGGGAAGGATCAAGGCAACCCCGAGGCCAAACCAGAGCAACAATCGTTTGATCCGTTTGGGTTCTTTGGTTTTATTCGTTACAAAGGCAAGTATGGGAAGTGCAATCAGGATGAAAACGCCAACCTGTTTGGTCATAGCAGCAGCCGCTGCCAGGATCATGCTCAGGATGACTTCCTTTTGATCTTTTAGAAAATCCTCGCTCCTCAGATAAGGTACCAACGCGGTGAGCGTCATAAAGGCAACGGGAATATCTGCATAACCTTCACTTAGGTAGACTCCAAGGAATTTTTTATAGAGTAGATAAACCAGCAGTACTGTGAAAATATATCCATATTGTTTTTTCTCCAGTGCCAGTTCAAACAACATCAAAACCGTTAACAGGGCAAAGATCGGCATGATGGCTTTGGCGAAAAAGACCACCTGGTAATTACCGGTCATCAAATATGTGATGGAAAGATTGAGAGGAAGTAGCTGTGGATAGGTAAAATGAATTGACGGTTCTATATTTTGGGCCCAAGTTTCAGCCCAGGCGTTCCATGAAACCACCGAATCCCAAACATTAAACACGCCACCAATTCCGTTGGTCAGCCGCTTGAAGAACCAAAAGATCAAGCTTACTGCCAAACCAAAAGAAATTGCAATTAAGCAACCGCGGAGGAACTTGATGATCTCAGAAGAATGTTGGCACTCAAAAAGGGCTTTCGCCTGGCCCACGATCTTCCTCGCGTAAGTGGTAATCAACTGACTTACAGCATCGAGGTTGGTCTTGAAGATGCCACGGTAGAGCCAGGCAATCGCCAGAGTCTCGGCGATGATCACCCCGATCATGACAGGCCGAATGTAAATATGAAGCAGGGCCAAGGGATATATTATTGTTGCGTTCGCCAACATGCTGATGGCAATCATGGTACTCAATTTAAAGAAAAAACCACCCTTGGGTTTAAACCATGCAAAAAAGATCAAACCGGGTAGAAATAGAATTTGCAGGATAGCGATTATTCCATTGATAAACATTGGGCTCTACTCCGATTTTTCAAAAAATTATAACATATCGACCTGATCCCAAAAAAATGATCATTCCACATCTCTTTCCGTATCAGTTTTTAGAGTTGGGAGAATATTTCAGACACACATGCTGTCGTTCATGATTTATACGAACCGGAAATATTTATGGGATGAATTTACAAATTTTGAAGAGTCCCTCGAGCTAAGCTTATTGTGAAATTTTTGGTCATTTGTATAATTACAGCATGAGGTAAAAATCGAGTTTGTGCCAAACACGGATGATTAATATCGATAATTCATCAGTCCTTTTGATAGGAGATTCACAATGGATCTATGGAAGTTTTACGACATCACGCATCGCGAACACGTGATCTGCAACCCGATGAGCGTGGATAAGTTCGAGGAACTCATCGCGCTGCTGCGCATGGAACCTGGAGCAAAGGTGCTTGAGATCGCCACGGGCAAGGGCGAGTTCATCCTCCGGCTTGCGGAGCGGTACAAGATCAAAGGAACAGGGGTCGATCTGTCACCATACTATGTCACGGACGCGGTCAAGAAATTTAAAGCGCGTGTTCCGGACGCACATTTGACGTTCTTGGAGATGGACGGGGCGAAATATGTGCCGGACAGGCCGGAGAGCTTTGACCTGACGGCCTGTATCGGCGCGAGCTGGATCTACGGTGGCCACAAAGGAACGCTCCAGGCGCTGACCGAGATGACCGCTCCCGGGGGTTGGGTGGTGGTGGGGGAACCTTTCTGGCTGCAGGAACCCGCTACAGCGTATCTGAAAGCCATCGGAGAAGCGCGAAGCTCGTTCGGGACGCACTTTGAGAACGCCGCGGCAGGAGAAGCGTTTGGGCTGGAGCTGGCCTACACGCTGGTGAGCAG
>CAZRHZ010000194.1:0-3953 GCA_964599995.1 uncultured Anaerolinea sp. | reverse complement strand
CCGACCCTCGACCCGATCATCCAGTTCGTCAACGAGAGCGGACAGGAGTGGCAATTGAAATAAGGTCTTTTCTGCATCCCGCGCCCATTTTGGGAATGCAAAATTCCAATCTATGGTATATTTTCCTTACGGAAACATCCCCAAAATCAAACCGGTAAAACCGTTTGGAGACAGCGTTTTATGTATTTTGCCATCGAAGGTGTCATCGGGGTGGGCAAAACCACCCTGGCCAGAATGCTTCAGTCCTCTTTTGACGCGGAGCTGGTGCTCGAAGTTTTTGAAGAGAATCCGTTTTTAAGCAGTTTCTACGCGGATCGCGCGCGTTACGCCTTTCAAACCCAGATCTTCTTTTTGCTCAGCCGCTACCATCAACAGCGCCGCAATATCAGCGACCGCCTGTCTACAGTGAAATCGATCATCAGCGACTACACCTTTGAGAAAGACGCCCTGTTCGCCGGCATCAACCTCAAGGGCGACGAACTGGACATGTACTACAACGTGCAGGAAGCGCTGGCCGAGAAGATCACGCCTCCCAACCTGGTGGTCTACCTGCGCGCCAACACCGAGACCCTGATGCGCCGCATCGCCCAACGCGATCGCTCATATGAACGCACCATGGAAACCGCCTACATTGATCAACTCAATAAAGCTTACGACGATTTCTTCCTGAGCTCCACGCGTAGCATCCCGGTACTGGCCATCCAGACCGACGAACTGGATTTCGTCAGTCGTTCCATGGATTTCGACATCATCAAAGCCCGCATTGTTGAGGGGCTGAAGGAAGCTCCCTTCCAACCTCAACTTCCCATCGACTGAACCACGCCTTTTCTGCCGGAGCGATTGCATGCGCATTACACGCGAATCACTGCTTAACCTTGCCCGCGAGAACGCCGCGAAACTGACCGCCAAAGATCGTGGCCTGGTTTGTGTTTATCTGACCGGCTCGCTGCTGCGCAAGGAACCCTTCATCGGCGGGGTGACCGACATCGACCTAGTGTGTGTGCATGACCGGCCGGTGACGGCCTCGCGCGAGATCGTGCGCATCAACGCTGACGTGCACCTGGATATTGCGCATTACACACTGGAAGATTTCTCCCCTGCTCGCAAGCTTCGCCTGGATCCATGGATCGGCGGCGCTTTTGAATTGGGCTCGCTGTCGCTGGAAGACGCCACTCACTGGTACGATCAGACCCGCTCCACGGCCATCTCGCAGTTCTGGTCGCCGGCCAATGTTTCTGGCCGCAGCAAAAGCTTTTTAACCTCCGCCAGACAAAACTGGCAGGCCTTATCTGAGGGCACCCTGCCGCAAGGGATCAAGCGGACCCAGGCGTTTTTGAACGCCATCCGTGAGATCGCCAATGCGACCGCAGTCATCAGCGGCATGCCGCTCACAGTACGCAGGCTCTTCCTTGAGTTACCCGAGCGCACCGAAACAGCCGGCATTCCCGACCTGACCGGCACTTTGGTGGAACTTTTCACCAGCGACTCGGTCACCGACGATCAATGGACCCCCTGGCTGGAAGAGCTGGCAAAGGCCTTTGAAGCCTTGAAACTGGCGAAGGACGTTCCCCCCAGCGTGCATCCCAACCGGCGCAGCTATTTTGAGAAAGCCATCTACGCCATGGCAGAGGAACGCCCGGCTGCCGCTTTGTGGGTACTGTTGGATGTGTGGACCATGGCGGCCGCCCACCTGCCCAAATCGGATGAGACCTATAAGACCTGGCAAACCTTCTGCCAGCAGTTGAACCTGGACGGCAAACACCTGCCAGCGCGTATTGAGGGGCTGGACGCCGCGCTCGACCAGGTAGAGGAAGCGATCGATTCGCTGTAGTTTTTCTTCGGTTTCTCAAAATCTGTGGATAACTGCCCTTTTTCTGTGGATAAACTGACCATTCTTGTTGATAAAAAACTCGATTTCCAATCCAATTGTGTGGATATTTTTTACTCAAATCAAGCCAAAACTGACGATTTCCCTTTCTTTTTGATTTCATGAGAGTTGCCCACGTTTGTCAACAACCTACCTGTGGGTAAATTAGCAGAGTGAAAACGCCATATTTGGAGGAACCGTCAGTAAGTGATCGAAAATGTGCCGTTCACAGCATTGATTTTCAGGCTTCTCCACATATCCACAGCCCCTACGATTAATACTATTTCTATTAATCTATAAAAGAAAAGAATCTCATTAAGCCGCATACCCGCGTTGTGGAAAAAGATGTGAATAAGTCCGTTCCTGATCGAGCCAAAAAAATTACTGAATAGAAACTTATTCTCTTTTTGAGGGTTGAATACTATTAATTGGATAATAGAACAAAAGATAAAGACTCTACTTGAAAGTGGTATTAAATAATTGTACAATCTGCTTAAGTTTTGGCATCAGCCCCCAAGGCTTTTTGATAGACCAACGATCCAGAAGGGAGTGCAAAATGGATGTAATTAAGGTCAAAGCCAATTCTCGCACAGCTGCTGTCGCGGGGGCCATTGCGGGTGTCATGCGTGAACACAAGCACGCAGATATTCAGGCAATTGGTGCAGGTGCAGTGAACCAGGCCGTCAAGGCGCTCGTGCTGGCCAAAGGATATTTGGAGGAAGACGGCATCATCATCAAATGTGTTCCGGAATTCGTTGACGTGGATATCGAAGGAAAAGTGCGCACAGCCATAAAATTAATGGTCGATCCGGTTTAAACGTCTTATTGATGAATTTAATCAAAAGAAGAGACTGATCCAATATTGGTCAGTCGGTTTCTGTTTCCTCGCGGGTGAAAATGACTTCTTCTTTCCCCGTGAGTTTTTCTTTAACTTTGTCAATGATTAATTCCAGGTGTCTGGGATGGCTGACATAATCCAGTGTGTCAGAGGGAACGGTTAACACCGGACACAAAGTAAAGTGATTGATCCAATTCTCATATAGATCGTTTAAACGTTCAAGGTAATCAGGAGCGATTTTCTGTTCATAATCTCGGTTGCGCAGCGCAATTCGATTGAGCAAGGTTGGAACCGAGGCGCGCAGATAGATCATGAGATCCGGCGGTGGTAGATATTCTGCCAGGGTGCGGTAGAGTGAACGGTAAGTGTTGTAATCGCGGTCGCTCATTTTTCCCTGTGCGAAGAGGTTTTGGGCAAAAACTTCAGCGTCTTCATAAATGCTGCGATCCTGAATGACTGATCCTTCATTCCGCACCAGTTCCTGATGGATGCGCAGACGATGGGTCAGAAAGAAGATCTGGGAGTGAAAACTCCAAGAATACATATCGCGGTAAAAATCAGCGATATAAGGATTTTCGGTCACCGGCTCATAATAGGGTTTACTGTCGAGTCTTTCGCAGATCATTTCCACCAGGGTGGATTTTCCAACACCAATGTTGCCCGCCACTGCAATGAATTTTTTCAAGGGAAACCTCACCAGATCGATTGTTTCAGGATTTAAAAAAATTATATCATCGTCAATAAATGAATAAAGAGAGACGTTCGATCAAGAACGTCTCTCTTCTTTGTGATTGCGATTACAAGAGGTGTTTATGCAGGGGTGCAGGCGCCGGTGGGGCAAACATCCACGCATGAGTGGCAGTCTGTGCATTTCGCGGGATCAATCACGTAGATATCCGGACCCTGGGAGATCGCGCCCTCAGGACATTCGGCTTCACAGGCGCCGCAGGAAATGCAATCAGAGGTAATTTTCGTGGCCATGGACAATATCCTTTCATGAACATTGGTAGATAAGAAGATCGATTTTTCAAATTGCTCTTCTTTAGAACACCCCCAATTCTACTATGAAATGTCATATTTGAACTGCTAACTTTCGTTTTCAATTTGGAAAGGAAAAATATTTACGGTTAAATAAATTGTCTTGACGATTCAAACCAAGTAGAGTATATTTTAGAGGCTTAAAACGTCCGCCCTCGTAGCGCAATTGGACAGAGCGTTTGCTTGCGGAGCAAAAGGTTGCAGATTCGA
>CAZRHZ010000193.1:2552-4027 GCA_964599995.1 uncultured Anaerolinea sp. | reverse complement strand
ATGATGAAAACGGAACCACACTCGCTGCTGCCTCAAGTATCGATCATGAACTCCATGGTAAGGTGGATGGCCTGAAGAAAGTGGAACAGGCGCGCCTGGTAGGAGAGCTTGTGGCGAAACGTGCCAAGAGTAAAGGAATTGCCCAGGTCGTTTTCGACCGTGGTGGTTTCCGTTACAGTGGACGCGTAAAAGCCCTGGCTGATGCAGCCCGTGAAGCTGGCCTTGAATTTTAGATAAGAAAAGATAGAGGGCCTTATTATGGAGAGTATGGATTATCAATCTGTAGATCAACAATATGACGAGAGAGTCATTGAGATCGCGCGTGTCGCCAAAGTGGTAAAAGGCGGTCGCCGTTTTCAATTCAGAGTCACGATCGTCATTGGTGACAACCACGGCAAGATCGGAATCGGAATTGGCAAAGCCAACGCGGTTCCTGATGCCATGCGCAAAGCAACTGAGCGCGCGCACAAGAACGTCCAACAGATCACCCTGGCCAACACGACCATCCCGCATGAGGTAATTGGTCGCACCGCCGGAGCAGTCGTTCTGCTCAAGCCCGCTTCTGCTGGTACCGGCGTTATCGCTGGTGGTGGTGTGCGTGCCGTTCTTGAAGCAGCTGGTGTGCATGACATTCTGACCAAATCACTTGGCAGTGCCAACGTTCTGAACGTGGTAAAGGCCACCTTTGATGCGTTGGAACAACTTAAATCTCCGGAAGTTGAAGCAGCCCACCGCGGTAAGGCCGTAAAGGATCTTCTGCCGTATTGGGAACGGAGGAAGAATGGCTAAGAAGAAAGAAGCAGTGAAAACGCTTCGCATCACCCTGGTTCGAAGCGGAATTGGTTACTCTGAAAAACACAAAGCAACCCTCCGTGCGCTTGGCCTGCGCCGGCTAAACCAAACGGTTGAACAAACCGACGGTCCGGTCCTGCAGGGAATGCTGCGCTTGGTTGAGCATTTTGTAAAAGTGGAAGAGCAGGAAACAAAATGAAACTAAACGATCTCATGCCAAATGAAGGCGCCAAGAAAGTTGGCAAACGCAAGGGTCATGGCAACTCAGCTGGTCAGGGCAAGACCGCCGGCCGTGGAACAAAAGGCCAGGGCTCACGCGCAGGCACCGGCGGTAACCTTTATCGCCAGGGTGGTAACCTGCCATTTTTCCGCCGTCTACCGTTCATTCGTGGTGAAGGTTTCACTCCGCCTGTGCAGGTGGAATACAACGAGATCAACCTTGACCAACTTGGAAGATTCCAGGCTGGCAGCGTAGTCTCTCAGGCCACGCTCGCAGACGCGAAACTTCTTCATCAGCCCAAGAACCCAGTGGCCATTCTCGGCCGTGGAGAAATCAAAGTGGCTTTGACTGTTCAGGCCGCGCGTGTTTCAAAGACCGCCAAGGCTAAAATTGAAGCCGCGGGTGGCAAAATCGAATTGATCGCCTAACCGGCATCCAAGGAGAATTTCTATGAAGCGATCAG
>CAZRHZ010000193.1:0-2542 GCA_964599995.1 uncultured Anaerolinea sp. | reverse complement strand
GCCTGGCGTTACTTATGGACGTCACAAGACATTCGCAAGAAACTGGCAATCACCATTCTTTTGCTGATCATCTATCGACTTGCAGCGAATATTCCCGTTCCCGGCATTAACCGAGACGTGATCGCCTCCATTGGTACTTCGAACAGCGCAGGTTCGGGTCTCTTCAATCTTTTAGACCTGTTGTCTGGTGGAACCATTTCGAATTTCTCAATCCTGGCAATGGGCGTGTATCCATACATTACCGCCCAGATCATCATCCAATTGCTGGTTCCCATCATTCCCGCTCTTGAGCGCCGCTTGAAAGACAACCCCCGCGAAGGGCGTGTCTTGATGGAAAAATGGACCACGATGCTGACCATCCCGATGGCGTTCTTGTCAGCCATTGGTCAGGTCAATATCTTTAACACCATGGTCCAAACTGGTTCTGTGTTGACCACGCCATTTGGTTTCACCGGCGCGTCACTGCTGCCAACCCTGACCCTTCTGGTCAGCATGGTGGCGGGCACCATGTTCGGCATCTGGCTTGGGCAATTGATCTCTGAGTTCGGCATCCCGAATCAGGGTCTTTCGCTCATCATCTTTGCCGGTATCGTGGCGCGTATCCCGACCAAAATGATCTCCTTGCTGGCTGACAAAACCAACGGTTGGTGGCTGCTGCTTTTGATGGTTGCCATCCTTGGGTTGACCATCTTTGCGATCGTCTTTGTACAGCAAGGCCGCAGAAACGTTCCGGTTCTTTTCCCGGGACGCCGCGTTGGCAACCGCATGTCCATGCCCGTTCGCAGCAACCTTCCGTTGATGGTGAACATGGCAGGTATGATTCCGTTGATCTTTGCGCAGACCTTCCTTTCTTTTCCGGCTCTGCTAGCCAGCTATTTTGTGGGTGACAAGACTTCAGGATTCTGGTACTGGCTGTATAGTACTTTCAGCGGTTCAGGTTGGATCTACCCGATCATCTTTTTTATCCTGGTGGTGGCGTTCTGTTTCTTCTACACTGATGTTCTATTCACGCAACAGAATTATGGCGACACCTTGAAGAAACAAGGCGCGCAGATCCCGGGTGTGGTGCGTGGTGGACCGACCCAGAAGTATCTGACCAAAGTACAGCGCCGCATCACCTTCCCGGGTGCCTTTTTCTTGGGATTTGTGGCTGTGCTGCCATACATCTTGGGTGCTATTCTGCCCATGAGTCAATCAGCCCTCTTCGTGATTTCTGCAGCAGGCTTGCTGATCGTGGTAGGTGTGGTGCGTGATACCTTTACCATCATCGAGACCGAACTCAAGGTTCACGGTTACGACGAAAGTATCATTAAGGGTTAATTATGGCCAAGTACTATGTTCTCTTAGGTCCTCCCGGAGCTGGCAAGGGTACCCAAGCCAAGATCATTGCTGAGAAATTTGAACTTGTGCATGTTTCTTCCGGTGATCTATTCAGGGATAACCTCAAAAGACAAACGGAACTTGGAAAACTGGCTCAGACCTACATGACCAAAGGTGAACTGGTTCCCGATGATGTGACCATCTCGATGATCCGTGAACGGCTGTCGAGACCGGATTGCAAGAATGGCGCGTTGTTGGATGGTTTTCCACGTACACCCGCCCAGGCGGATGCACTTTCAGTGATGCTGCAGGAATTCAAGGGACAGGTGAATCTTGTTCCCTATATCTCTGTTCCTGAAGCTCTGCTGATCGAGCGCCTGTGTGGAAGATGGACGTGCCGTTCCAACGGACACATCTTTCACGAGAAATATAATCCGCCCCAGATCGCAGGCGTCTGTGACCTGGATGGGTCTGAACTCTACCAACGTGACGACGACAAGTCTGAAACTGTCATGAACCGTATCAAGGTTTATGGCGCGCAGACCGCACCGCTCATCGAATATTACAAAAACCGCAAGCTGCTGGCTGAGGTCGACGGAACTAAATCCATCGAAGAAGTTTCAGCTGATTTGATTGCAGCTTTGTCGAAAGCTTAACAACATGTCTTGGGATCGGCAAATCACCATTAAATCCGCGAGCGAAATCGCGATTATGCGCGAAGCTGGGCGGATCAATGCTGAAGCGCTGGCCGCAGCCAGAGCGATCGTTGCTCCGGGGGTGACCACGGCCGATCTCAATGCCGCAGCCGAAGAAGTGCTGCGAAAACACGGCAGTTATAGCCCGTTCAAGAATTACCCGGGGCCTTATCCTTACCCTGCCAGCACCAACGTGAGCATCAATCACGAACTGGTGCATGGGATCCCAGGAAAGCGCAAGCTGAAGGAAGGCGATATCGTCTCGGTGGATTGTGGAGCGGTCTATGACGGTTATGTTGGAGATGCCGCGTTCACCGTCTGTGTCGGGCAGGTTTCACCACTGGCAATAAAGCTGGTTGAAACGACCGAAGAGGCGCTGTATGTCGGGATCGAGAAAATGGTGGCCGGAAATCACATCGGAGATGTGTCTTCAGCCATCCAAACGTATGCAGAGAGCCGAGGCTTTTACGTCACCCGCGAATACACCGGTCACGGTGTGGGACGTGCCATGCATGAGGGACCGCAAG
>CAZRHZ010000192.1:0-4064 GCA_964599995.1 uncultured Anaerolinea sp. | reverse complement strand
TGAACAGGAGAAGTGAATCACATGTCAGACGCGAAATCCGAAGTGACGCTTACGATCAATCAGGTCCAACGAACCCTGAAGGTGGAAAAAGACGAAACCCTGCTGAACGCGCTGCGCGCGGCCTCCTATTTCAGTGTGAAATCTGGCTGCGACACCGGTTCTTGCGGCGTTTGCACCGTGCTGGTCAACGGCAAACCGGTCAAAAGTTGCCAGGTTAAAGCGCTCGACGCGGCCGGCATGGATATCATCACCCTGGAAGGTCTGACCAAAGAGGGCGAACTGCATCCCATCCAAAAGGCTTTCATCGAGGTCGGCGCCATCCAATGCGGCTACTGCACCCCGGCTCAGGTTTTGTCGGTCAAGGCCTTCCTCGACCGCAATCCCGACCCGAACGAAGACGAGATCCGCAAAGCCTTAAATAACGTCATCTGCCGCTGCACGGGATACGTGCGCGGTGTCGCGGCCGTCAAACGCGCCGCGGCCTACCTGCGCGGCGAGAACCCCGCCCCCTACACCCATATCGAGGGCGAGCTCCCCAAAGACGCCGCCAAAACCCAACTCCCCGACGCTTTCTACCGCCGCGAAGCGGAGCATCTGCCCCTGCCGCCGCTAGTGTTGACCCCCGCCGAGATGCCCCTTAAAGACGTAGTGGGCAGGGCCGAGACCAAGGTGGACGGCAAGAAGCTAGCCCAGGGCAAGCCTGTCTTCACCGACGACATTCATATGGAGGGTATGCTCTACGGTGCGCTGCTCACCAGCCCGCACGCCAACGCCAACATCCGCGGCATCAACGTCAGCCGGGCTCGCGCCCTGCCGGGCGTCAAGGCCGTGCTGACTTGGCAAGACCTTCCGCGCGTCAAATACGCCACGGGCGGGCAATCTTACCCGCAGCCACTGCCCTACGATCAGGTCAGCCTGGATAACGTGGTGCGCCACGTGGGCGACCGGGTGGCCGTGGTGGCCGCCGAAACTCTTGAGATCGCCGAGAAAGCCCTCGAGTTGATCGAAGTGGATTACGAGGTGCTGCCTGCCGTGACCGACCCCGAAGACGCCATGAAACCGGGCGCGCCCATGGTGCACGCCGAGAACGACACCGAGGGCATCTTTGACGCCAAACGCAATGTGGTCTGCCACATCGAAGCCGATTATGGCGACATCGAAAAGGGCTTCAAAGAGGCCGACCACGTGTTCGAGGGCGAATACCGCACCCCCAAACAGCAGCACGTGCACCTCGAACCGCACGTCTGCATCTCTTATCTGGACGAAGACGACCGCCTGGTGCTGCGTACCAGCACCCAGGTGCCTTTCCACATTCGCCGCATGGTCGCGCCGCTCATCGGCCTGCCGGTCAAGAAGATCCGCGTCATCAAGCCGCGCATCGGCGGCGGGTTCGGCAACAAACAGGAAATGATCCTTGAAGACCTGTGCGCCCACCTGACCCTGGCCACCAAACGACCGGTCAAGATGGCGCTCACCCGCACCCAAGAGTTCACCAGCAGCCGCAGCCGCCACGCCACCATTGTGCGCTACAAGGTGGGCGTCAAGGGCGACAAAGTCACCAGCATGGCTCTGCGCCTGATTGGCGACACCGGCGCTTACGGCTGCCACGCCCTGACGGTCAATATGGTGGGCGGGTTCAAGGGCTTGACCCTCTACAACCCCGATAACATTAAATTTGACTGCGACGTGGCTTATACCAACACCCCACCGGCGGGAGCCTTCCGCGGCTACGGCGCCATGCAGTGTGAGTACGGCGTGGAAGTCATCATGGAAGAGATCGCCGAGAAACTTGGCCTGGACGTGATCGAGTTCAAACGCAAGAACTGGATCAAGGTCGGCGACGGCATGAACCTCTCCAAGAAACTGGGCGAAGGGCGTGAGGGCACCGAGCAGACCATGCTTACCAGCCGCCTCTCGGAAGGCGTGGAAATTGGCATGGACGCCACAGACTTTCGCAAAAAACGTGAAGCTTACAAGAATCAGAGTGGACGGGTCCGCAAGGGCATCGGCATGGCCGTTTCGATCCACGGCAGCGGTATCGCCGATCTCGACATGGCCTCCGCCACGCTCAAGATGAACGACGACGGATCTTTCAACCTGCTGATCGGCGCCACCGACATCGGCACCGGCTCAGATACCATCCTGGCGCAGATCGCGGCAGAAGAGCTCGGCATCCCGCTGGAAGACATCATTGTCTACTCCTCCGATACCGATTTCACTCCCTTTGACAAGGGAGCCTATGCCAGCAGCACCACCTACATCACCGGTGGCGCGGTGCTCAAGGCCGCCAAAATGATCCGCGAGCAGCTCCTCGAGCAGGCCGCCGTCATGATGGAACTGCCCGATACGCAAGGCTTGACCCTCGCGAACCGCAAGGTGACTAATAAAGATGGCCGCTCGGTATCTTTGATGGACGTAGGCCTCAGCAGTCTGCACATGCAGAACCAGCACCAGATCATGGCCACCGCCTCGCACACCAGCCCCATGAGTCCGCCGCCCACCGCCGCCACTTTTGCCGAGATCGAAGCGGACATGGAAACCGGGCAGATCAAGGTCGAGCGCCTGTTGATGCTGGTGGATTGCGGTCGCGTGATCAACCCCATCACGGCTGCAGGCCAGGTGGAGGGCGGTATGTCGCAGGGCATGGGCTTCGCGCTCAGCGAAGAGATGCTCTTCGATTTCAACGGCCAGCCGCAGAACCCGGATCTGATCAAATATCACGTGCCCAAGGCCGTCGAGATGCCTGTGATGGATGTGATCTTCCTGCAGAGCGACGAACCCAGTGGGCCTTTCGGCGCCAAATCCGTGTCGGAGATCGCCATCGACGGCGTCGCCCCGGCTGTCACCAGCGCGCTGCACGACGCCCTCGGTGTATGGGTGCGCGAGCTGCCCCTCACCCCCGAACGGGTCTTGGCGGAGTTGAAGAAGAAATAAACATGGCAGGGACGGGTTCCAACCCCGTCCTTGTTTTTTTTAAGACAGTACTGAGCCCGGTTCATGATAAAGGGTTCCAGAAGCCGAGAAATGGCTGTAAGCGATTTTCCAGGTTCTTGGCATATTTATGGCGTGATTTTCCGCAAACAGTGTGCTAATTCTGGTCAGGTCAAAACATAACGACCAGATTCCCGGATTATTTGCTGGTATGATTAAGCAATATTTTGTGAAAAAACTGATCAAAGCAGACAATTTCAAAAAATGATACAGCTAGGATAACCAATGAAATGTTGCACAGGCGTAATTCTCGAAGTTGATTTGACCACCGGCGAGATTTTCAAACGCAAGGTTCCCGATGAAGTCTATGAAATGGTCCTTTCTGGCAAAGGCCTGGGCGCGTGGTATCTGAACAAATACATTCCAGCGGGTGCTGACCCACTTGGGCCTGACAATATCCTGGGATTCATGACCGGTGCGCTTACCGGAACGGGAGCGCTCATCGCTGGTCGTTGGACGATCGTCACCAAATCCCCGTTGACCGGGGGCTGGGGCGACGCGAGTTGCGGCGGCATGTTCTCGCCTGCCATCAAACAGTGCGGTTTTGACGGCATCTTTTTCAAAGGAATTGCCAAAGACCCGGTCTACCTGTATGCAGACAACAAGACCATTGAACTGCGCGACGCCTCCAGCTTGTGGGGCAAAGATGCCACCGAGGTGGAAGAGGAACTGATCAAAGCCAATTGGGACAAAAAGAAACCCTCCGTGGCCGTCATCGGCAGGGCGGGTGAAAAACTCTCCTTGATCTCAGGTATTTGCAATGAGAACGGGCGCATCGCTGCCCGCAGTGGCGTCGGAGCCGTCATGGGCTCTAAACGCCTCAAAGCTGTGGTTTTGGCGGGCAGCAAACCGATGCCGTGTGCCGATCGGAATGCAGTGCATGCGATCAGCAAGGAATTTGGACGCAAGCTCAAGAAAAGCGGCCTGCCTGGCTTTGTCAAAGGAGGCGTGCTCGGCTTTGGCGGCACGATGCTTGGCAAGTTGCCCACCACAGTCGCCATGGACGGCATGATGACTGCTCCGCTCTTAAAGAAGTGGGGAACTGCCATGAACACGACCATGGCCATCACCAG
>CAZRHZ010000191.1:0-4081 GCA_964599995.1 uncultured Anaerolinea sp. | reverse complement strand
CCTGCATCCAGCACTTTATCACCCTTTTTCGTGTTGGCGAGGTTAAGTATTTTTCGCGGGGTCCGGGGTCGAATGAAGAACTCATAAAACGGAGCCAGAATCCCAAAATGATCAATAACTGGTTTTTTCATAAGTTAATTAAACCAGATTATCGTTTCTAGGTGGGCGTAATTTATGTGGTTTTAATCCAGGTGCTTTACTTCCTTTCCGATTCGATGTTTAATGAAATATGTATTTTCGATGCAATCATTCTTTCATCCCCGTGACACCACATTAACCATCAAACTACCCGGGAATTCTTTCATAGTGGGAGGTATCGATGAGAAAGAAAAACCTTAGGCTATTTCTGGTGCTGCTTTGCCTTGTTTGTATTTGGTTGATCAGCGGGCGTGCCTCAATCGCCGATTCAGTATTTCAAGATACCACAACACCATCCGCCACCCAAAGCGATCCTCGCGTGGATGGCTGTTTTGAGATCATCGAACAGGTACTCAATTCGTTTGGATTAGAGGGAGCTCACCGTTCTTATGACAGCAGCCTTCGCAATCCAATGAATGGTGTGGACTATTACTGCTGGATCTTAGGATCCATCATGGATGCGAATAACAACTACCTGATGGGGATGAACATTACCATCACAAAACTGGCTCCTTCACCGGATTCGACCTGTGACATGACTTCATATTTGTCCACAAATCCGAACATCACCACCACTCTATCCACCTTTCATGATTTCCCCGCGGTATACGGGAGCTATACCACAGAAAGCAATGGCGAAACACAGGATAATCAGGCAATCTCCTGGTGCATGTATGAGCAAGGAAGCCAATATTATTTTCATGTTCGAGATTTTTCAGGAAGTATTAATAAGTACGGAAACGCGGAAGACGCGATCCCCGCGGCTGAAATGCTGTTGTCACTGATGGTCTTTGATGAAGAACAACCCGCCATCAACGATCAGCCTTATGCGGATATCACGCTGACCCCCACTCCCACACTTTCAAGCAGCCAAGGTGAGAACCCGGTAGCAGATGGAACCATCAGCTCTCAAGACAGCAACGACGCGGAATCCCCCGATGAGGGCGGATCACCCGACTCAACGAACTTGAGCACCCTGCTGAACAGCCCGGCGGCCAAAGCCATCAAGGTTGGATTGATCGTTCTGGCGGGTCTGGCCGTGGCAGCCGGCTTGGTCGTGGTATTGGTCAAATTTGTCTTCAGACCCCGCAAATTACGCACAGCGGAGTATACAGGCAAACCTGCGCCTTATGCTGTTCCTCCTTCAACTTATTCTGGGAAGGTTCCTCCTGCCACCCATTCCACACAATATCCAACCACTCCACCATCGATGGTAAATCAACAACCGCCCACTCCTCCCACCAGTCAAGTTCTTCCACTTCCAACCCTCCCAGTCTCAAAAAAGGAAGCAAAAACTGATGGGCGAAAATCCCACGGAGCTGAAAATCTGGTGAATCCACCGCCACCTACGGCCCCTGTTTCAGGCAGCACTTCAGAAACGGTCATTCAAGATCGGAAATCCTCCACTCCGGTTCCACCATCTTCACCCCCTCCGGTTTTTCTGCCACCCCCTCTAAAGCGCAAGGATCAAGAAAAAGAATAGAAATTCGTTATGGTAGACTACCTCCTCTGATGCTCAGAGGAGGTTTTATCACGCAAGGATCAATTTCCAGTGCATAATAAAGGAAAAAAGGACGGACCATGTTAGCAGGTGGTGAATTTTTTGATGATGACCGGTGGATAACCAGCTCCCCCACCCTCATGCTTGAAGGGTTGCTATTTTTGAATGGTGGTAGAGCTTGTCTTGATGTTATTTGTAAATGGCTATGCGCAAATAAAATCCATCGCATCCTCCTGCCCTCTTATCTTTGTCCCTCCATATTGGATGTGCTTGACTCGCAGGGAATGAACTACGATTTTTATCGCATCAAGGAAGATTTTTCAATCGATTTGGATGATCTGCGCAGTAAAGCCAAAGAATATAAAACCATCTACCTCATTAATTACTTCGGCTTTCAGCATTCTGAAGCAACCAAAACGGTACTTAAACATTTACAACAGAATGGGGTCTTGTTGATCGAAGATAACGCCCAGGCAGGCTTTCCGTCTCACTCCATAGGCGACTTTGTGTTTAACAGCATGCGGAAATTCACGGCTTGTGATGGCGGATACTTGAAAACTCCTTTTGATATGTCAAATATTATTGAAAAATATAGCGGTCGAGAAAACCATCGACTTCCCTTGATCCGTGAATATCGCTCACGTCTGCCGGCCTATCTCTTCGCAGGTCAAGGTGATTGGTCAGACCTGGAGAGCCTGTTCGAACAAGCAGAAGTATTCTACGAAACAGATGGAGTTGTGTTGGGGGACCCGGAAGAAAAAGTGAAAATCGAACGACAGGATTGGCAGGCGATCAAAGCCAGGCGACGGCGAAATTATGAAGCTTTACTTCAACGGATTTACCAGATCTCAGGTATCACCCCCCTATTCTCTTGCCTACAGGAAGATAACATGCCCTTGGGTCTACCCGTCTATGTCGCCGGTGGTCACCGCGATGAGGTGATTGAAGCCTTATCCGATGCCAATATCAATCTCGCCATCCATTGGGAGGCCCTGATGAGCGATCGTCGTACCCTAAACAATCCATTGGTCGTCAAGATGGCCAGCAACATACTCACCCTGGCGATCGACCAAAACATGACCATTGACCAGATCGATTACGAAGCCAACGTTTTACGCGAGATACTTAAGCGATTAAGCAAAAAATGTATGGAAAATTGACGCAAAACCCATTCCCGTCTAAAATTGAACCATCCTGCAAGTATAAAAGATCGAGGAGTCAAGGAATGGAAGCAAAAGAAGCCAAAGCAATAAAAAAACCATTGTCTTCATTAAATCGGGCATCCAAAATTAGTGTCGTGGTATTCTTCATTTTCATGCTTCTGCACCAAACCGATAAGCTGCTGATCGGTCCCCTCCAGACGGACATCATGGGGACCTTTAAAATGACCTACACAGAATGGGGGTTGATCAATTCAGGCGCGCTGATCGTCGGAACCCTGTTCTATCCACTTTGGGGCTGGTTGAGCGACAAATATAATCGGGGAAAATTACTGGCTTTAGCCTCATTTATCTGGGGTTCAACCACCTGGTTGAGTGCCCTGGCACCGAATTTTAAGACTTTTTTGATCACCCGTTCCTCGACCGGCATCGATGATTCAAGCTATCCGGGCATGTACAGCCTGATCTCGGATCTCTTCTCGCCAAAAGAACGTGGCAAGATCTATGGCATTTTACAGCTTACCCAACCCATCGGCTACCTGTTCGGCATGGTGGTAGCTCTGATGCTTACCTCTGCACTGGGTGGCTGGCAAAACGTTTTTTTCATCACCGGTTCGCTGGGTGTCTTGTTGGCGGTGGTCATTTTCTTCACCGTCAAGGATGTTCCCCGCGGCAGCAGTGAGGAAGAACTGCAAGGCAAGGAAATCAAGCAGCAAAAATTCAACTGGAAATCCTTGAGCGAGATCTTCAAAAAGAAAAGCTTGTGGATGGTCTACGCCCAAGGTTTCGCGGGAGTCTTTCCGTGGAATGTCATCACTTACTACATCTTCGGTTATTTGGGTACGGAACGCGGTTATGACGACACCACGACCTTGATGATCATGGCACCAGCGATCCTCTTGATGGCGGCTGGTTACCCGGTGGGCGGCTGGTTGGGTGACAAGATCTTCAAGAAGAACAAGGGCGGCCGTTTGATCGCCAGTGAGATTGGCGTGGCTTTGGGCATGGTTGGTTTACTGTTGGCATTGAACACACCCAACGACCAGGTGCTGCTCTTCGGTATCTTGTTGTGCCTGACCGCCTTCTTCATGCCCTTCGCGTCGCCGAATATTATCTCCACCATGTATGACGTGACACTGCCTGAAGTACGTTCCACTGCCCAATCGGTTGAAAGTCTGATCGAAACCGGTGGAGCGTGGACAGCTCCGATCCTCGCGGGCGCACTGGCTGACGCCACAAGCGTCGGATTCTCCATCAAATTGATCTGTACTTCAGCCTGGGC
>CAZRHZ010000190.1:0-4118 GCA_964599995.1 uncultured Anaerolinea sp. | reverse complement strand
AAGAAGCCGGGAGAATGTGATTATAGCACGAATGTTCTATATTGTCAAGAGGGATTGGCTTGACTGAAAACAATAAAAAGATAAAATTAGAACAAAGAAAATTAGGGGAAAACAATAATAATCCCGAGGGGATCATGCCCGATCAAACGATTGACAACCCGATCATTAATTCGCCGTTCACTGAACCGCGAAGACAATTTATTTTTACCGACGATGGGATCACCAACGAGATCATTGAGAAAAGACGAGTAAGCGCCTATTTTGTGCCCATCCCAAAACCGAGAAAAAAAGGAACTCAAGACAGTCTTTTTGAGACCGAATGGAGAAAGGACCGCCTTAAAGAAAACGATTTTACAAACCGGGTGCGCGAACAGGTAAGAAAATGGCGAATGGGCGGGTATGTGCACATTACCAACACCACCCGAAAATTGCTGGAATATTGGAACAACCCCAACCGGGAAAGGCGGCTTTTTTTCTGTCAATTGGAAGCGGTAGAAACAGCCATCTATATCACTGAAGTGGCCAAAAGTTACGGTGATGCCTGGATCGAAGATGAGCTAAAAAAAGCAAACTCAGAGGCTAATCAAGACCTCTTTCGAATTGCATTCAAGATGGCAACCGGAAGCGGCAAAACCCTGGTGATGGCGATGTTGATTGCATGGCACGCATTAAATAAAGCCGCGAACCCGCAAGACACCCGATTCGGGGAATCCTTTTTGATCGTAACACCAGGAATCACAATCCGTGATCGATTGAGGGTCTTGCTGCCAAACGATGCGGGTAATTATTACCGACTGCACGATCTTGTGCCGGCTGAATTCATGGGGCAGCTACAGCAATCGAAGATCATTATCACCAATTTTCATACTTTCATCCGAAGAGAAAGAATCAAGACCAGCAAGTTAACCAAGGCAGTGTTACAACAAAACGACAGCAGCGGCGCATTTTTGGAAACACCAGACCAAATGGTAAGGCGGGTGTGCCGCGAATTTGGAAGCAAGAAGAATATCATTGTGATCAATGATGAGGCGCATCACTGTTACCGGCACAAAGCCGAAAACGGCGAAGAGGAACTAAAAGGAGAAGAACGACAAGAAGCCGAGAAACGTGAAGAGCAAGCCAGAGTCTGGATCAGCGGGCTAGAAGCGGTTAAAGAAAAACTCGGAATCAAAGTGGTTTACGATCTGTCTGCGACCCCCTTCTTTTTGAAAGGATCAGGCTACCCTGAAGGAACGCTATTTGGATGGGTAGTGTCTGATTTCTCGCTGATCGATTCGATCGAAAGCGGAATCGTAAAAGTTCCCAGAGTGCCAGTGGCGGATGACGCGATGAGCGGAAATATGCCGACTTATCGGGACCTGTGGTTAAGAATTCGAGAGGATCTGCCGAAAAAAGGGCGAGGAACGGATTCGATAGGTGAAGAACCCAAAATGCCTTTGCAACTTGAGGGAGCGCTTGAGAGCCTGTATTCGAATTATGTAAAAATCTATGAGGAATGGGCAAAAGACGGGGATGCCCTCGATAAAGGAAGCACCCCCCCGGTCTTTATTGTGGTGTGTAATAACACGAATGTATCAAAACTAGTCTACAACCACATCGCCGGTTGGGAAAAAACAATAACCGACGGCCAGAGCGTACCAGTACCCGGAAAATTAAGCCTGTTCAGCAACGTGAGCGATGGGCAGTGGTCCGCGCGACCCCGAACCATCCTGGTGGACAGCGAGCAATTGGAAAGCGGCGAGGGGATCAGCGCAGACTTTAAAAAGATGGCCAGAACGGAAATCGAGCAGTTCAAGAAGGAATATACCGAGCGGTTTTCAGGTCGGGACGCGGATGACTTGACGGACGAAGACCTGTTAAGAGAAGTGATGAACACGGTTGGAAAACGCGGAAAATTAGGCGAGCAAGTGCGCTGCGTGGTGTCGGTCTCGATGCTCACTGAAGGGTGGGATGCCAGCAGCGTGACCCATATTTTGGGAGTGAGGGCTTTTGGTACCCAACTGCTATGTGAGCAGGTGGTTGGCCGTGGGTTGAGGCGTATGAGTCATGCGACAACGCTGCGAACGATCGAGATCAATGGCAAAAGCGAAACCTTTGAAAGCTACGAACCGGAATATGCTGAAGTCTATGGGGTACCCTTTTCGTTCATTCCGTGTGCCGGGGCAACCAAGGCACCCAAGGCAAGCGTCACACCGACGCGGGTGAGAGCACTACCCGAGCGGATTGCTTGTGAAATAACTTTTCCGAGAGTGACTGGATATCGTTATGTGCTGCCGGATGAAAGCGTGCGGGCTGAATTCAGTGAAGACAGCCGAATGGTGCTCTCGACGGAAGCGATCCCCAGCAAAACACAAGTCGCTTCCATCATCGGAATGGACGAATGGCATAAATTGGACGATTTGAAAGAGCGGCGGGTGCAGGAAGTGGATTTTTTAATTGCCAGCCGATTGCTCAACAAATATTTCAAAGGGGAAAACGATGACCCCAAACCTTGGCTGTTCCCACCCCTGCTAGCCATAGCACGCGAATGGCGTGAGCAGTGGGTGGCTCTAAAAGACAATACCTTTGCACAGATGTTATTAATGGTACAACACGCAGAGGATGCGGTGGAAAAGATCTATCGGGCAATCGTCAAGGGCGATCAAGGGAAAACGACTTTAAGCCCGATCTTTGCACCCTATGACCCCATTGGAAGTACGCGGCACGTCGATTTTGATACGACAAAACCGGTCTTCAAGACCGATGAGAGAAAATGCCATGTATCGCATGTGGTGGGCGATACGGATACGTGGGAGCAAAAAACAGCGCAAAGCCTAGAAGACATGGATGAAGTCATTTATAATGTCAAGAATGAGGGGATGGGATTTACGATCCCATACACGATCAACAACGAACAACATGAGTATGTGCCCGATTTCATCGCGCGGATCGATGACGGGCATGGCAAGAATGACCTGCTCAACCTGATCGTGGAAGTGAGCGGAAGAGAAAAGAAGGAAAAGAAAGAAAAAGTGGCCACCGCGAAGGAACTTTGGGTACCGGCGATCAACGCCAACGGCGGGTATGGACGCTGGTCTTTTCTTGAGACGACGGACCCGTGGAATGTGATGAATGAGATCAGGGCGACCCTTGAAAGGAATAAGGAAAGAGCATGATCACCGTCACCTTTGCCGGAGATGAATCGGGGGATGTGAGCTTCGCTTTTGGCAAGGGAGCGTCAAGGTTCTTCGCAGTGGCCATGATCGCCACCGAAGACGCAGAGGGATTGCGCGACCTGATGGCGAACCTGGTAAATGAGAACCATCTGGGGGAGAGGTATGAGTTCAAATTTCACAGTCTCACGAGTGAACGTTTAATGAAAAGTGTTTTTGATAGACTTGGTAAAGCCCATTTTGAAGCCTGGTGCATGGTGGTGGACAAGACACAACTGCCAGACAGTTTCAGATTGTTAAAGGGAATTGACTTTTACCTGTATTTTGTGACGGAGTTGATCCAACATGTACCGCTGGAAAAACAAACCGGCGCGACGTTGATACTGGATGAGTTCGGGAGCGGAGAAGGAATGGGGAGCGCGGTGAGAAGGATGTTGAAAATCAGGGGAATGCCACGAAGCTTTCGCAGGATCATGGCCAAAGACTCGGCCAAAGAACCCCTGATCCAAATCGCCGACCTGATGGCCGGAGCGATCACGCACAGGGATGAACGCAAAGGTTCGGAAGCGTATGAGAGGATCGCAGGAAAGATTGCAGGAGAGGTGTTCTACCCTTAAAACAACCTACCCCGTTAGCGCTTCCCGATTTGAGAAGAACAGGCTGCCACAATCGGCAACTTTTCGCGGAGCAGGAGAAAGCGTTTGCTTTTTACAAGATCATTATACCACCAGTACCAACTTCGAAACGGAAAAATGATTTAGGTAGAAATAGGACAGAAAATGAATCGCCCTCAAGATTACAAACAGTAGATAACGGTAAGGTAAGAAATATATATTGCCCAATAAAATAGGTTCAATAATCAAGCAATTTAGGTTAATAAATTTTTCCAAAACAAGGGGTAAAAAATGATCCAATTCACTAATCAATTAAGAGCCATTGTTGAAACAGATGGCAATCGTAAACAGA
>CAZRHZ010000189.1:0-4130 GCA_964599995.1 uncultured Anaerolinea sp. | reverse complement strand
CAGTACATGCCCGGCCAGACGACCACCGCCGCCCACCTTAACCAGCACCCTTTTGGATTCTCTGATCCACTGCGCGGCCTGGTCGTAATCGCCTGAAGCGGCGCCCAGGGTTGCCGTGATGGGTTCAGGCAGTTCATCCAGGTTGAAATCGCTCAACCAGGCGGCCTGCGTATTCATGGGCAGTAGCAAAAAAAATGGACCCGGGCGAGTGGGATGATCCACAGCGGCTGAACCGCGCCGTAGGGCAGTGGCAAGCGCCAGGGGAGTATGCAGGCTGTATGCCCGGCCCACACTGGCAGCTGTCTGCAGAAAGAGCCCCTGTTCGTGTTTGGGGATCTGCTGCATGTTATATCCTTCATCCTCGCTGGTCTCGTCTCCAAACAGGTACCAAACACCGATGCCATCCGAAGCGGGTACCAGAGAGGCAGCCAGTGCCTGCATCGCGCCAGGTCCAATGGAGGTGATCACGGCAGCTTTTTCACCGCTCACCCAGCGTAAGGCCGCGGCGGCATGCGACGCCTCGATCTCGCTGCGTACACCGTAAACCTTGAGCAGCCCGGCGGCCTGATAGATGCGCAGTACTTCACCCACTTCAGTGGAACCGTGCCCAAGCACCGAGAAATAACTCTTCACCCCCTGCCGTAACAGCCCGATCACCAGGGCTTCAGAAAGGGTCAGGTTAAGATGCTGGGGCAGATTACCAGTGAAATAATCTTTGGCATGCTGAGTTCTCAGCCGGCTTAACTCTTCAAGTGGGGGTTTTACAGAGAAGACCATGTTCGCCTTACCTTAATCGTCCTTTTGAAAGGATGAATCACCGGAAATACTGATCGACTATCTTTTGAAATTCATACGTTCAGAAAGTGTTCTGCCGATTTCCATGATCTGTTCGGATAGCTCGGCAATGCGGCCGAGGGTCATGCGCACAGCCGGGCCGGAAACACCGATGGCCCCCACCGCCTTGCCGCGAAAATCAAAGACCGGAACAGCGATACAGCGCACGCCAATGTCGAACTCTTCGTCATCCACGGCGTAACCCTGTTGCTGCACCCTTTCGAGATGCTGGCGTAATTTGATCGGATCGGTGATGGTTTTATCTGTGAAGGAGGGCATCTCGACTGGCAGGGGGATATCACTGAAAGCCAGCAGCACCTTGCCGAGTGCGGTGCAGTGTAACGGGCTCAAGGTTCCCACCTGAGCGTTGACACGCAGCGACACCGGGGATTCCACCTGGTCAATGTAGAGCACCTTGCCCTGTGCTGCGATGCCGATATGCGAGCATTCACCGCTGATCTCCATCATCTGACGCAGATAGGGCTTGGCAGCTTCACGCAACGGAAGACGGGTTAAAACGCTGCGGCTTAAACTGACCACCCGTGATCCTACATGGTAGCGGTGGGTGATCTCATCCTTTTCAACGTAACCATAACGGGTTAATGTAGCGACCAGGCGTGAAGCGCTGCCTTTATCAACAGCCAAGTGCTCCGATAATTCGGTAATGCTGATCCCCTCTGAGGACTGCCCCAGAAGGTCAAGGATCTTCAAACCGCGTGCGAGGGATTGGATTTCATTCATTGTTGTATATTATACAATGCTGTTGTATAATATGCAACATACAAATCAACTTTATCAGGATGGAAATCCCATGGAAAAGATCAGAAATTACATTAACGGCTGCTGGGTCGAATCAACCTCAAAGGAATTTGTGGAGGTGATAAACCCTGCGACCAGTGAAGTGCTCGCTCACACTCCCCTCTCAGGCAGTACCGAGGTGGATGCTGCCGCTCAGGCTGCCGCCACTGCTCTGCCTGCCTGGAGGCAAACCCCACCTCAAGACCGCATCCAGTATCTGTTCAAACTGAAAACCCTGCTTGAAACCAACCTCGAAGAGATCAGCCGCACCATCACCCTGGAATGCGGCAAGATTCTGGATGAATCGAGGGGAGAAATGCGCCGCGCCATCGAGAACGTGGAAGTTGCCTGCGGGATTCCCATGATGATGAAGGGCGAGATCCTCGAAGACATCGCCCCCGGTGTGGATGAGATCATGCTGCGTCAGCCGGTGGGGGTGTGCGCCACGGTTGCCCCGTTCAATTTCCCGGGCATGATCCCCTTCTGGTACCTGCCTTACGCGCTGGCTTGCGGAAACACCTACGTGCTCAAACCCTCTGAAAAAACCCCCCTGACCATGGCGTTGATCTTCAAATTGATCGACACACTTGGCCTGCCAAAAGGCGTTGTTAACATGATCAACGGTTCAAAAGAAGCCGTGGATGCCATTCTGGATCACCCGCAAATCAGAGCCATTACCTTTGTCGGTTCCACCGCCACCGCCCGCTACCTCTACGGTCGGGCCGCCAGCCAGGGGAAACGCGTCACCGCCCAGGGTGGAGCCAAGAATCCGGTGGTGATCCTACCCGATGCAGACATGGAAATGGCGGTCAAGATCGTGGCAGATTCCGCTTTTGGCTGCGCGGGTCAGCGCTGCCTGGCCACCTCTCTGGTTATCACGGTTGGAGAAGCGAAGGAGTCTTTCACAAAATTAATGTGTGAAGCGGCTGCCAATCGCAAGGTCGGGTTTGGACTTGAAGAAGGCATTCAGATGGGTCCCGTCATTAACGCCCAGAGCAAGGAAAGGATCGAGAACCTGATCGGTTTGGGGGTAAAAGAAGGAGCCACCCTTTCAGTGGACGGTCGCAAGACATCGATCTCTGGCTACGAAAAAGGCACATTCGTCCGCCCCACCATCCTGCTGGATCTGCCGGCTGGCAGTGAAGTGGCGCGCACCGAGATTTTTGGACCGGTGCTCGGAATGATGCAGGTGAAATCACTGGATGAAGCCATCGCGCTCATCAACCGGGGTACCTATGGAAACCAGGCCAGCCTGTTCACCTCAAGCGGCAACGCGGCGCGTAAATTCCGCTATGATGCTGCGGCAGGCAATATCGGCATCAATATCGGCGTAGCCGCTCCCATGGCCTTCTTCCCGTTCAGCGGATGGAAAGACAGCTTCTTTGGCGATCTGCACGGTCAGGGCACTGACGCGGTGGACTTTTTCACCCAAAAGAAGATCGTGGTCGAACGCTGGCCCAAAGATTGGGCGAGAAAATTCTAGTGATCGTAAACCGGCCGCACGCAGCGACCGGTTTTTATTTAATCCTGGTCAAACCTAATCCTCAAAAACGGTTCCAAGGTAGTTTGTGAGGTTTCGTCCACTCCCATATAATTAGGGATGGAAATTCAAGATCGTGCAGTAAGTAACTTGCAGGATTCCTCACAAACACCATAATTTCACCAGAAAGGTGGAAACAAAAATTGGACCAAGCGAACAAATACGAACTCTTTAAGAAAATCGATTCACTTTACGACCAGGGAGATTTTGCGCAAGCCTTGTCTATAGTAGAAGAACTCTTCGTAACTGACGGTGAGACCCCACTCCTCCTTGATTACCAATTTGACCTTTTCATGCATGTAAAGGAGTATGAGAAGGCCAAAGCTACAGCGCTGCGGCTTGAAGAGATCTCCACCCGTAAAACCCCGTGGAACTGCCTCAAGATCGCAGAAGCCTGTCTTGCCAATGATCAACTCGAAGAAGCTTACACCTGGCTTGAAAAAGCCATCCTTGATCGCCATTTCAAACGCATTGATGTCTTCGACAGCCCTGCCTATGAGTCAATTCGAAAAGAAGTACGCTTCATCAAGCTGTTTGAAAGCTCGCGTGAGAACATCATGCTTGGACAACCCGCCATCGATTTCACAGTTCCTCTGCTGGACGGAAGTGAGTTGACCCTTTCTTTACTTAAGGGACAGGTGGTTCTGCTCGATTTTTGGAAAGTGGACTGTCCTCCCTGCATTCGGGAGATCCCGAATTTGAAAGACCTGTACGCTGAGTTCAAAGGCCAGGGATTTGAGATCGTGTCTATCTCACTGGATTCACCCATCGTCGTGGCGGAAAAATATGCCGCGGAGCACAACTTGCAGTGGAAAACTTACTGCTCGGGCAACGGTTTTTTGGACAAGATCGCCGTCCAATACACCGTCGAAGCCACTCCCTCAGCATGGTTGATCGACCCACAAGGAGTGCTGAGATTCTTTGATCTGCGAGGCAGCGCACTGCGAGATGCGGTTTG
>CAZRHZ010000188.1:0-4151 GCA_964599995.1 uncultured Anaerolinea sp. | reverse complement strand
AAGCAATGGGCAATCGAAACTGAAAACCTCGATATCTATTATGGGGATTTTCGAGCGGTCAAGAATGTGGGTCTGAAGATCGAACCGCAAAAAATCACCTCGATCATCGGTCCCTCCGGCTGCGGCAAGAGCACCGTTCTGCGCGCTTTCAATCGCATGAACGATTTCATCCCCGGCGCGAGAGTGACCGGAAAAATCCTATTCCAGGGCTCCAATATCTACGATCCGAAAATTGACCCGGTACAGGTACGGCAGCACATCGGCATGGTCTTTCAAAAGCCAAACCCTTTTCCAAAATCGATCTATGATAACATCGCCTGGGGAGCCAAGATCAACGGTTATCAAGACAATCTGAACGAACTGGTGGAAGAATGCCTGGTAAAAGCTGCTTTGTGGGAGGAAGTCAAGGACCAGCTGCAAAAATCCGCGCTCTCGCTATCGGGCGGCCAACAGCAGAGGTTGTGCATCGCCAGAGCCCTGGCTGTGAAACCCGAGATCATCCTGATGGACGAGCCCTGCTCTGCACTTGATCCGATCGCCACCTTAAAGATCGAAGACTTGATGCGCGAATTATCAAAACACTATACAATAATTATTGTCACGCACAACATGCAGCAGGCCGGTCGGGCCTCTGATTTCACAGCCTATTTCACCATGGATACCGACCGAGCCGGCATGATGGCGGAATATGGAGTGACCAGCCAGGTGTTCACAAACCCAAAAAATAAATCCACTGAAGACTACATTTCAGGCAGATTCGGATAAGCCAGGCCAAGAGGTGAAAGATGTCAAGAGATAATTTAATGCTTCAAATTCATCAAGTTCAAGACGAGTTGTTGATGATGGGAAGCCTGGTGGAACAAGCCACGCTTCGCTCGGTGGAATCTCTTAAACTACGCGACAAGGCGATCGCGCAGGACGTTTATCAGGCTGACAGCCTGGTCAACGAGAAACGCTATGCCATTGAAAACTCAGTGCTGATCCTGATCGCCACGCAGCAGCCTCTTGCCCACGACCTGCGCTTGCTGGCCGCCCTGCTTGAGGTCTCTGCTGAGATCGAGCGCATGGGCGATTACGCCAAGGGGATCGCGAAAGTGGTGATCAACCTGGATGATTTTGAAATTCCAGTCCCCATCACTGATATTGAGCATATGGCGACTCTGGCGCTGAACATGCTGCATAAAGCGCTGGACGCCTTTATCAAAGAAGACGCCATCACGGCCAAAACCATCCCCCACCTGGATGACAAGGTGGACGAAATGTATAACAAAATCATGCGTTATATGGTGAACGCGATGATCGAAAAACCTGCGGTGATCGATCATGCAAATTTGCTGATGTGGGTGGCCCACAACCTTGAACGCATGGCAGATCGGGTGAGTAATATTTGCGAAAGAACCATCTTTGTGGTCACCGGTGAATTGAAAGAGATCGAATCAAAGAAAAAGAACCTGAAGAGCTAAGTTGCGATCCAATTGAAAATATCCAAATTCCCGATATAATTTTCTTATCTAGTTTTTATGGAGGAGAATAAATGGATTCAAAACAAGTCAATCCCGCCGAACAACTGCAGAGTGAGATCAATTCCGCCAAAAGTGAATACACCAGTCTGGTCAGTAAAGTGAACCTCTCAGGCGTTCAGGATGAATATTCAACGTTGGACACCAAGATCGCCAATCTGAGTTTACGTGTTCAACAGATCCGTGACCGAAAATACGCCTTCAACAAGATCTCTGAACAACAAAGCAATGAATTCAAAAAACAGTGGATGACCAAGAAACTTGCCATCCAAAGCCAGATCACGCGTGAAGCCAGCAATCTGCAAACCAGCGTCCGACCTTTGGAAATGCGCGTGAACGGTCTGCGGGTCGGGATCGCCAATTCAGCGTCCGTTCAAGCCGTAAAAGGCGAGATAGACCGCTTTGAATCCAGAGTCTCCGCTGCTGAAAGCGCCATTCGCAGCCAGTTTGATGGGCTGAAAACCGAAGTGGACAAACTCAGCGGACAACTCGACCGAGTGGAATCCACCCTCAATCACGCGGATGCCGCCAGTTTCGGTTTTCTGCCAGGCGAGAGCGTGGTCATGGCAGTGGAAGCCGTTTGGACAAGAGATGACAAAAAGGAAGACAAGGACGATCCCAAAGGGATCCTATTTTTAACCGATCAACGCCTGATCTTTGAACAGAAACAGGAAGTCGCGACCAAGAAGGTGCTTTTCGTCACCACCGAGAGGGAACTGGTGCAAAAACTCCAATTTGAAGTGCCGGTGGTCTCGATCGAAACCGTTAAAGCCACCAAACAGGGATTGTTTAAAAACGAAGACTGGATCGAACTAGTCCTGGCCAGCGGGTCGTTCTCTCGCGAAGTCAAACTGCATCTCGATGGACAAAATTCTGAAGAATGGCAGAAGCTGATCACTCGCGTAAAGACCAGAGAAATCGATGCCGACCGCGCCATCGCCGTGGATGAGAAGGCGGTTGAAAAAGCCAAATCAGCGCCTTCCCAGTGCCCGCAATGCGGTGGTGCCATCACCAAGCCCGTGCTGCGCGGACAGGATACCATCACCTGCGAGTTTTGCGGTAATGTGATCAGGCTGTAATAATTCTAGATCCTTAACCTTTTTGGGGCACGGCGCGCGCTTTCAGCGTGCATCCATCGCGACCGTGCCCCTACTTATTTAAATTCCTTCGAACAGGTCTTTCTCAAGGCCTCTGTCTGGTGGCGGAAATGCGCGCATATATTGGTCGTTTACCCCAAAAACCTTCTGGAACCTAAGGATGATTTTGCTTGAAGTCTTGCCACCCTGGCTGGCGTGGCAGGCATAAGCTTGATCTACCTTTTCGATCACGCGCTTGTAATTGATCTGCGCGTGCACCGGATAATTCGCTTCTGCCACCGGGACAAGATCGATGTCTCCGTTCTTGCCAAATTTCCGCGGATCCTTGCCGAACAATTTCATAAAGAACAACCCGACTCGCAACAGAAAGCGCGGGAAAGTGTGATAGTAGAGTTTTTGTGGCTGCCAAGCAGGCAAACTTTCGGAATATTGAACCGGATCACCGGCAGCAAAAAAAGCTTTAACAGTCGCCCGGTGAATCGCGATGTGGTCCGGGTGCATGTAGCCGCCGATGGGATCAAAAGTGATCATCACCTGGGGTTGTAACTGCCTGATGAAGTGCACCACCTCACCCGCCACGACCTCAAGGTTGGCTGCAACCAGCGCACGCGGATGCTGATTATCAGGCGAACCGGCCATGCCTGAATCGCGATAATCAAGCAGGTGAACCTGGGTGATACCCAACACCCGCGCGGCCTCATTAAGTTCATGTTCACGCAATTCGGCCACACTCGAAAATCCTTGCAGCATTTCGGGGTCAACATCACCGACCTCTCCCCGCGTGGCGCAAACCAAATGAACCTCAATACCACGACTGGCATAATATGCCAGCGTCCCCCCCGTCCCGAATGTTTCATCATCAGGATGTGCCAACACCGCCAAAAGGACTTTCTTCTCGTTTCCCATGTTTTTCCTTCGTTGTTCAGTGAGTTCGTATCTTGCCTGGTCCGACAAACAAGTACTAATTGTAATCCCAAGAAGTCGAGCGTTGAATCATTCAAAATTGGCTTAATGTTACAATAATTCACATGGAAATCATTCTGACCCATGAACAGGCGGATTTTGACGCGCTGGCCTCCACGCTGGCAGCATGCCTGATCAATCCTGATTCCAAGGCGGTACTGCCCGGGCGGATCAATCGCAACGCGCACAAGTTCATCAACCTGTACGGATCAGAATTACCCTTCGTAGAACCGCGTGACCTGCTGCACCAACCGGTGCGTTCGGTCATTTTGGTGGACACCCAGTCGCTGGTCACGCTTAAGGGGATCACAAAGAACACGAAAATCCACGTCATTGACCACCATCAGCAAAGGCCAGACCTGCCTGAGGATTGGACACGGAAGATCGAGAAAGTCGGCGCAACCACCACCCTGTTGGTGGAAATAATACGCGACCGCAATATCCAGACCAGCACGATCCAAGCTACACTTTTGCTATTGGGTATCTATGAAGATACCGGCTCGCTGACCTACGCTTCAACCACTGTGCGAGATGCCAAAGCGGTGGTTTTCCTGCTGGAACAAGGCGCCAG
>CAZRHZ010000187.1:0-4157 GCA_964599995.1 uncultured Anaerolinea sp. | reverse complement strand
AGCGGGATGAAGGCCACCATGAACGACATGGCCAAAAATCCGATCTTCTGGTCGGTGACGCCGTAATATTGGGCCGCTGCGCCGGTGATAGGCGAATAGGTGATCCACAGGATCTGGATGGTGAGGTTGATGAACATGAAGACCGCCAGCACCACCCAGCGGTATGGATAGAGTTTAAAGGATTTTTCGGGCATGCCTTACTCCTTAATAAGTGATTTGGTTCAACTGTTCAAGCGTTTGTAGATGCCGTTCATTTGCTTGTAAATGTCTTTGTAGACCCCAAAACGTGTATCGTACAACCCGCGGTTTTGAGAATCTGGAACGTAGGTCTTCTTGAAGCGCACCAGCTTGGCGACATCCGCATAGGTGATCTCGCCGAGGCCGACCGCGCCAATCCAGGCCGCGCCGCGCGCGTTGGCCTGCACGGGATCGGTCACCTGCCTGATCTGCACGTTCATCACGTCCGCGAAGATCTGGCACCACACGTCAGACTGCGCGCCACCGCCCACGATGTTGATGGCGGGCACCTTGCGGTTCATGAAACGCTCGACGGGTTCCATCAGCCAGCGCGTGTTGAGGGCGATACCCTCCAAAAAGGCGCGGATGATGTCTTCACGGTGATTGTTGAGCGACAGGTTGTACAAGCCCGCCCGCAGGTTCTTGTCTTCCACGGGGGCGCGTTCCCCCCAAATCCAAGGGGTATAGATCACACCGTTGCTGCCGGCGGGGGTACGCGCGGTGATCTGATCGAGCACCTTGAAGATGTCGGGCACGTCCGCTTCTTGCAGCAGCTCGTCCTTGTGGTAGAGGATGTTGTCGCGCAGCCAGGTCAGGTTACCGCCAGCGGTGGCCTGCAGGGCGACCAATAGGTAGCGCCCGGGTACCGCGCAAGGCAGCGAGGCCATGGAAGAGGTGATGTCGGTTTTCTTGTAAGGCACATGGGCGGTCACCCACGAGGAAGTGCCGATGTAGAGGTGCGGAATATAATCTTCGACCGCGCCGGAACCAATGGCGGCAGCCGTGTTGTCAATGGCACCCGCCACCACTTTGACGTCTTTCGAAAGCCCCAGCGCTGACGCAGCTTCCTCCTGCAGGTTGCCGAGAACGGCGGTACAGAGCACGATCTCGGGGAACTTGTTGGCATCAATGCCGCAGTCCTTGATGAGATCGGGCGAATAGCGGATGGCATCCGGGTCGCGGTTGTCGGTCACCCACGAGGTCAGGATCGAGTCGAAGGTGGCGGTGAAACGTCCGGTCAAGCGCAGATTCAGATAATCCAGCACGTTGAGGAACTTGTGGGTTTTGGCGTACACATCCGGATATTGGTCGCGGATGAGCAGCATGTGGGCGGCCGGGTCCTTGCCTGTCATCGAGGGCATGCCGCCGGTTAAACGAATCCAGCGCAGGGTGTTGTTCAACCCTGCGCCGGTAACATTGATGAGACCAGAAAATTGCTTTTTCAGGTTGGCTGCGCCGCGCATGTCCATCCAGAGGATGCAGTTCATCAGCGCTTTGCCGTCCTTGTCGACGGGGATGGTGCCCTCGCCCTGCGTGGAACAGCAGATGGCCTTGACACGGTTGGCCTTCACCAGCCCCTTGGAAAGCACGCGTCGTGTGCAATTTACAAAGGCCTGCCACCACTCCTCCGGGGATTGCTCGGCACCCCCGTCCGGGGTGAGGAGCAGTCGAACAGGTTCAGATTCCCAGCCCAGAACGGTACCGTTGACCGTGATCAGAGCCACTTTCATGCTCGAGGTTCCATGGTCAATTGCGAGGATCACGGGTTCATCGGTCATGCGCATCTCCTGAATCATGAATTTTCATTAATTGTATGTCAAACACGTTCAATTACACACCTTCCACGCCGGATAAAACCAGGTCGAACCTGGCAAGGGCGTCGTCGATCACCTTGTCGGTATCTGCCATGCTGGTGTACATGCGGCTGCCAGCCAGGGTGATCATGCCGTTGGCCATGTAGGCCGCGCCCATTTGCTCGATCAGATGCTTGCGGGGTTTCAATTCCTTGAGCAGTTTCACCGGGTTACGCAGATCAAGCAGCATGACACCCGAGGTCTCGAGGTGGACGATGGAACCCTGGTTGTAAGCCACATAAGGCAGACCGTACTTGGCGATCATGGTTTTCAAGCCCGCGGTCAGGCGGTCACCGGCCTTGCCAGCGATCACCGGGGCGTTGGTTCGTTCCATTTCTTCCAGGGCATAGTAGCCGGCCACACAGGATAGCGGGTTGGCAGACAGCGTTCCGCCGATGTAGGCGCGTTCGCCGGTCTTGCCGCCGATGCCAGCCGCGAAACAGCCGATCACGTCCGCGCGACCGCCGACGCCCCCCGCCATGGGGAAGCCGCCCGTAACACACTTGCCGAAGATGGTCATGTCGGGTTTGACGCCGAAATAACCCTGGGCGCCGCCCAAACCGAGCCTGAAGCCGGTCACCACTTCGTCGAAGATCAAGAGCGCGCCGAATTCATCACACAGTTCGCGCACTTTCTTGTTGAAATCAAAATCCACCGGGCGCGTGCCAGATTCGGGGCCGACAGGTTCCACGATGACCGCGGCGGTTCCGCCCAGAAGGCGGTTGGCGATCAGCAGGCGTTTAAGTGAGCCAATATCGTTGGGGAAGAATTCCTGGGTGTTGGCCGTGGCTCCCACGGGGATGCCCTTGGCTTCGAGCCGGCCGGTGCCGGGCACATGCAGGCCGTAGACCATGGAATCACTCCAGCCGTGATACGCGCCGCCGGACTTGATGATCTTCTTCTTGCCGGTAAAAGTGCGTGCGCCGCGGATGGCGGCCATCACACTCTCCGTGCCGGTACCGAGCATGCGGAACATCTCGATGGAAGGCATGAAGCGGTTGATGATCTGGGCCAGTTTCAATTCGTATTCATGGAAGAGGCCGGTCACAGGACCGCAGGTTTTGAGCATGTCGATGATCTTGTCAGTGACGGGGCCATAGTTGCTGCCCAGCACGGTCGGACCTCCGGCCTGTAAAAAGTCGATGTACTTGTTGCCATCCACGTCCCACATGTGAGCGTCTTTGGCCTTTTCCACGGCAATCGGAAACGGATAGTTGAAGGCCAGGTTGTGCTGCACGCCGCCCGGGATGTATTTTTTGGCTTCATCCGTGATTTCCTTCGAGCGCTTGCATTTCGTATCGAAATAACCCAACACATCCTTCATTTTGTCCTCGCGCAGGGGGCGCAGGGGCACGTTGATCAGGTTGTTCAACCCCGCATAAACTTCTTTCACATTCGGGTATTCACTGATGGCGTACTTTTGTTCAGTCATGGCTACTCCATTTTTTATAGGATTGGTGTTTATTGGTTATTCACCACTGGTTTTGAGGATTCCAGCTTCGACGCGCTTTTGGTCCTTGCGCAGTTTGGCAAAGGCGATCTCACGGATCACGAGCGGGACCTTGCTTATCTTTTGCTCGCTGCACAAAGCCAGCAGGTAAGCCAGGGAGCATTTTTCAAGGATCTCCACGTTGTGCTCGGCGCGCTCAAGGTCATGGCCAAAGCATAAAGCGCCGTGGTTCTGCATGATGTAGGCGTTGTTGTGATCCTGCACGTTTTTGGCGATCTTGTCTTTCAACATCCCGGTGCCGGAGGGGCCGTAAGGGATGATGGCGACCTGTTTGCCCAGAAAGCGTGCCTGTTCGTCAAAAAGCGCCGGGATGGGTTTGTTGATGGTGGAAAGCGCGCTGGCGTAAACCTGGTGGGTGTGAACAATTGCGTTCACGTCTCCGCGTACCTGATAGATGGCGGCGTGCATGGCTGCCTCTACAGAAGGTTTCAAAGTCCCCTCAAGCACGTTGAGGTCGAAATCCAGCACACAGATATCCTCAGGAGTCATTTTCATGTAATCATAATTGGATGGGGTGATGGCAAAGACTTTTTGACCCAAGATCCTCAGCGACAAATTTCCGCCCGTCGCCATGAGAAACCCAAGCCGGGTCAATTTTTGAGCGGAATCGACGATCTGCTGCTTGTACTGCTGAAATTGACTCATGTATGGACCTCCGTTCGATAATTAAGGTATAATCTTTACATTGTCTAGATTGTATTGAAAATGAAGTATTTTGTCAAGCATTAAAAACCATTTTTATTATTCACGATTCTCTGAAATATGCTATGCTAGAT